>JBDUEM010000170.1:0-16434 GCA_040002435.1 Bryobacteraceae bacterium
CCTTCTTCCGCCAATGGCCAGCCCTGGCGATTCATTTATGCGCGGAGAGGCACTCCTTTTTTTGCCACATTTTACGATTTTCTGGCCGAAGGAAACAAGAGCTGGTGTGTGCGAGCGGGCGCCCTGGTTGTGGTCTTATCAAAAAAAATCTTCGACAATGGCCGTCCTTCGCCTACGCATTCCTACGATACCGGTGCGGCCTGGATGAGTCTGGCGCTCGAGGGCGTAGCCCTGGGACTTGTGATTCATGGAATGGCCGGATTTGACTACGAGCGGGCGCGTTTGGAGCTTGGAGTGCCGGTGGAATACGCTGTGGAGGCGATGATATCCATCGGATATCCCGGCCGGGTGGAAGACCTGACGGACCGGGAGCGGGTTCGGGAAGTGCAAAGCGGGCGGCGTCCGGTGAACGAATCGGTGTTTGAAGGATCGTTCGGCGGGTGGTCTATTTTTCAGTGATTTGCCGATGCTCCTAAAGGGTTTGGCTCTTATTTTCGATATGGATGGTGTGTTGATAAATTCCACCGCCACTCATTCCGAGGCGTGGCTGGTGTATTTGAGGCAGCAGGGAGTTGAAATTTCTGAAATCGAAGAGCGAATGCTGGGAAAGCGGAACGATGCAATCGTACGCGATTTCTTCCAAGACATCGCACTGACGGAAGAGGAAGTTTTAGAACACGGAGCACGCAAGGAGCAGCTCTATCGAGAGATGATGGGCCCGAAAGTTCACCAGCATATGGTACCCGGGGTGATCCAGTTTCTGGAGCGTCACCAGGATTTGCCCATCGGATTAGCCACCAACGGCGAACCGGCTAACGTAGAACTCGTACTACATGGTACTAATATAAGAAAGTACTTTCGGTCTGTGGTCAGCGGGCATGAAGTGCGTCTGCCGAAGCCGCATCCGGATATTTATTTGAAAGTGGCGGGCCGATTGGGTATGCCGCCAGGAAATTGTGTCGTTTTCGAGGATTCGTTGACGGGGGTTGAAGCGGCGCGGGCGGCAGGCATGCGGGTTGCCGGGTTGACTACGACGTTGCCGAAGCTGCCGGGTGTGGACTTTACGGTTCCCGACTTTCTCGATGCCGGATTAGAACCATGGCTTCAATCCATCGCCGTCTCTGCGTCAGTCTGATCGCCCTCTCATTCGCTGCCGCGCTCGCGGCGCAGCCCGCCAAAGTGTCTCTTGAACAGGCCAGTTCAAGACGTCAGCCCAGTTATGCTCCCGTCTTTGAAGGGCAGCAGGTCTCGGTTGAAGGCGTAGTGGCGGCGCGTCCCATCCATTTGCGGGATTACACCCACATGGTGATTCAGGACGGCGGTGGTCATGGTTTGACGCTCGAAGGTACCGATGAGCTGTTCGCCACGCTGGAACCCGGCGATCATATCGGAGTAGAGGGTTTGCTGGCGAACCGCGCAGGACTTCCCGTGTTACAGCCGAGGAATATTTATACCATCGGGCGGGTTGCTCCTCCTGCAGCGCGGCGCGTTACGGTATCCGACCTCAACGGCTTTGACACTCTGGGGACATTGATCGTAGTGGACAGCACCGTGATCACCACGGGAGACAACTCCGGCGGAGATGTGATTCTCATTGGCAGTCCGCGCGAGGTTCCGATCCGCGTCTTCCTGCCGCGCGACTCCAGATCGAACGGGATCGGCTTGAGCCGGTTCGCGCCGGGAGACCGCGTCAGCGTGATCGGGTTCAGCTCTCAGTATTGTCCGGTTCCTCCTCACGACCGTTTGTTCCAGATCCTGATTGGCGATGCGGCCGCCGTGAAGCTGTTGGACAAAGGCTGGATCGTGCCCCCGGAAGGCTTGCTGCTGGGCCTGATCGTTGTAGGACTGGCTCTCGGCCTGTGGTGGATCCGCGAACGAGCGATGTCCGATCAACGGCGCAGGCTCAGGACAATGACCACATTGGCGGAGGAAGCGATCTCCGCGAATACCCCGGCTGAGATCTCCAAAAAACTGCACGACAGCCTCGCCAAGATGCTCCGCGCGAGCGACGTCTGTCTCTACCTGTATACCCGGAGCACCGGGACCCTGGATCGCGTGCCCACGGCATCGGACCCCGAACCACGGTCGCATAGCATTCAGGCGCCCACGGGGCAGTTTGCTTCGGCTGTGGCTTTAAGCTTTCGAAACCGCACCCTGCTGCATGTTCCCGATACCAGAAGGAGCCCGATTCTTCAGGGTGAGCCTGACGAGGACCTTCCGAAGGCGGTATTGTTCGTCCCGATGTTCGCGCAACAGGATTTACTGGGCGTGATGGTTGTGAAATATGAAGCGAAGGGCCGCAATACCAGCGCGGATGAACAGGTGAGCCTGCAGCATCTGGCCAACCAGGTTGCCACGTCACTGAAGCTGCAGGAGCAGCAATCCATGCGGGAGCAACTTCTGCGCAGCGAAAAGATGGCTGCCGCGGGACAGTTGATTTCCGGAGTGGCCAACGAACTGCGGCGTCCGCTGGATGCGATTGACCGGCTGGCGAGCCGGATTCTGATGGTGCGTCCGGGGAGCCTGCCGGAAGGGGATCTGCGGGAGATCTGCTTTGAAGCGCACCGCGGCTCGGAGATCGTGCGGCGGCTGGTCTCCTTTGTAGACCCTGAGCAAACCGAAACGAAGCCTCTGAATGTTAACGGGGTGCTGAGCAGCCTGATGGAGTTTCGTGAGCGCGAGTGGAATCTAAAGGGTCTGCAAGTGCGCGATAACCTGCCGGAGGGAAGCCAGCTGGTGTTGGGCAATCAAAGCCAGTTGGAACAGGTGATGCTGAATCTGCTGGTGCATGCCGAGCAGTCGCTGGCCGAGTCGCCCGTAAAGACGATTGCCGTCTCCAGCCGCGTGATCGGGCGGCATGTGCGAATGATGATCGACTATTCGGATCATACACAGGTTGCCGAACGGGGCGATCCGTTCGACGATCAGCCCAGCAGCAGCGATTTGGGCCTGCAGGTCTGCCGCGCGATTATCCACGGTCACGGAGGCGAGATCCGCCTGCTGAACAATCTGCCTACCGGCGCGCGTTTTGAAGTGGAATTACCGCTGCACCAATTTTCGCAGCGCGGTCTGGACGATACCATCGACACTTCGCGCCGCAGCGGACAGGCGCTGACCATTCTGATTGTGGAGCCGGAAGCGCCCACACAACGCACGCTGCTTGGGTATTTGAGCGCGCGGGGACACAGAGTGGTGCCGGTCAGCAGCGCCGAAGAGGCCATTGAGCTGGCGCAGCGGCTGCGCTTCGACATCACTTTTTGCTCGGTACGTCTGCCTGGGATGAACTGGGTGGAATTTCTAGACCGCATCCGCAGGCTGATTGGCGCTTTTGTGTTGATGGCAGAAGGGCAGGACCCTGAGGTTTCGCGGGCGTTCAAGGGCAGCGATGGGTTCCTGCTGAGCAAACCGGTGGACGAGCTCGAAACGCAGCGGCTACTGGTAACGATTGAGGAACGTAACGAATCGCTCTCGCGTCGGTAGAATGGAGATTATGCGCGCTCTTCTTTTGCTGGCTGCTGCTTTGAGTTTGCCGTTGGGATTGACGGCAGCGGACAAGTACCTGGGCCCAAAGCCTCCGAAAGCGGATATCCCTTATCTTTTGCACGCCGATACGCTGGTGGAAACTGAAGCAGTCGAGGCGCGCGAGGAAACAAGAAAGGACGCAACGATAGCCGTGATTCCCGGCGCCACGGCGCGCGCCAAGACCCCGCTGGCCGAACCCATCTTCATTATTCGTACCGACAAGCTGTCGGCCGAAAGGCTGGCGGCCTTCAAGATGGACGTGAAGAACGGCAATCGTGAAGTGGTCATCGCGCAGAAGAAACAGAGGAACGCTCCGAAGCAGATCTATCTCAACGCCACGCGGCTGGCCGATAATCTGTGGAAAGTGGAAGTGGACCAAACGCTGGAGAACGGGCAGTACACGCTTTCGCCCGAAGGTTCAAACCAGACGTTCAGCTTCGAAGTTTATTGACGGCTCCGCAGCGCGGTTTGTTAAACTCACCGTATGTTCAATGGACTGGAGCATACGGCGATTGCATCGCCCGACCCTAAGAAGCTAGCGCAGTGGTATGTGGACCACCTGGAATTCCACATCAATTTCGAGTATGCCGGCAACTACTTCGTGAAGGCGAAGAACGGCAGCATGCTGGAAATTATCCCGTCTGAAGGCGAGCGCGGATCCAACAAGATGAAAGACGTCGGCATCCGGCATTTGGCCATAATGACGGACGATTTCGATGAAGGTCACAAACTACTGAAGAGCCAAAATGTGCAATTTCTCACAGAGCCTTACGAGACCATGGGCAACCGGCTTGTGTTTTTTGCGGATGGCGATGGGAACATTGTTCACCTGATCCACCGGCAAAAACCGCTGCCTTAACAGGTCCTGTGATTTGCTGAATCGAGTCTTCAAGGCATTTCAATATCGCGAATTCCGGCTTCTCTGGATTGGCGCCTGCACGTCGAGCATCGGTACGTGGATGCAGACCGTCGCGCAGAGCTGGCTGGTGCTGCAGATTTCCAATTCGCCGTTTCTCCTGGGACTCGATTCGTTCTTGGGGCAGATCCCCATTTTTCTCTTTTCTTTGCTGGGTGGAGTCATCGCGGACCGCTTCGACCGCAGAAAACTGCTGATCGGGTCGCAGCTGGTACAGATGTCCTGCGCGTTCTTTCTGGCTTCGCTATTCGCGTTCTCCACCGTGCAAGTGTGGGAGATTCTCTCCCTGTCCTTCGTAGTGGGACTGGCGCAGGCATTTGGCGGCCCGGCGTACCAGGCATTGATTCCCACCCTTGTGGAACCCAAAGATCTGCCGAACGCGATTGCCTTGAACTCCATTCAGTTCAATCTGGCGCGGGTGATCGGCCCGATGCTGGGCGGGTTGGCCTTGACCGGTCTGGGGGCGGCCTGGTGCTTTTCGCTCAACGGATTCTCGTTCGTCGCCGTGATCATTTCCCTGCTTTTGTTGCAGATCCGGCCAATTATGGCAAAGCAGGGCGTCTCCCTGCTCAGCAGCATGAAGGAAGGGATCAAATTCATCCGCGGGAAGGAAGAAATGCTGCCGCTCATTGTGCTGGCGTTTCTGATGACCTTCCTTGGCGTTCCGCTGATTGTTTTCCTGCCCGTCGTAGCCCGGGATATCTTCCACCAGGGGCCGAGCACTTACACTCTTCTGTTGTGTACTTCCGGCGCGGGTGCCGTGGCTGGGGCCTTGCTGGTAGCGGCGTTCGGGCATATCCCGAACAAGGGGCAGGCCACTTTGGTGACGCTGGTGGTCCTTGGGGCTTTGATTACGGCGTTCGCCATGTCGAAATCGTTGATTTTGACCTGCGTTTTGCTGTTCCTGGCCGGCGCGGCGTTGATTGCGGTTTTCTCCATGATCAGCTCGCTGGTGCAATTGATTGCCCCGGATGAGATGCGCGGCCGGGTAATGAGCGTGTATAACGTCGCATTTCGGGGCGGTATGCCGATTGGCGCGTTGATTACTGGGGCCCTTGTCCCCATTTTCAAGGTGCCCATGGTACTCGGCGTGAACGGCGTACTTTTATCGTGCCTGGGGCTGTATTTTCTGCTCATTCACAGGCGGGTGGCGCGTCTATAACTTCTATGAAGACGCGAATTGCATTTCTTCTGGCGTTAGCGGTCGGCGCGCGGGGCGCCGCGCCGAATGAACTCGAAACGGCACGGGACCGGCAGGATCGGCCGGCGCTGGAGAAGATGATTGCCGATTTGTCGGCGGCCGCGGCAAAGCAGGCCAGCGACGCTCCGGCGCAATACAGGCTTGCATTGGCGCAATCTTATCTTGCCGAAGTGGCGATTGAGTTGAAAGACAAGGGCCAAGCAAAGACCGTCGCGGAGGCAGGCATTAAGACTGCCGAACGGGCAGTGGCCCTCAAACCGCAGGAAGCCGAGTATCATCGCCTGTTGGGGACATTGTGCGGGCAGGTGATTCCGGCGAATGCGCTGCTGGGCATGAAGTACGGGCGATGCGCACTGGATTCCATCAATAAAGCGATTGAGCTGGACCCGAAATCGGCACCCGCCTACCTGAGCCGGGGCGTGGGCAATTATTATCTTCCGCCGGCGTTTGGCGGCGGCCCGGAACTGGCGGTGAAGGATTTTGAAAAGGCGCTGGAATTGAATCCCAAATCGGCAGAGGCTAAAATGTGGCTCGGGATTGCTCTGCGTAAACTGAACCGCAATGCCGATGCGCGCACAGCCCTGGCCAAATCGCTCGAAATGAATCCGAACCGCATGTGGGCCAAGCAGCAGCTCGAGAAGACGCCGGCGAACTAATGACGGAGAAGTGGCTGCTCGGCGCAGTAGTTTTCGTACTGACGTCGATCAGCTTCTTCTATTTTCCCGGCCACACAATTCTTCAATCCGATACGCAAATCTATCTGCCGATTCTGGAGCATTTCTGGGATCCGTCGGCGCTGACTCGCGACATCGTGGCCATCAATCCGCATGTCGCGTTTACCATTTACGACGAAGTGGCGATCGCGCTGCGCAAGGTCACGGGAGTTGGATTCGAAGGCGTGCTGATGGGGCAGCAGTTCGTCTATCGGGCACTGGGAATTGCCGGACTCCTGTTAATTGGCACCGGCGTGGGACTGGCGGGCCGGATGGCCGCACTGCTCGCAGCCCTGGTTTCACTGGGCGCTACCATTACCGGTCCTGCCGTGTTGACTGTGGAATACGAACCGGTGCCGCGCGGGTTCGCCATCGCCCTGCTGATACTCGCGCTGGGTTTGATGCTGCACCGACGCTGGACTCCGGCAGCGGTGGCGGCTGGCCTTGGCTTCCTCTACCATCCACCGACGGCGCTGGCCTTTTGCCTGGTCTACGCGGCCGTGTTGCTCTGGAGACGCGAGTATCGTGCGCTCGCGGTCCTGGCCGGCGCTGCCGTTTTGATGGCAGTATTCGTCTGGGTGCAGCCGGGCATCTCGTATCATCAGGATTTCTTCGGACAGGTGGACCCGGAACTGGAGAAACTGCAGCGGATGCGGGCCAGCTACAACTGGATATCGATCTGGATTGCGGCCTGGTGGAAGCATTATCTGCTGCTGTGGATTGTTTCGCTGGTGGCGCTATGGCGGGTTCGGAAGACACTGCCCGCGGAGATGCAGATTTTCAGCTTGGCACTACCCTTGATTGGTGCGCTGAGTCCGGCGCTGTCGTACCTGTTGCTGGAGGATTGGAAGTGGAGCCTCATGCCCCAATTCCAGCCGGGCCGGTATTTGCTAATGGTGACTTTTTTCGCCGTGTTGCTCGCGGCCGTGGCGGGAATTCGGGCGGTGGAACAGCGGCGGTATGTGGAAGGCTTTCTTTTTTTTCTGGTGCCCGTCGCGGTCCCCACGATTGCCAATTTTTGGCAGCCGGTATTGATTGATCGGGTACTGGTTGTGTTAATCCTGGCCGCAGTTGCCGTTGCCGGAGTACGTTGGCCGCAGATGGCCGTGGCGGCGGCGCTGTTGCCCTTTGCGCTGATTCCTACGATCGGCAAGGTGCGGAACTATCAGCCGGTCCATACCGCGGAGATGGCGAAGTTGGTGGATTGGGCCAAGTCCAACACGCCGAAGGATGCGGTCTTTCAATTCGCCGATGCCGGGCAGTCGCTGTATCCAGGTATCTTCCGGGCGAGGGCTCTGCGCGCTCTCTATGTCGATTGGAAGAGCGGCGGGCAAGTGAACTTTCTTCCTGCATTCGCGAATGAATGGTGGCGGCGCTGGACCTTGATGGAAAAGATTCTGCCGCTGCAGGAGTACCGCACGCAGGGTATTGATTACGTCATCTTTCAACCGGCTCACCGGCTAAAGGATGTCCCGACGGTTTACGAAAACCGGCGGTATCTGGTGTACCGCGACTAGCCAGTACGAAACTGCCGGCGTCAACGGCCGCGCAGAATCAAGGCGGTACATTGCAACGGTCCGCGCCGTCAGCTGCCTGCGCAGCAAGCGTGTGCACTCCAGCAACAGAATGCGAACGCCGAACGGATTCACATTGTCGCCGGTGGTACTCTTACGCAATGAACAAACCTGCAACCCGCCGCGAGTTTCTTTCCGCCGGCGCGGCGGCCGCAATCACTGGATGCACTGCCCAGGCATCCGTTGTCCATGGGGCGTGTCACCATGACTGCCCGGATGCGTGCGTATGGACGGTCACGCGGCAGAACGGCCGACTGGTGAATCTGCAGGCCGCCAAGAATCATCCCTTCACGCGCGGCGAGCTATGTTCCAGGATGGATCACTATCTGGAGGATGTAGTTTACAATCCAGACCGCCTGCTCTATCCGCTGCGACGTAAAGGAAAGAAAGGCGAGGGCCAGTTCGAACGGGTGAGTTGGGACGAGGCCCTGGACGATGTGTCGAAGCGTCTGAAGAACGTCGTTGCGCAACACGGCGCCAGCGCCATCTTACCGTATAGCTTCGCGGGAACGGAGGGTGTGATTCAGGGCCAGTCGCTGGACCGCCGGTTTTTCGCGCGGCTTGGGGCGACGCGGCTCGATCGAAATATCTGCGGAAGTGCCGGAGCCGAAGGTGTGATGGCAACGCTTGGCGCCACGACAGGTACCTTACCGGAAGATGTCGTTCAAAGCCGCTTCATCATAATCTGGGGAGCCAATCCCGTGCTGACCAGTCCGCATAGTTGGCATTTCATTGAAGAAGCGCACAGGCGTGGCGCGAAAGTGGTGACGATTGATCCACAGCGGAGCGAGACTGCGGCTCAATCGGATTGGCACCTGCAACCGGTGCCGGGCACGGACGCGGCACTGGCATTGGGGCTGATGCATGTCATCGTCGCCGAGGGTCTGCATGACACGGACTACGTGGCGCAGCACACGCTGGGCTTCGAAGAATTGAAGGAGCGCCTCCGCGAATTCCCACCCGCCAAAGTTGCGGAGATTACCGGGCTTGCCGAGAACGACATTGTCGAGCTCGCACGGCAGTACGCGAAAGCGCAGCCTTCCACCATCCGGCTGCTGATTGGGATGGAACATCGCGCCAATGGCGCCATGACCTTCCGTACCATCGCCTGCCTGCCGGCGCTCACCGGCGCATGGAAAGAGCTCGGTGGTGGTTTGCTCTACATGACCTTTGAGCTGTTCACCGCGAACTACGATGCGTTGTCGATGCCTCAACTGGAAGACCGGAAGATCCGTGCGGTCAACATGGCGCAGTTGGGAGCGGCCCTGACCAGCGACACGATGAAGCCCCGGGTACAGGCACTGATGATTTACAACAGCAATCCAGCTACGATTGCTCCGAATCAGAATCTGGTTCGGAAGGGTTTGCATCGGGAGGATCTGTTCACTGTAGTGCTGGAGCAGGTGATGACCGATTCGGCCCGCTACGCCGACTACGTGTTTCCTTCGGCCACCCAGGTAGAAAACCTGGAGGTGATGGTGTCCTGGGGACAGCCGTATATTGCGCTGAACCTTCCGGCCGCGCCGCCGGCCGGGGAGTCTCTTCCGAACACAGAATTCTTCCGTCGCCTCGCCGCGCGAATGGGGATGAAAGAGGCATATCTACAGGATTCGGACGAAAAGATCGCTCGGGATTTTCTGCGGTCCGAACATCCGTATCTAAAGGGCATCACTTATGACCGGCTGGCCAAGGAAGGATGGGCTCCGCTCAATTTACCGCAGCCGTGGCTTCCCTTTGCGGCAGGCAAGTTTGCTACGCCTTCCGGCAAGTGTGAATTCTATTCCGCGTCGATGAAGAAGGCCGGCTTCGATCCTTTGCCGGCATACGTTCCGGTGCGAGACACAGGGGGCGCGGAGTATCCGCTGCGCTTCTTGACCTCGAAGTCTGCGCGTCATTTTCTGAATTCCAGTCACGCAGGAGTTGCCCGGGCGGCGAAGGCGGAGGGTGATCCTGTGCTGCAACTGCATAACGACGACGCAGCGGCCCGGGGTGTCGCGAGTGGCGATATGGTTCGGGTTTTTAATCAGCGCGGAACGATGCTGGTGCGGGTACGAGTGACGAAATCGAACCGACCCGGGCTGGTGTCCATGTCGCATGGTTGGTGGGCGTCGAGGATGCCGGGGAAGTCATCTGCCAATGCCCTTACGCCGGATGGATTAACGGACCTTGGCGGCGGAGGGGATTTTCACGACGCACGCGTGCAGGTGGCGAAGGTGGTTTAGGTCGTGCCGCGGTGCCGGAACATGCGGGACAAGCGAATGGTCTGCTCTCTTCAACACGTTCCTGAACTTGATTAATGCCAGATACGGAAGAAGGATGCCGGCGACATCGCGAAGTGAGGCGACCGTCGTGAGGACCGGAATACTCAAGCACATTGCGGTGAACCACAAGAGACATCCGGGCGTCACAATACCGGCAATCACGGGCAAGAGTATAAGAACCAAGCCCAAGAAAGGATTGCGAAGCTCGGGTTCAAGAAAGTGCCAAAAAAGCACGTTCCATGCGCCAGCCAACAGAGTTGGCGTCGAGTTCCAGAGCGCAAAGCGGCGAAACAGCTCCAAGCAACATTGACGCCGGAACTTGCAAAAACGTCGACCTTACTGCTGATCCAGTCCATCGGCCCATGCCGGCGAGGTCTCGCTGGGATGCCCATCCAGTTGGTCTAACATTCTGCCAGTGCGAACGTCGTAAAGCGAGAAGTGCGGGGCAAGATCCCCGTGAACGGTATTTGTATAGAATGCGACTTGCTTACCCCCGGCAAGATATTTCCAGGAGACCAGCATCTGTAGATTTCCCAAATGCAATAGCGGCTGCTTAAGTCTGTAGATTACTAGAATCTGCGGAATCGAATACGAGGTACAGCAACTATTATCGTAAGAAACACGCCATCCGGCAGATTGTTTGTCTTCGGCGATCACCAGGTCCGATGGATCTACCTCTCCCCTTTCTTTTGGAACCTTCACGTCCCTGCCATCGCTGTCCACAATATGCCGCGCACCGCTGGGATCGACGTAGGCTTTCGAGATTGACTTGCTTTTCGGCGATGCGCCGCAAAGAAGCATCAGTGCGATGAACAAAGCGACTCTCACGCCAGTAAAGTACACGAGACCAGTTTAGCTTGCAGTGGTCTATCCATTGAACATAAGGCGTCCCGTATGGAATTAATGCAAGGTACCGTAGATCTGATGATTTTGCGCACGCCGGTAAGCGGACCTTCGCATGGACATGCCATCGCAAAGCGTATCCAGCGCGCCTCGGAAGACGTTTTGCAGGTAGAAACCTTGTCCTTCTATCCGGCCCTCCATCGTCTGGAAGCACAGGTATGGAACACAGCCGAATGGGAGCTTTCCGACAAAGGCAAGCGCGCCAAATTCTATTCCCTGACTCGGACAGGTAGAAAGCATCTGACCGCCGAGTTGCCCAAGTAGGCACAGCTTTCGCTGGCTATCGGGCGGATGTTGAAGCCGGTATAAGTACACTTCGATTGCTGCACGCTGGATTCTGGTTCGCTCTGGGACAGCACGGACAGGAACACGAGATTGATGAAGAGTTGCGCTTCGCTCTGGACAGCAATTGCGGCATCTGTTCCGGCTCGGTATCCATGGGACTGGATCGCCCATCGAATTACGCGTGCTCTGACGCCGTTTGAGGCGTTATCGTCGGAGCATGCTTACACGACGAGAACTGCTCGCAGGGGCCTCCGCTGCATCGGCGGCGAGCCTCTGCGGAGTGCCTCAGATTTCTTTGGGCGAGCCGGTGCTGGTGGCCGAGGGTCCCGCCGAGGAAAACCGCTGGGGCCGGTATCAGTTCCCGAATATTGAGCGTTACGAAGACGGACGGATTGCGGTCACCTTCAGCGTGCTGGCGGACGCTGCGGAGAGCTATGGCAAGGAGCCCGAGGTGCCGAACCGCAGCATCTCGCTGGACGGCGGAAAGACGTGGAAGCTGGATGCGGTCGCCAAGCGCGGCAGGTCTGGAATCAAACTGCCGAACGGCGACATGCTGAAGATCTTCACACCGCAGGCCTTACCGCTGTCGCCGTTGAAGCTGCCCAAGCCGGCAGGCGAGCACGTGCGGGTGAAGGGCGGAAAGTACACCCTCTATAAGCTGCACGATCTGCCAGAGGAACTGCGCCCTGTTTGGCTTTCGCGAATGGCAAAGGGCAGCAGCGAATGGGTGCAGGAAAAAGCGACGCTGAACGATCCGCTTGCCCTTCGCTATTCGCTGCGGGAATTGTTCCCGATTGTCTGGTGGGGTGACATGGAAGTGGCTCCGGACGGCTCGCTCCTGGCGGGAATCTATCCGGGTTATCTGGAAGGACAGAAGAATTTCTACTGGAACACGTTCTTCTACGTTTCGCGGAACAGCGGGAGGAGTTGGGATGTGCAGGGCCGCATCCTGTATGGGCCCGATGCGGCCAAGGATCCGCACTTCGCGACGCGCGATGGGTTTTCGGAGCCGGCATTCACCTTGCTTCGCGACGGGTCAGCGATTTGCGTGATGCGCACAACAGATCATAACGGAGCGGGGCCGATGTATATCAGCCGTTCTCAGGACTTGGGCAAGACGTGGACCGGGCCGGAGGCGTTCACCAAAACCGGAGTCTTGCCGCGTCTGCTGCGTTTGAAAAACGGAGCGCTGGCGTTGAGTTCCGGCCGTCCGGGCGTGGATCTGCGCATCAGCTTCGATGGGACGGGACGGACGTGGAGTGAGCCTCAAACGCTGGTGCCGGTGACGTCAGAAGAACTGCATACCGATTCGTGCGGATACACGGGTCTATTGCCGCTCGATGACCAGAGCTTCCTCATCGCCTACTCGCATTTCAAGCACAAGGGCACGGATGGGAAGTTGCACAAGGCGATTCTGGTACGGCGCGTGGAAGTGAAGACGGCCTAACGCGTTTGGATTTCCACTTCATCCAGTACCGCGGTGCTGCCGCCGTCTGGAGTGGTGAATATTGCTTGATACTGGAGCCAGTGGTGGCCGGCAGGAACATTCACCGTGCCGGGCCTGGTAATTGCGGCCTGCCACTTCGCGTTGACAAGCCCCCCCTTGGAATCCGCGCTTCGCAGTTGAAACCGGACGCCGGTGCCGTTGGGAGTTCTGGCTTTCCAGGAAATTTGCGATGGTGTCTTTCCGCTCGGGATTTGCAACGGTGCTGAAAGGTAATCCTCTTCCATGCGGCGGTCGTAAATATTCCCTATGTCCCGGCGCACCCCAAAATGCGAGCCGAACGTGGGAAACTGCTGGCGGCGGCTGACGGAATAGCCCTGCGGCCCGCCCCAGTAGATGTTGCTGTTGATGTTGTGGTTGCCGTGGTCCAGATGATTGAAGACGACGAGGTCGAGCCAGCCGTCCTGGTTGAGATCGGCAACGGTTAAGGCGCTTGAGGATTCCGCAGGCAGGCTTTCCCGCCGCGATTCGCTGTAGGCGCCGCCGGGCCCTCCCCAGTAAATGAAGGCCGGAACCGAGCGCGTGTCATAGGCGTGATAGTTGGTCATCACGATATCGAGATAGCCATCTTTGTTCAGATCGGCCACCGATTGTTCCAGAGAATCGTAGGATTCGAGTTTCAGCGCCCGATCGGTGGAATAGCCCTTTGCACCGCCCCAGAGGATCGTGCTCTGGCGCGTCGGCCGACCGAAACGGCTGCGCTCCCAGCCTCCGCCAAAAAGCAGATCGAGCCAGCCGTCGTGGTTGAGGTCGGCGACTTCCACTGTCGCAGCGGACTGCACTTTGAGTTGGGTGCGCCGCTCGGGAGTGTAATCAAAACCGGGACCACCCCAGAAGATGTCGGCGTTATCGGAATCGACATCGGGAAATAGGATATCGAGATATCCGTCTTTGTTGAAGTCGGCGATCGTCGGCGCAACGCTGGTCCGCGCAGAGAGTGCGAGCGCCAGGCGGTGATCCATGCTGAATCCAGCGGCGCTGCCCCAGAGGATGCTGCCGGTTGACGAGTCGCCGGGTTTGTTCTTGTTGGCGCAAAGGACAAGGTCCAAATAACCGTCACGATTCAGATCGGCAACTCCCAGGCCATGGCCCTTCAGTCCTTTGATCTCCTGCCGCCGCTGGATACTGTAGCCTTCGCGTCCGCCCCAGTAGATCCAACCGTTCGGAAACACTATGTCCACCCAGCCATCCTGATTGAAGTCGGCCACCACGGGCGTGGCTTCGGAGGGGCCGGGGATAGACGTGGTCGAGGCCAGAGAGTAAACGTGCTGTGAATTGCCCCAATAGATGACCGATTGCACGGGTTCGACAGTCTCACTCGAACGGTTGATGAGGACAAGATCGGGGTGGCCGTCGCCGTTGAGATCCGCCGCCTGCGCGCCTACAGCACCGAACCCCTGCAGGTCACCTCGATTGGCGGCGTGAAATCCCTGTGGACCGTTCCAGTAAATATAGGAATTGACGTCCAAAGTCGTATCATTTCGTTCGTTGGAGAAGGCGAGGTCAGGCCAGCCGTCGCCATTGAAGTCGGCCACGGCGGCGTCTGTGGCGTGCATTGTGGGAAGCTCGGTGCGGCGATGCACGTCGAAGCCGGTTGCGCTACCCCAGTAAATGTAGGAGATCTGCTGCGTATCGGTGCCGCGATTCGCAAAGATGAGGTCCGGATGGCCGTCTTTGTTGAGGTCGGAGACGCGCGCCTCTGCCGCGCCCAACGTGGGGAGCGCGACCCATGGGTTCGTTTCAAACTCTTTACCCGTCCAGCGGAAAACTTCGGCGCGGTTATCACGATGAGTGACGATCAGGTCCGGAGACTTGTCCCCGTTCAGGTCGGTGAGGCGCAGACCGATTGGGTCGCCGTGCTTCCACACGGTGCGCCTGTCCGTCGAGAAGCCTTGCGAACTTCCCCAATACAAATAGAAGCTCTTCTCCTGTGAGTTGTTGTTGATGAACAGGAGTTCCGGGTACCCGTCGCCATTCAGATCGGCCGCCGCGACGTCCGCCGCGCTGATGGTGGGAATAGACGTGCGGCGTTCCGTACTGAAGCCGGTGGGGCCATTCCAATAAATGTAGGACTCCTTGTGCATGTCGAAGCCGAAGCGCTCGCCGCCTTCGATGCCCTGATTGGAGAAGACGAGGTCCAGGAAGCCATCGTGGTTGAAATCCGCCACTGCGACGCCGCCAGCCAATAGAGTTGGCAATTCCGTACGTCTGCCGGCTCGGTAGCCGTCTGGCCCGCCCCAATAGATCAGCGCTTTCGTATTAACCGAGTAGTTATGGATGAAATTGCAGAAGACAATGTCCGGGTAACCATCGTTGTTGAGGTCGGCAATGAGCGAACGGCCACCGCCGTCGCTGGGCAGTCGTGTGGCCGCGCTTTCCCGGGCGCGAACCTCGCGCAGAAACCAGCCGAGCGGACCGTGGTCCGGCATTGGCGGGAGGATGGACCGCGGACCGCTTGGAGTACCCCAATAGACGAGGGCATCTTCGTTTTCGACGGGGTTGTGATCGTTGGCGTCCAGGAGGTCGAGTTGGCCGTCATTGTTGAAATCCCAACGATGGATGGATTGCATGCCGCCGGACTTGGGGATATAGAGGTTGGTACCGCCATCGGGGAAGGTTCCTGCGGAGAAGTCAGCGAAAGTGCGGTGGTGGACCCAAGGTTGGCTGACATCGGCAGCTTGTGCGGCGAGTGCCAGAAACAACAGGGCAGTCTTCATTGTACTTCTATGGTGCGGGGCTGGTTATGGGGAGTCAAGGATTGAGCAGGAGACCAATCCAAGGCCTTGAACACGGCGCGAGGTAGAGCGTCCGCGCCGCGGGCAGAGTCAACTGTCGCCGTGTGAGGGCGGTTAATTGTCCGTAAGGCTGGCGCGTCCCGGCCGGTAACGCAGGAAGGCGTCGCGCAGCGCCCGCCGCAGACCGTCCGGGGTGCTGCTGTGTTTCAACAAATACCCGGAAGCGCCGGATTCCAAGGTAAGGTCCTTCGATTCGTGGCGCTCATCGGATGTAAGAACCACGATCGGGAGTTGCTCACCAGCCGAGATTCTCAGGGCACGGAAGGTTCGGTAGCCCGTCAACTCCGGCATTCCGAGATCAAGCAGCACCACATCAATTCCCGGCTCTGTGAGACGAGTCATAGCGTCGCGCAGGCTGGCACTCCATTCCACGCGAAATTGTTGTTCAGTGTCTTCGGCGAGGAAAATTCTCGCCAGCACCGCCGCCTCGGGATCATCTTCAACCAGGAGGACTTGGATAGGTCTGCCGGCCCCGAATCCGGTGATTTGGCTCGTGGCGGGCGGGGCGAATTCACACTGCAGGGTGGTAGCTAAATTGACTGGCATTATCGTCATATCGGCGCACCACGTAACTTTATGAGCACGATTTCGCGCCAGCCGGCCAAAGAAGAACGGCGCTCTTCCCTTCTATTAGTTTTCTCCGCACGCGCCGATAAGCCGGGTAGGTAAAGATGTATCCAGGAGGAATACGTGATTCTAGCTACAATCTCATCCGATGCCGGGTTCCGGAGAGATGCTCGCGTGGCGCTCGAGGGCCATA
>JBDUEM010000171.1:0-16257 GCA_040002435.1 Bryobacteraceae bacterium
TCGATCAAGAATTCCGGAAGCTGCCGGTGGCGGCTTCCGGATTGGGGAAGTAACGTGGCGTCAGGCCGGACCTGGGGTCCGGCGCGGCCCTGGGGGGCCGCCGTCCATCCCTACTTTCTGGCTGAGAACTTCGTCAGCTTTTCGAGTAGCGGGGCGGCTGCTGTGGGCGCGGCGAATTTGCCGGCTACTATGTCTGCGTTGTCTACTTTCTTGCCGTAGAGTTCGGCGTTCGCGTCCGGGTCGGGGCGAAGCGTTGCGCCGTTGAGCGCGATTCCCGCGAACAGTCCGCGAGAACGCGACCAAGTGAGGATCTCGGCGCGCATGGCGGCATCGGTTTCCGCTGAAGAAGTGCGGCCTACCGGACCCGCTGCTACCGCGGCGTCAGCGCCCAGAGTGAACTTGCTGGACAACAGCTTCTCCGCGCCACGCGCGTTGAGCACCAGCATGATGACGTCCACTTCAGAACCGCCGATCTGGAAGCCGAGGCTCCCGCCTTCCACGCGAATGGCGCCGGGCGCACTCCAGCCGATGTTGTCTTTGCCGCGGCAACTGAGGAAGCCGCGTCCAAATTTGGCTCCGACAATGAAGGCCCCTTTCTTCAAACCCGGCACAATCACAATGCACTGCGCCCTGTTCAAAAGATCCTGCGGGATGGATTTGTCGCCGGCGTCCATCACTTCCTGGAGGACCGTTGTCGATTCCCGCAGACGCTTCCCGGCATTCGTATCGTCCTTGGCGTGCAGCAGGAATGCCGACGCACACAACATGGTTAGACCGCGCAATTGAAAATTTGTCATTGTTTCAATCTTACGCGGATTCCCTAAAACGTGTACCGCAAGCCGAGCTGGATGCGGCGGTTCTGCGCTTCGTTCGCGCCCTCATTGAGGAACGACGACGAATTATAGGTGCCGTCCGGAATGCCCCAATCGCGGGTGTTGGTGGCGTTGAAGAAGTTCGCGTGGATCTGGAACGTATGTCCCTCGCGAACCCGGGTGTTCTTGATCACGCCGAAATCCAGACGGTTGATTCCGTCCGCACGGAGAATGCTGCGGCCGGAATCGCCGATGGGATTGGCAGCCGTGACGCCGCGGAAAAGACTGCCGCCGCCGGCAGCTTGAATCTGCCGCACGGTCATGCTGGACAGGTCGAGCGAAGTGTTCAGGAAGGGCCGGATGGAGGTGCCCACCAGATTGCCGGTGACAACGCCGCCTGGGTCGCTGCCGTTCAAGACAGTGAACGGGCCGCCCGACTGCAGGGTGAAAAATCCGTTGATCTGCCAGCCGCCGAGGACTTTCCCCACGACGCCCTTCTGGTCACGGAAGACAGGCAGCTCAAAGACGCCGTTCGTGGTAAAGCGATGGGGACGGTCGTAAGTAGACCGGCCGCGGTCTGCGGCGCGATTGGTGGGATCCTGCGGGAACGCCACATCACTGCCGCTTCCCGAGGCGTTGAAGACCTCGGATGCGCCATCGATAAACGAACTCCAGGTGTAATGCGCGGCCATGCTGAAATTCTTCGAGAGCCGCTTTTCGAGGCTGGTCTGGAGCGAGTGATAGGTGGAAGACGTACAATTGCAGCGCTCGCGAATGATGCCCTTGCCGTTGTCGACGCGCTGCGCGCCGTTGGTGCCGCGGATGGGCGCATTGCCGTCGATGGACTGGAAGAGGCCGGTGCCCTTAGTTCCCACGTAGCCTACCGAGAGGGCGTAATTGCCGGTGAGTTCCCGCTGGAACTGCATGGAGACCTGCTCAGCGAGCGGCGCCCGGAAGTCTTTCGAGGTGATGGTCCTGGTGATGAGGTTCGGATTCGAGGGTGGAGGAACGTTGCCCTTGCGAACCTGGTCCATGATGGCGAAAGCGTTGGAGCGCACTCCGCCGGCGACAGTGGGGTCGAGCGGAATATCCACGACGAGCCGGAACGGGAAGGCCGTGCCGACGTTGAGCGCGATGTTGTTGAAAGCCACATCGTAGGTTCTGGAATATCCGCCGCGGAGAACGAGTTTCCCGTCGCCGGTGAGGAAGCCGAGCATTCCGGGGCCCTGGCCGAAGCGGTAGTTGAAGCCGAAGCGGGGCGCCCAGTTGTTGACATCGCGGCTGGGTACCGGAGTATAGCGGTAGCGCTCATCTCCACCGAACGCCTTGACCACATTCTGATTGACGTTCGAGAGATTTTGCAGTGGATTCCCCGGCGACTCGTAACGGATGCCGTATGTGATGGTGAAGTTGGGCCGGATGCGGAACTCATCCTGCGCGAAGAAGAAGTAATCGTTGTAGCGGAAGTAAGTGATGACGGTGGCGCCGGGCAGCGGGGCGTTGATCTGCGCGACGGTGGCCTGGTCGTCAATCATGCGCTGGAGGCTGGCATACTCGAGGCGGCCGCGGATGTTCGGGTTGAAGAACGCGAATTGTTCCTGGCGGCGCAAATCGATGCCAAACTTCATGGAGTGAGAGCCTTTCAGGACGGACACCGAATCCTGAATCTGATAGTTGTTGAGCGTGCTGAATTGCGGATTGTTGGTGGCCAGTCCCAAGGCGGTGCGGGTGGTGCCTGCGTTGAAGCCGGTCAAGCCGAGGTCCGTCACCTGGAAGGATGGAATGCGTTCGGCCACGGCGGGGTTCTGGGCATTCGTCTCCGACTTATTGCGCCAGAAGGACGTGCGCAATTCGTTCAACACCGTAGGCCGCAGTGAACTGTTCAAGGCCACGCTTAAAGAACGAATCCGCTGCGGCGAGACATCGGTCAGTCCCGCGGGGGTTACCTGTCCGGTCCCCGACTTCAGCGAATTGTCATCCAGATAGCGGCCGGTGAGGGTATGGCGGTCGCTGAACCGGTGATCCACGCGGAGGGAAGATTGCCAGTCGTCGAATCTCTGCGACGCGGAGCCGGTGATGTCACCCAGGGGAATAATTCCCGTTCTGCCGTTGACGACGACAGTCTTGCTGGTGCCATTCGCCGCGCCCGCGGGAATGTTCTGCAGGAACGCCTGCACGGTGGGACGGGTGCCGGCAAGATCCGTGAGGACGGCGCGGCCGGCTTCGGTAGGCGCTCCGGTGATGGTGGATCCCGAGCCTAAGCGGCGGTCCGTCCAACGCAGCAGGGAGCCGAAGACGAACGTTTTGTCCTTGATGACCGGTCCGCCGAGAGTGCCGCCGAATTGATTCTCGATGCGGAACGGCGCGTTGGTAAAGCCGGCCTTTTTATCGGTATTGCTGAGGGTGTTCAGATGATTGTCGTTGTGGAACCAGAAGGCACTGCCGTGGAAACTGTTGGTGCCGCTCTTGGTGATGACGTTGATTACCGATCCCGCGGCGCGGCCGTATTCGGGGGCAAACTGGTTTGTAATAATGCGAACTTCGGAAATAATATCCGGATTATTCATGGACTGAACGACGCCACCGGTGCTGGGACCGTAGGAATCCTGCCCGTCAATGATAAAAGCGTTCGAGCGAGTGCGCATTCCGTTGGAGGCGAATTGCAGGCCGCCGTTCTCCGTACCCTGATTGCCGCTGCTGCCAAACTGGCTGTTGCCGCTGGATATCTGACTGACGCCCGGCACCGATCCGGCGAGGTTCAGCAGGTTTCTGTTGGTGGAAAGCGGCAGTTCGGCGATACGTTTGGAATCGAAATTGACGCCGATCTCCGCATTGGTGGTGTTGATGAGGGGGGCGTCGGTGATGACGGTTACAGTCTCGACATTGCCCGAGACCTGGAGGTTGATGCGTAAGTCCGCCGCCTGATTGAGCTGCAGAACGATGGGCCCCTGCTGGTAGCGGGAGAAACCGCTCTTTTCCACGGTTACTTCGTAACGCCCGGCCGGCAGGAGCGGGAAACGGAAAGCCCCCTCCGCCGATGACGTGGTTTCTTTGGTTGCGTTGGTATCCAGGTTCCTGGCTTCGACCTTCGCATCGGCAATGACGGCGCCGGTGGAATCGTGAATGGTGCCAAGAATATCGCCCGTAGTGGATTGGGCAAAAGAAATGAGAGCCGACGCCGCGAGGAGCGTCAGCAACAAGACAATCTTCATGAAAAACCCCCTAAAGAAGCTATTTGCTAAAGCAAATCCCAAACGCAAGCCGATTGGGATGAGGATAGCATGAAAGTGGTACGGCTTTTTCACTTAAAAGTGGGTCTTGACTTTGCACGGCCGGGTAAAAGGGGTTATTGACGTGGATTTCCTCGTGGACGGGGTCCGGGGAGGCTTCGAGGTTTGTTTCCGGCGCGCCGATGGGGCTGGTTTCCGGTGTGTGGGATGGGGGTTCGGGGTCGTTTCGTAATTTCTCGTTTCGGAGTTTGAAGAGGCTGTTCATGGCCCTTTGGTGCATGCGGGTATAGGCGATTTCGTATCTCAATAAGAGGTCGAGGGCATTGTGTTCGTCCGCCATGGCGGTAAAGGCGAGGGCCGCGCGGGTAGTCTGGTCGATTTGTTTGAATGATTTCGCAATTTCCGCTTCCTGCTGATCCATTTTCAGGTCGAGGGCGGCGGTTTGCATACGCCAGATGCGGCGGAGACGCCATTGGGCGGCGACCATTTGATCGACGAGGTCCATTTCCACGGTATTTTCGGGTTGGAATTCCTGGATATAGGCGGAGTGCAGGTGGTCGAATTGTTGTTGGGATTCATTGGTGAGGACGATGGCTTTTCCGGTGAGCCCGTGTTTGAGGGAATTGGTTGAGGATTTCTGGATGCCTGCCGGGGACTTCGTCCCGGCTGCTTTTGCGCCGTTGCGGCGCGCTTGTTTGCGTTTTTGGTTTGCGGTCATTTTGGTTGTGGCCTGTGTTGAGGATGGCTTGGGGGTGGATTGGGTGGATGGTGAATTCGTGGTAAGTGGTTGCAGGCGTGGGGAAGATAGGTTTATGTTTTTGGGGACTGGCGCGGAGGGGATGGGATTTTGTTGAGGGTGGAGGAGTTGGATTGAATAGCCGCGAACGCGGCTCTTACGGTTGCGGCTGGCGCTGGTGAGCGGGGGATCGCCGCCACCAGCAAACTGCAGGAGGTGCTGAGACCGCGAGTCAATGGAATCTTTCTGCTGATTTGCAATTAGTATGCGGTCGGACGCGCCCGGAGTTTCACTTTTCCTAACAGAAGTGTGTTTATAATTCCGGATCCTGCCAGCCAGAGAGGGTATACAAGGATTGTGTAAGCGATTTTCTCCGGTAGGAAAATGAGGAGATCATGGAAATCGACACGAAGCTGCTGGACGAGCTTTTGGCCAAGCATGGGCATCGGCCGGAAGACATTGGAGGAGCCAACGGGCTGCTCAAGCAACTGACGAAGGCGCTGCTGGAGCGGGTGATGCAGGCCGAGCTAACCGACCACCGGGGTTACGAGAAACACGACCCGGCAGGTTACAAGACCGGGAATTCGCACAACGGTAAGACGCCCAAGAAATTGAAAGGCAATATCGGCGAGGTAGAACTGGAGACACCGCGGGATCGAAACGGCACCTTTGAGCCGAAAATCGTGCCCAAAGGGCAGACCCGGTTCACGGGCTTTGATGCAAGGATCCTGTCGATGTATTCGCGTGGAATGAGCACGCGCGATATACAGAGCCACTTGGAAGAAATGTATGGAATCGAGGTGAGTCCGTCGTTGGTATCGACGGTTACCGAGGCGGTGCAGGATGAAGTGCGGACCTGGCAGAGCCGGCCACTGGAAGCGGTCTACCCGAATCGTTGCGTTGGTCCTGATATTTCGGGCACGCCGCTGAAACCGCACATTCAAACGTCTCATAGGCTCCGACCGTGCGCGGTGATGTGGCATAATTGGTCAGTCAAAGGGCGACGGTGGCCGCTTGAAACGGCCGCCGGCGAAGCGGCTTGGCTAGAAGATGGGTTGGCTCTTCAAGCCCAGCGCGCTTTTCAGGGCGGATTCGAGGCTCAGCATGACCAAGATCATTGTTGAGTCGGAGGGACCCATAGACAATTGAAGACCAAAATCGGAACGGCATCACGGAATAGGTGGACTCGCGAAGTACTCTGATGCGCCACGTCACCTGACCGCCGACGGTCGCTCTATCGAATGCTCCGTCGTCGCCTACGAAATCAGGAACTTGAGGAGATAAGTCATGGCAAGCACTGCTGGCAGGATCAAAGACATTGGGCCCCAGCCGCAATCGTTCGACATTGAACGCGCGACAAAGGAAAACACAAATTACCGTTCGGTCGCCTGGAGCGGGCGCTATCTGCAAGTGACGCTGATGTCGATTCCCGCCGGCGGCGACATTGGCCTTGAAGCGCATCCGGAGACTGATCAGTTTCTACGGCTCGACGCTGGCAACGGTCGAGTGCAGATGGGACCCGCGAAGGATAAACTGACTTTTGACAAGGAAGTGTCAAACGGCTGGTGTGTCCTCGTTCCGGCGGGGACATGGCACAACATCACTAATATCGGCGCGACGCCAATGCAGGTCTACGCGATCTATGCGCCCGCCCATCACACACCCGACAAGGTGCAGGCGACGGCGGCGGCTGCTGAAGCCGACAAAGACGACGAGCCAGCGGGCTGGTCAGTGCAGCCAAAACATGCCCCCGATAAACACGGGTGACCGCAAGAAACTCGGAAAACTTTTGTAATTCCTTGCGGCGGGCGATCAGGTGCTGGCGATGCGCATCGACCGGCTGGCGCGATCCATGTTCGAGCTTTTCGCCATCGTCAAAAAAATCATCGACAGCAACTTCGCCCGGCACACGAAGAAACCGAGGACCGGAACTTCGGAGAGATAAAGACA
Source organism: Bryobacteraceae bacterium (assembly GCA_040002435.1). GTDB lineage: Bacteria > Acidobacteriota > Terriglobia > Bryobacterales > Bryobacteraceae > JANXXV01. The sequence continues at coordinate 6,729 of JBDUEM010000171.1, forward strand.
TCGTTACAAAAGCGATTACAAAGGAGAGGCCTAGTATTTTTGCTGCTCCGGTTGTAAAACGAAGTTTGATCAGGCCCCGGAAAAATATCTGAGCGATTCTGGCGGGACGAAAAGCGATAAGAGCGGCTGCTGCTGCGGCTAGCGTCAACTGATTGTAGTGTCCGAGCGACCAACATCAGGGTTCGCAACGCGACGGTTGAGGCCGGCTCATTCGGTTCGCTCGGCTGCGGGATGGACGGCGCTACCGGTTGGATCTCAGTGCTCCTAATCATTACAAATCTTCGCGGGTAGTGTTGCATGCCTTTCTCGTAACAGCACCTTCCTGGCCCCTGGGGCATCCTCCGGAACATGATCGGCATGCTCAAACGTTACGACAAATCGTGCCATAGTGAGCACGAGGTGAGGAATGGCGGAGACTCAAGACGTTGGCGTTGATTTCAATTCAGAGAAACATCTCGCCGGACTTTCCGATGTCGAGGCAGCTTCCAGAATCGCCCGCCACGGCTTCAACGAACTTCCATCCTCAAAACCTCGCTCAATTTTTAGAATTGCCTTCGAAGTAGTGCGGGAGCCGATGCTCTTGTTGCTGGTTGCTTGCGGAAGCACCTATCTCTTGCTGGGCGACGTACAAGAAGCGATTATTCTCCTGATTTTCGTGGTCGTTGTCATTGCGATCACCCTGTACCAGGAGCGCAAGACAGAACGAGCTTTAGAGGCTCTCCGGGACTTGTCGAGCCCGCGCGCGATGGTCGTCCGCGGTGGAGAGCGAAAGAGAATTGCGGGCCGCGAAGTTGTACCCGGCGACGTTCTCGTTTTGGCGGAAGGTGACCGCGTGCCCGCCGATGGTGTCCTACTGTCCGCCGTAAACCTTTCGACAGATGAATCACTATTGACCGGCGAATCCGTTCCCGTTCGAAAGCAAGCTGCGTCAGTCGATACGGAGATGGCGCGGCCAGGAGGGGACGACCTCCCCTTCGTCTTCTCAGGTACGCTCGTTGTTCGAGGGACCGGTCTAGCTCTCGCAAAGGCGACCGGCAGCCAAACTGAACTCGGAAAGATTGGAAGATCGCTGCGCGAAGTAGAACAAGAGCCCACGCTGCTCCAACGAGACACTCGCCATCTCGTGAAGGTGTTGGCACTAGGCGGACTGGCAGTCTGCAGCTTGCTCGTCGTTGTCTATGGCCTGACTCGCGGTGACTGGTTGCGAGGTTTTCTCGCCGCGCTCACGCTTGCGATGGCAATCCTTCCGGAGGAACTGCCCGTGGTTTTGACTGTCTTCCTCGCGCTCGGAGCTTGGAGGATGTCGCGTAATCGTGTCCTCACACGACGCGTCGCGGCGATAGAAATGCTCGGCGCGGCAACAGCCCTTTGCGTTGACAAGACCGGAACCCTCACCATGAACCGGATGTCTGTAGCCAGGCTCCATACAGGAGGTGAGACATACGACTTCGGGAAGCAGCCAATCACCGGCGTTCCGGAGCAGTTTCACGAACTGGCGGAATTCGCCATGCTGGCCAGCCAGCCCGACCCTTTCGATCCGATGGACCGCGCAATCCGCAAACTCGGCGACGAAGCGCTGCAGGGCACAGAGCACGTGCACGCCAGTTGGAAGGTCGTTCGAGAGTACCCGCTCGTCAAAAGCCTCCTCGCAATATCTGAAGTTTGGACTTCGCCCGATAGCTCCGAGTTTGTCGTTGCAACCAAGGGCGCACCTGAGGCGATTGGGGATCTTTGTCATTTTTCCAAACAAGACGCAGATCTACTCAACCAGACTGTCGCAGGCATGGCTTCCGAAGGACTTCGCGTGCTTGGAGTGGCCAAAGCTCAGTTCTCCAGTAAAACGCTTCCGGATCAACAGCATGATTTCGACTTCAAGTTTCTCGGACTGGTCGCATTGGCCGATCCGGTCCGGCCTGCCGTACCAAGTGCAGTTCGAGAATGCCAAACAGCCGGAATCCGGGTGATCATGATTACCGGCGATTACCCCGGCACCGCCATGAGTATCGCGCGGCAAATCGGCCTCGACGGCTCTGAAAATGCCATCACGGGTCCGGAAGTCGCGGCAATGGATGAAAGTACGCTCCGCGACCGCGTCACGCGGGCAAGCGTCTTTGCGCGCGCGGTTCCAGAGCAGAAACTTCAGTTGGTCAATGCCCTCAAGGCGAACGGCGAGATTGTGGCAATGACCGGTGACGGAGTGAACGACTCTCCGGCCTTGAAAGCGGCCCATATCGGCATTGCCATGGGCGAGCGAGGAACCGACGTCGCCCGCGAAGCAGCCGATCTAGTTCTACTGGATGATGATTTTGCGTCCATCGTTAAAGCCGTCCGGCTGGGACGCCGCATTTTCGACAATTTGAAAAAAGCGATGGGGTATATCTTTGCGATCCATGTCCCCATCGCCGGACTCTCACTATTTGCCGTGCTCTTTCGTTGGCCGTTGATCCTGGAACCCGTGCATATCGCCTTCCTCGAACTCATCATCGATCCCGCCTGCTCGATCGTATTTGAGGCCGAAGAGGAAGAAACAGATGTCATGCAGCGCCCGCCCCGTTCGGCCTCTGAGCGCCTTTTCAACAAGCCCATGGTGATCATGAGTTTGTTGCAAGGGTTTGGTGTCTTGCTCATTTTGTTGGCGATCTTTGCAATTGCCCTTCACCGAGGACAGGGAGAGGCAGATGCTCGGGCCTTAACATTCACGACGCTGGTACTGGCTAATGTTGGATTGATCGTCACGAATCGATCCTGGTCGCGTACCATCTTCGCCATTCTGCGAACGCCAAACCCGGCAATGTGGTGGGTCATAGCTAGCGCGTTCGTCTTTCTCGCTCTTGTCCTTTACGTGCCGTTTCTCAGGGCGCTGTTTCACTTCAGCACACTGCATCCCAACGACATCGCGCTTTGTGTGGGCGCGGCTGCCGTGAGTATCGCTTGGTTTGAAACTCTGAAGAGCTTTCAGCGGCGGAGAAGATCATAGCAGTCGGTGCCCGCCTTATTGAATGCCAGCCTGATGCGCTGGACGTCGTCGCGACAAGTCCTATTACATCAATGTTTTGCGGAGCGTCCCATTGGTGATTATTCTATTAAGAACGAAGTCCAAAAGCGACTGCTGTTCGTAAGTGTGTGAAAAGATGGAGCGGGAGACCGGGGTCGAACCGGCGACGCCCAGCTTGGGAAGACGACAGTAAATTGCAAATACAGGACATAGCGTTTTCCTGTGCCACTATCTGGCGATAGAGTTTTCGCCGGTATCCGCATTGTGATTCCTACAGAACGCAAATAGAGCACAGAGAGCACACCGATTCCCGAAGTGCGCCACGCGCTCATTCGGGGCCGCTGAGCTTGTTTGCATCGTCCTCGTGGTCCTCAGCCATTGGTGTTTTCTGAGCTACGTACAGCGGTGTTGCTAACATGCCTAGGCCAGGGCTAGCGGGCGCCAGGGGAGCGCCGACATGACCATCTCCACGGGTGCTTGACTTGTCTGCGAGCGGCGCAAAGGACTAGGAGACTACCCCCGGAGCCGGTCTTCCCTCCCCGACCGACCCGCGCGTGGTAAGTGGAAAGCCGAATTCGTATATACTTGACCTTCGCAGGTTCCTCAGAGCACCGGAGCACTCTACAGCCGTGCCTTCATCGCCGCCCGCGATCACAAACGCTGCCGTCGAAGCCGAACTGCGACGTATCTTAACCAGCAGCCACTTCCGCTCGGCGCCCAGCCTGAGCCGGCTGCTGGAATTCCTTGTCCTCCGGAGGCTTGATGGGCGTGAATCGGAACTGAAGGAATACGTGGTGGGAGTCCAAGTATTTGATCGAGGTGTGTCTTTCGATCCGCGTGTCGATTCCATCGTGCGCGTTCAGGGTAGCAAACTTCGGGCGCGCCTTCGCGACTATTACGCGGATGCCGGCAACGAAGATCCCATATCGATCGATCTACCAAGAGGAGCGTATGTCCCGGTTTGGCAAGTTCGCATCACCGGGGCAAAGCAAACCGGCCAGAGTTCTTCCCTCACTTCAAAAGGATCTTACATTGCATTGGGGGTAGGATGCTGCGTTTTTTTATCGGCAATGCTCATTTTTTGGATAAGCCGCTCCCGTGCCGAGGCCGTCACACCCGTTGCCGGTCCTCTGAGACAACTCAGCTTCGAAGCGGGCCTGGCGACGGATCCGGCTTTCTCCCCCGACGGTAAACTTCTAGCCTACGCATCCGATCGCAGCGCGGGCAATCTCGACATTTGGATAAAAATACTAGCCGGCGGGCCCGACCGTCAGCTTACGTCCGGCGGGTCTGATGAAAGCGAGCCGTCGTTTGCACCGAGCGGTCAGTTCCTTGCGTTTCGGTCCGAAAAGGACGGGGGCGGAATCTATACAGTCCCTCTGGCAGGGGGAGAGCCCAGGCTTATTGCCCCCGCGGGCCGACGCCCGAGATTTTCACCCGACGGCAAATGGCTGGCTTATTGGGTGGGCAACGTGTCGGAAGGTCATTTGTTTGGGGCGCACTCCAGCCACATCTACGTCATGGCGTGCACGGGCGGACCATCTCGCCAGTTGCATGAGAATTTCCTTGCGGCGCGCGATCCGACGTGGTCGAAGGATGGCAGTTCCATACTATTTGTCGGCTTGCCTGACACGCAAGAAAACTCTCTCGACTGGTATGTGTCGGATCTTGCCGGGCGAACCGCGACGGCGACGGGGGCGCTAACGCGATTTCGGGACAGTGGCATAGAGCAGCCGCGCGCAAAACCGATTGCGCCAGGAGTCTGGCTGAATACCGGAGTTCTGACGTCTGCGCGCTTGGGGGACAGCACGAATTTGTGGTGGGTGCCTTTGTCGAAGGAGAGCCCTTGGAGGGCTGGCACCCCGGTGCGCTTGACGTCTGGCGCAGGCACGGAGGTGCAGCCTGCGCTCGATGGGGGCGGCAGTCCCGGTCAAATCCGTGTAGCGTTCGCCAGTTGGCGCGAAAACCAGGACTTGTGGTCTACACAGTTACCTCAAAGAGGAATGGGGCTGGCTAGTCAAGCTGTTCGCCTGACAGACAACGGCGCAACGGATTTGGCCGGAGAGATTTCACCTGACGGCGGTAAATTCGCATTCCTGTCGAATCGAACGGGAGACTTTGAGATGTGGATCCGGACTCTCCCGGCCGGTACCGAGAGCCAGTTCCGCGCGAATCCACCCGTAAAGAGCAGATTCCGATTCAACCCTGATGGCAGTCAGATCGCCTACACAAATCGCGATATGAATTGGCCCATCTTTGTGATTCCGGCAGCGGGCGGCGATGGCCGTAAGGTCTGCGACACATGCGGCTTTAATTGGGATTGGTCACACGACCAGCGCTACATAGTTTATGCGGAGGGAAATCCGGGCCCTACAAGGTTCCGCCTCTTTGATCGCGAGAACTCCGGTCGGACGGATGTGCTGTATCACCCCGAATACAATCTTTACCTTCCGCGCCTCTCGCCGGACGGCAATAGGATCGGGTTTCTGGCGCGTACCGGCTACGACCGGACTCGTATCTACCTGGCGCGCTTTCGTCCCGGCAACCCTCCGCCGGAGCGCGAGTGGATACCAATAAGCAGTTCCGAAACTTGGGATGACAAAGTGACTTGGTCGCCAGATAGTAATGAGATTTATTTCACCTCAGACCGGGATGGTTTTCGCTGTATCTGGGGGCGTCGCCTCGACCCCCAATCGAAACAACCAAGGGAACCCGCGCGGCCACTGGTTCATTCTCATCGAGCGCGGTTGTCTATTGGTAATGTCTCAATCGACTATCTGGGTCTGTCGTTGCGGGAAAAGACACTCATCTTCGGCCAAAGTGAGCGCACCGGGAGCATCTGGCTTACTTCCATTAAGACAGACACGCGGTGAAGCGGAATCCTATTAAGCTTCGCGGTTTCTGTTCGTTGCATGCGTCCGCTAACCGTTAACGCACTCTCCAGTTAGCCCCTATTCGCTTCCGCAGTCATGCGCACCCAGGCATGCTGACCACATGAGACGGTGCATCGTGTTCTTTATTTCAATTCCCCTTCTCGGACGGGGAGACGACCAAACCTGGGAAGATCGGATGAAAGCCGGCAGCACGCTTCGGGACAATGGCAGATACCTGGAAGCCGTGAATGCCTATCGTACCGCCCTTGAGGTCGCCGGCCGGGCTTCCGAACCAGCAATTGATCGCGCGGCAACTCTCGTCGCTATAGGATGGGTGCGTCAGCTTCAAGGCCACGCCCATGAGGCTGAGCACATCTGGCTGGAAGTAATGAAGCATTCGGAAGGACTCCCGGCCTCCTTACGCGCAAACACCCGGCTCCTTCTTGGTGATGTGTACATGGAGCGACACCGCTATCGGATGGCAGGTGAGACGTTTTCCGACTGCCTCAACGACTTCGAAACAAACCAAGAACAACAGATGGTCCCGCGCGTGCTAACGCGCATCGCAGACGCCTACACCAACCAGTCCCGATATCTGGAAGCCTTGCCGCTGCTCAAGAGGGCGATGGAACTACTGGATCACGCCGAAGTCCCGGGTATCGATCTGGCAATCGTGCTTCATACTCTTGCGAATGTCTATTCCCGGCTGGGTAATGTGTATGAGGCTGACCGTCTCTTTGAAAGGAGTTTGGCAATGGGTGAATCGTTACTGGGCGGAGAGGATCCTCGCCTTGCAAAGCCGCTAATGGTGTATGCCAGGCACTTAAGACGAACGAAACGAAAACAATTTGCGAAAGAAATCGAAGCGCGTGCGACGGATCTAAGTGCTCGTGCGGCATTACTCCATCAGACGGTTAACGTGAATGCACTCAGAAGCGGGAGATAAGGCGTCAGGTGTCGCCGCTTGTCCATGAAAGCCCTGTGCTGCCCGGAGTGCCCTCTAAAGTTGACATAGGGACGAAGTCCCCAGTCTTTCAAAGATGAACCTGGTGAGGTTTTGCGGCATAGCAATGGCGCGTTTGATTTCCTCACGCGCCTGCGGGAAGTTGCCCAATCGCATCAGAGGGTCTCCGCCAAACACCGGAAAGCAGAATAATAGCCAGACAGCCTAGAGCCGCCGGCGAGCACGGTTACGCAGATGGGCTAACCCAAGCCGCACCCGTTGTTCCGGTACAGACGAGAGCGTCCGCCCCAACTGCACTCAGCCAAGCCTTGACATGTATCCGTAACGGATATAGTATCGGGCATGGCGAAAAAGAACACGGTGCCAGCTCCGCTCACTCCCGCGGTGCTGCACATCCTGCTGGTGCTTGCAACGGGGGAGCGGCACGGGTACGGAATCATGAAGCAGGTGGAGGCAGACTCGCAGGGCACGGTGAAGATGGGCCCGGGGACGCTGTATGGCTCGATGGGGCGAATGACGCAGGCCGGGTTGGTCCGGGAAAGTGCTAAGCGGGTCGATCCGGAGATGGACGACGAGCGGCGGATCTATTACGAGCTCACAAACGCGGGGCGGGCGGCGCTGCAGGGGGAGCTGCAGCGGTACCGGGGCGTGGTGGCGGTGGCGGAAGGGCGTTTGGCCTATGGCGACTGACGTCGCGGTCCAGCGCTACCGGAAGTGGTATGCGATGCTGCTGCGGTTGTATCCCCGGCCCTTTCGTGAGCGGTTCGGCGAGGGGATGGCACAGACCTTTCATGACCTATGCCGGGAGCGTAGAGGCGCCAGGCGGGGACTGTTCGGGTTCGCGCTGTGGATCTTTTGCGAGACGCTGGTGGGAATCGTTCAGGAGAACACAACGCATATGCCGCAACTGGGAAAGACGGTGCTGCGTGTGGCGCTGGGGGCGCTGGCCGTGTTGATGGCGCCGCTGGCGGCATCGCAATTCGTGGAGGACTGGCACTGGGGTATGCGAGGTTTCGCGGCCGTGTATGCCGTGTTCTTTGCGACGGGCATGGTGTTCGCGTTGCTGACGAGGAAGATGGGCTCGTGGTATTACAAGGCGGTCGTTGGCGTGGCGCTGGTGGCCGGGGTTAGCCTTGGGGTGGTCGAACATGGTCCAGGTGGCGGACTCGGGACATCCGGAGCGCCTGTGGTACCACAGTGTGCTGGTGGTGGGGGCGATTGGGGCAAGCCTGGCCCGGCTGAAGGCGGCTGGGCTGGCGTGGACGTTGTTCGCGATGGCGGCGACGCTCGCGCTGATCGCCGTGACGCTGCCTTCGGGCGCGCCGCCCTACCTGGCGCGGAATATGGCCATTGGGCATGGTGTGTACACGGCGTTGTTCACTGCCTCCGGTTTCCTGTTCCGGCGCGCCGGTTTGGCTCGGGGGTGAGGTAAGAGCGGGGAGGATCCGCGGTGACTGCAGCTTGCTGCGGCGGATCAGTTTCGCACTCCCTCGGATTCATCGGTTTGGCTTTGAGCGCTGGGCTGCTTCGCCACAGGGTAGCGTGTTGATCCGGCCTGGGGGCCGGATGCGGGCGGGGGCGCCCGCCGTCCGCCGTCCTGGGTGGGGAGTCACGACGGAAATCGTGCGCCTCTATTTGGTTTTGGTTGTGCGCGTTGCGGGGGATCTTTCCCGCCGTTGGTCTGGCTGCGTTTTAGGATTTGCGCATGGACGATCATTTTTCTTTGTCTCGTGCGGCCCGGTCGGTTTTGGGTTTCGTTGTAAAGGTGATGGCCGAGGGCGAGCCTTCAGACGGGGAGTGGGACCAGATTCGGGCGGCCCTGTTTCGGGCGCTGCGGCCCTTTGACGAGGCGCGGCGCGCGGTGCGGCAGTCGCTATCGGAATTACAGCAACTGGGCGAGTTCGCTCCCTTGTGAGAGCCGGGGAGTTGAACGATTCGCTGGGCGATCCAGTGGATTTTGTAACGGAGCGGCTGGGGTTTGTTCCGGATGCGAAGCAGGAATTGTTGCTGCGCGGGCGGATGCGGCGCTGCCTGCTGAATTGTTCGCGGCAATGGGGCAAGTCGACGATCACGGCGGCGAAGGCGGTGCATCGCGCCTATACGGTGCCAGGCAGCCTGGTGGTGGTGCTGGGTCCGAGCGCGCGGCAGAGCGCGGAGTTCCTGAGGAAGGCCGCGGGGTTCACAAGAAGGCTGGGCATTCGCCCGCGCGGAGACGGCGACAACGAGATTTCGCTGCAGTTTCCGCGGGAGTCGAGGATTGTGGGGCTGCCGGGGAAGGAGGATACGGTGCGCGGGTTTTCGGCGGTGAGCCTGCTGCTGATTGACGAGGCGGCCCGGGTGAGCGACGACTTGTACAACGCCGTGAGTCCAATGCTGGCGGTGGGGGATGGCGATCTCTGGCTGATGAGCACGCCGTTTGGCCAGCGAGGATTCTTCTACGAAGAGTGGGCGCATGGCGGGGAAATGTGGGAACGGCTGTGCGTGCCGGCGAGCGAGTGCGCGCGGATTCCACCGTCGTTTCTGGAGGAACGGCGCAAGGCGATGGGCGAGCGGTGGTACCGGCAGGAGTTTTGCTGCGAGTTCACGGATACGGAAGGGAGTTTATTCGAGAGTGAACTGATCCGCAAGGCCATTAATTACGCCTGTCGCCGCCAAATGATAATGTCCTAAGTGTGCCAAGTAGAAATGTCCTATTGA
>JBDUEM010000172.1:0-16146 GCA_040002435.1 Bryobacteraceae bacterium
CTTCACATATTACAAGCGGAACACGGTCTTTCGGCGTACGAAACGCCGCATGGCCCTTCAAAATATCCACGATCTGAAGGTCTACTGCTTTTTGGTAGAGCAGAGCAATAAGGAAGCGGATGCCTTGGCGCAGGATCTTCTGGTGAATGTAACTTCCTTCTTTCGCGATCCTGAAGTTTACCGGGCGATGCGCGAGATCATCTTTCCAATGTTTCTGGAAGGCAGATCTCGGGAAGATCCAATTCGAATCTGGATTCCGGGCTGTTCCACCGGGGAAGAGGCATATTCTCTGGCAATTGAGCTGACCGAATTCCTGGACCAGCAGTCAATCCAGCCTGTTATCCAGATTTTCGCTACAGACCTCAGTGAGGCCGCCATACAAAAGGCTCGCGCAGCCGTGTACCTGGAAAGCTCAGTTACCGGGATCTCACCGGAGCGGATGCGCCGCTTCTTCGTCAAGCGAGCCCGGGTTTATCAGATAGCCCAGCCCCTCCGCGATATCTGTGTCTTCGCGCGGCAGGATGTCACCCGGGACCCGCCGTTTTCAAAAATTGATCTCATTAGCTGCTGCAATTTGCTGATCTACCTCGGTCCAGCGGCTCAACGTAGGGCGCTTTCTGTCTTCCATTACGCTCTCAAGTCCAAAGGCATTCTTGTGCTTGGCAGTTCAGAATCGGTCGGGCCACTTCCGGAATGCTTCCAGGCGATCGATCGGGAATCCAGAATCTTTGCCAGGAAAGGCACGTCTTCCAAGCTGAAGCTCGAACCTTATTCCCGTAGGAGCTCTGTCTCGGTAGCGGTCCCGGATTGGGTTCCTGGCGATATCACCGCGGCTGCCATCAGTATCCGCAAGGAAGCGGAGCGCATGCTGCTGGCCGAATACGCTCCCGCTTCCGTCATCGTCGATGAATCGGATCGGGTAATTCAGGTGATAGGGCAAACCGACCGGTACCTGCACATCCCGCAAGGGGCCCCGACCGATTATTTGACGCCGATGATAAAGCCGGGTCTGGTGGCGGGCCTCAAATCAGCCGTTGTGGCCGCCCGCAAGCAGAATACACCCGTGAGTGTACGGCGCCTTCATGTGAAGGAGGGCCGGCGATTCCGGATGGTGGACGTTCGCGTATGTCGCATGCCAAGCCAGCTAAGGGAAACTGGCTTCCTCCTGATTTCGTTTCAGGATTCCAGGGAGCCGGCGGTTTCCAGTCGAGACATCAAGAAGCCCGAAGAGTCCAAATCCGACCGCCAGGTTGTCGAACGCCAGGAACACGAGATCGTGCGCTTGGAGCAGGAACTGATCGCCACTCGGGATTATCTTCAGGCCATCGTCGAGACCCAGGAAACGTCCGCCGAGGAGTTACGCTCGGCAACCGAGGAGGCTGAGGCGAATAACGAGGAGTTGCAGGCGGCCAGGGAAGAACTGCAGGCGTCGAATGAAGAATTGAACACCTTGAACGACGAATTGCGAATCCGCAATACCGAACAGAATAGCCTGAATGGCGATCTTCGAAAGCTCCTGGAAACTATCAGCGTCCCACTGGTAATGGTGGGAAAAGATTTGCGCATCCGGTGGTTCACGCATGCCATGGAAACACTGCTCAATCTGTCTCCGAATGACCAGGGAAAGCTCATCACGGATCTTCGCATGACGCTGATTCCGATTCCTGACTTCGTGCAGATGTTGGTACGTGCGCTGGCCGGCAGTGAGGAGACGACCGCCGAGTTTCAACAGCCCAACGGAAGGTGGTTCTCGCTGCGAATTTTACCTTACAGCGATGGCAGCGAGGCAATTGAGGGTGTCATCGCTACGTTGATCGACATTGACGATCTCAAACGCGCGCGCGATTTTGCTGAAGCGGTGGTACAGACAGTCCGGGAACCCCTTATCGTGCTGGACACCAGCCTGCGGGTCAGAACCGCGAATGATTCGTTCTATAAAATATTTCAAGTCGAGAGGCACGAGACGGAAGGCCGCTTATTTTATGAAATCGGAACCGGCCGCTGGAATCTTCCCAAGCTAAAGTCGCTTTTGGAAGAATATCTGCCGAAACATACTGAGCTGCGGGATTTCGAGGTCGAGCATCATATAAAGGACTCGGGTGTCGCGAAAACCATGCTCATGAATGCGCGCGAAATTCGTCAGGCAGACGGCGAGGGCCTGATACTGCTGGCCATTGACGATATCACCGAACTGCGGCGCTCCAGCGAGGATCTTCGGCGCCGAAACGAGGATTTGAAGCAGTTCATCTACGCGGCGTCTCACGATCTGCGGGAGCCTCTGCGCATGATAGTAGCCCACACACAGTTACTTGCCAGCAGATATGCTGACCGCCTGGACGTCACGGGCGGCGTGTCCATCCGCTATGCAGTGGAAGGCGCCCTCAGGCTGGAAACCCTGATCTCAGGGCTTCGTGAGTTCTGGGAACTGACCGAACGCGCCCGGGAGCCGTCACTTCTGGTGGATTGCGGCGCCGTGCTCCGCCAGGTAATCATGAACCTTGAGGCTGCGATTTCCGGTAACGACGCGGTCATTACCAGCGACGAATTACCCTCCGTGATGGGTTCGGAAGTGGCTTTTATCCAGTTGTTTCAAAATCTGCTGAGCAACGCCTTGAAGTATAGATCGGATGTGCCTCCCCATATCCACGTCTCCGCTTTGAGCGAGGATTCCGAGACGATATTCTGTGTCCGTGACAACGGAATTGGGATCGATTTCCAGCATTCCCGCCAGATTTTTGGTGTATTCAAACGTCTTCATCCACCGGGCCGCTACCCCGGCACCGGCATCGGACTTGCCATCTGTCAAAAAATCGTGGAGCGCTATGGAGGCAGGATCTGGGTGGAATCGCAGCCCGGCGAAGGATCTGTGTTCAAGTTCGCACTGCCGGCTTGAAGGATTGATATGGGAAATCAAGATTCCACCAAGCCGCATATAGTTCTGATTGAAGACAACCCGTCGGACGTGTATATGATCAAGCTCGCCCTCGACGAGAACGGGATCCAGTTTGAAATGACGAATTTTCAGAGCGGCGCGGATGCCCTTCTCGTCCTTTGCCCGGCGGCGGGTGCAACCGCCGGCCCTCTAATCCCCGATCTGATTCTGCTCGATCTGAATACCCCGCGCTGTGATGGCTTCGAAGTGCTTGCTTCCATTCGAGCCAATCTGGCGCTGTCGAAAGTGCCGGTGGCCATCGTCACGTCGTCTGATTCTCCGTCTGATAAGAGCCGCGCGGCGCTCTTAGGCGCCACAATGTATATACAGAAGCAAACGCAATTGGTAGCCTTTATCAGCGTAGTCGGAGGCGCCGTCCGCCAGCTGCTCAGACACGCCGGCCACGGTCGCGCCGGCGCGAAATCCGCGGGCTAAGAAGAACAGACCGAAAGAACTGCCTAATCCCAACAGTGCCGCGGTTCCGGGTTCAGGTACGGCGCCGGTGCCGCCGGTGGTTGCTTCGCACCCGGCTGTATTAATGGATATGTCATTCGTATCCATCGTGACGGCGCCATTCCGCGCCAAGGCCCGCCCGCACTGAATGCTCGCGCCGGTATTGAGCGTAATGTCTGTCAGTGCGAGAATATTTCCCGCGAAAGCGGTGGTGGTGCCCAGAGTGGCCGAGCTTCCCACCTGCCAAAAGACGCTTCCGCCCTGTCCGGCATTGACGAAGGAAACTGCCGAATTGCTTGCGGTTGTTAGCGTGCTGCCAATCTGGAAAACGAACGCGGCGCTCGAGTCGCCCTGCGCATCCAGCGTCACTGTTCCAGTCAATTGAGCCGACGAGGAAAAGCAATAGACTCCGGGCGTCAGGGTAAGCCCGCCCAGATCCTGCCCAGTCAGGCTTGTGTCGCAGGATTGTCCCGCGGCCGCATTGTAGGCCGTCGTCAGGTCGCCCTGAGCCAGCAGCGCCACTGCGTCTGTAAAGTACATGGTTCCACCAGTCTGGACGCCAGGCGGGAAACCGCCTATGGAGCTGCCCGGCCAGACGCCAATACTGCCGCTGATGTTGCTGACGCCCGTATTGGTAATTGCTGATCCCGCCAGAACTGCAAAGGGATCCGCCGAGCCCAGATTCACGTTGATCGCACTGCCAAAGGCGCAAATCGCCCAAAATGGAACAATAATCAGACACTTTTGCTGCACTCTCATCCTGCTTCCTCCGATTGATCGTGGAAGCGCTCCGGTTGAGAAGCCCATTGTGTGGTCACACCGACTAAAATGACTTTAGCAATTAAATCTTAAGGAGTACATTAGTTAAATCCCTGGAAAACACTAGTACTATTTCGGCAAAATCCGAATCTTACCTAGTGCCTGAACGGACGGGGCTCCACTCCCGCCGGCCGGCCCCCGGCTGGCCTTAGAATTGAAGAATGGACCGTGTGGAGCGCTTCTTCGAGTTCTCGCTGCTCGGTCTCCTCACGAGCGGATATCTTGCGGTTGTAGGCTCCGGCTACCTGGATCTGCCCACAACACTTCTCACCGGAGCAGGACTGATCCTCCGCGCCCTGCTGGTGGCGGGCGCCATCCGTTGGCGGCTGTCCGCCAGTTGGATCAACGCCATCACCCTGCTCTACATCGGCTTCTTTCCGCTCGACTACCTCTACGTTTCGCGGGAATTTATCCCGGCGACCGTCCACTTGCTCTGCTATCTGGCGGTCCTTCGAATTCTCTCCGCGCGTTCGAATCGCGATTATTTCTTCGTCAAGGTGATAGCCTTTCTCGAATTGTTGGCCGCCTCCATTCTTTCGGCGAATCTCAGTTTCTTCATATTCCTGGCATTCTTCCTGATTTTCGGCGTCGCCACGTTCTCCAGTTCGGAAATCCGGCGCTCCAGCCAGTTACCGGCGCGGCAGGTTCGCGGCACCACCAGCAAGTTTCACTGGCGTCTGGCTACATTAACCGCGGTAACCACGGCCGGCATTTTGATTATGACCGGCGGCCTCTTTTTCCTGCTGCCGCGAACCGCGCGCGCTGCCTTCCAACATTTAGTTCCGCAGCGCTATCATCTGCCCGGCTTTTCCAACGAAGTAACATTGGGCCAGATCGGTGAGATTCAGACGCACTCCAACACCGTGATGCACATTCGCGTGGAAAGTTCCGATGGTCCTACGGCTCTGAAGTGGCGCGGCGCCGCGATGGCCGATTTCGATGGCCGCCGTTGGTTCAATCGCGCCGTTCCAGGCGAGATCCTGCGCGCCTCCAACGGACTGGTGATGCTCGGCGAGCGCCGGCAGAATCGCCGCCAGGGCCGCTACATCAGCTATGAAGTGAACGTGAAGGCGATCGATTCCGACGCCCTCTTTTTCAGCGGCGTTCCTGAATTTCTGCGCACGGAATTGCCGTTGATCGTGCGCACGCCCACAGACAGTTTCCGCACAGGCCTCGGCGCCACTGACGGCATGCATTACTTCGGCTACAGCCACATGGTGGAGTCTGACGCCGAGACTCTGGGCCCGGGAGCCCGCAAGGCGTACCTGCAGCTTCCCCAATACGATCCAAAAATTGCCCTGCTGGCGCGGGATGTTACCGCCGGGTTGCGGTCGGATACGGCCCGTGCGAAGGCGCTCGAAGATCACCTCCGCACAAACTACGGCTATACCCTGCAGCTGCTCAGCGAACCGGTGGCTGATCCGCTGTCCCACTTCCTGTTTGTGCGCCGCCAGGGCCACTGTGAATACTTCGCCTCGGCCATGGCCGTTATGTTGCGGACGCTGGGCATTCCCTCCCGCGTGGTCACCGGATTTCAGAGCGGCGTCTACAATCCAATGACCGGCTGGCACATCATTCGCGGGTCGGACGCACATAGTTGGGTGGAGGCCTATATTCCGGATTATGGATGGACCACATACGATCCAACACCCTCCAGCCGCAATCAGACGCTGGCCGGCCTATGGTCCAAGATAGGCCTTTATGTCGATGCGGCCGAGACATTCTGGGAAGAGTGGGTGCTGAACTATAACCTGGAGCGTCAATTGAATCTGGCGGCCCACGTCGAGAGCGGTACGCGCGGCGCCCGGACCAATTGGGGCGAACGCCTGACAGCATGGTTCCGCGCGGAATTCAACCTTCGGACTTTGCAGCGCTGGATTGCCATCGGCGCGGGCGCCATCGCTGTGCTGATTGCGCTGATCGTCTATGGCCCTGCCGTTTGGAGATGGTGGATCACGCAGCGCCGCGTGATGCGAATTCGCCGCGGCAAGGTCGGAGCGAGTGACGCTTCTGTTCTTTATGGACGCATGCTGCAGATTCTCAGGAATCGCGGCTTTGAGAAGCCGGCCTGGCTGACACCCATGGAGTTCGCCCGTATCCTCCCCGATCCCGCCACCGCCGGGACCGTCGTAAAACTAACCGGAGCCTACAACGAACTGCGCTTCGGCGGGCGGCAGGATGCGGCGGTCAGGATGCTGGCATTGCTACACGACCTGGAAACTGGTGTTTGACGCCGTATAGTTATACGGTATAACCTGAAAACAGCATGCCGGGCGAAGAGATGCAGAAAGTAACCGTGATGTTGCCGAAGCGGCTTGTCGAAGAGGCTACGCAGAGCACGGGACTGGGAATCACCCCCGCCATCCGAAAAGGATTGGAAAGCATTGTTGCCGCGGAAGCTCTCAAACGGCTTCGGTTGCGTCGCGGGAAAGTCCGGTTCACCATAAACATTGACCAGTTGAGGAAAGACCGCGATTGATCTGCGCCGATTCCAACTGTTGGATAGCGTATCTGGCGGGAGAAGATGGGCAGGATGTAGGGATACTCGACCACGCCGTCATTCACGGTGCTGTCGTGATGGCCCCGGTCGTGCTCTCCGAGCTCCTCGGCGATCCTGCGCTGAAACCTCAGGACGAAGCCGATCTCTGCTCCATCAGGCTGATGGACGTCCACCCCGGCTACTGGGAGCGCGCCGGCAAACTGCGCGCCTCGCTTCTTGCCAGGCGGCTGAAGCCCCGCCTCGCCGATACCCTCATCGCGCAGATCTGCATCGACAACGACATCCCCTTAATCACGCGTGACAAGGATTTCCGGCACTTCGCCAGGCACGGCGGACTTCGGCTGCTGTAAGGCTTAGATCCGCCCGGCCTTGATCTCTTCCGCCATATAGTCCGTCGCGCGCCACGCCAGGGCCAATATTGTCAGCGTGGGATTCTTCTCGCTCGCCGTGGTGAAAGCCGCCCCATCCACCACAAACAAATTCGGCACATCGTGCGACTGGCAGAACCCATTCAGTGCCGACCGTTTCGGATCGGCTCCCATCCGGCACGTTCCATGCTCGTGGATCGCGCTGCCATTGACATCCGTGCTGCCGCGTTGAAACGGCATGATCTCCGCCTTCGCGGCCTTCAAAATCGCCTCGGCCGTATCGTACATATCGGCCACCATCTTGCGCTCGTTCTCGCCGATTCTGTAGGAAATTTTCGCGATCGGCAAACCGTATTGATCCACGGGCGATCCATCCACCGTTACCCGGTTCGTCCGCTGCGGCAGCACCTCGCCATATGGATGCAGCGCCACCAGCGCCGGATACCGCTTCTTGATGGACTCCTTCAGGTCGAGCCCGAAGCCCGGAAGCTGTTTCGCAAACGAAGCGTTGGCCTGTGCCCCCGTGTTCCAGAACTGCGAGCCGAACCCGCGCAGATAATCCCGCTTACGCCCATCGCGATGATTGAAGCGCGGCATATAAATGTGTTCGCCGCCAATGCCATCGTCATTCTGTGTGGCCCCGCCCATCAGCTCGGGCACAAACCCGAACATATGAAAACGCACCTGCTCGCTCAGGTATCGCCCGATCACATCGGAAGAATTGCCAATCCCGTTCGGATACGCGCTGGACTTCGAGTTCAACAAAATGCGCGTGGAATCGATGCAGGACGCTGCTACAATCACGCGCTTGGCATAAATCTTGTGCTCCTCTTTCGTGAAGCGGTCGAAGTACTGCACCCCGTTCGCCCGGCCCTTGTCATCCACCAGCACTCGCGCTACTACGGCGTTGTCCAGCACTCGCAGCCGGTTGGTCAGCAGCGCCGGCTCTATCAGGTAATCCGATGAATTGAAGAACGCACCGATGTCGCATCCTTTCCCGCAGGCGCCGCAGTAGTGGCACGGCGCGCGCCCGTTGTGCTCCTTGGTAAGCACCGCCCGGCGGCCAGCCACAAGCGAAATCCCAATGTCCCCGGCGGCCTTTTGCATCAGCCTTTCGCCACAGCGCGGAGCCGCCGGAGGCAAATGGAACTTGCTTCCCGGCAGCGAATCCTGATCGTCGTCACCGCCGCACACGCCAATCAATTGGTCCACTTGATCGTAGTAAGGCGCAATATCCTTGTACCGGATGGGCCACGGAATCTCCCAACCGTCCCGCTCCGGCCCCGCGAAATCGAGGTCCGAATAGCGCAGCGAAACGCGGCCCCACACATTTGTTTTGCCGCCCCGTCCCCATACCCGCATCAGGTCGAACGGATTGCCTTTGTCGTAGGTGTATGGTTGCAGCTTCGTGTCAATGTAAAACTGTGGCGGCGTCATTCCGGCAGCCCTCCGCTGCCGGTCTTCCCACGGTTTCACATGCGACCAGAATTGCGCGCGGTTGAATTTCGTCCCCGCGTCCACCATCAGCACATTCATACCTTTGCGCGTCAGGTTCCACGCGGCCATGCCGCCGGATGCTCCGCTGCCGATGATCAGGACGTCGTGAACTTGCGGACTCTTGAGGATCTGCATATCAAACCTGGTGCTCCGGATGGGTGCAGCCCTTAAACTCTTTCAGGAACGTATTCCCGTGCCAGCCCAGTTCCGTCATCAATCCGTCGCGCGTGCTGTAGTAGGCGTCGATGGTGGAATCCTTCGCCAGCTTGAAGAACTTCCCGCCGGCGCTGGTGGTCTCCCTGCTCACCGGCGTCAGGACCGCCACCTGTTCTTCCTGCGGCAGAGACCGGAAATTGCGGCCTTCGTTCAACCACTTCAGCCCTGCCTGCCATTGCTTCTTGAACACGGCGTTCTTCCCCGCGACGGCATCCAGTATCAGTGGCACACCTACATCGGAAGCGCCAGGCGTATCGGAGCGCGGAAGGATCAGGTCCACCAGCACCGCCGTAAGAGCCAGTTCCTCGGCCGAGAAAGCGACGGATTTCGCCGTCGATTTCTTGATCTGCACCAGCTCCGGGGAGCCGTGTTCATGCTGCGCAAACGCCGCATGCGACGCGGCTGCGGCCACTATCAACGCCTTCAGGGCGTCTCGTCTGCTGTTCATGATGCGACAATTATATCTTGATTCCAGAAGTTGACCTGCATGCCGCACTGCGCCGTTATTGGGGTTACGACGGGTTCCGGCCGATGCAGGAACGCATCGTCCGGAGCATTCTTTCGGGCAACGATGTCGCCGTGGTGATGCCCACCGGCGGCGGTAAATCGCTCTGTTATCAGCTGCCCGCCGCGGCAACCGACGGCACCGCGATCGTCATTTCTCCACTCATCGCCCTGATGCAGGATCAGGCGGCGCACCTGGCGCAAATGGGCATTCCCGCCGCCATCCTCAATAGCACTCTCAAGCCCGCCGAACAGTCCGCCGTCATCCGCTTCGCCACGCAAGGCGCTTATCGATTGCTCTATCTGTCGCCCGAACGCCTCGCGCGGCCGGACACCATCGACTGGCTGTCCCGCGTCCCCATTTCCTTCTTCGCCATAGACGAAGCGCATTGCATCTCCGAATGGGGCCACGAGTTCCGCCCGGAGTATCGTCAACTCAGCCGCCTGCGCGACCTGTTTCCCGACCGTCCCATTGCCGCCTTCACTGCCAGCGCCACCAAACAGGTGCGGCACGATATCTTGCAACAGCTCAAGCTCGATCAACCGCACAAGTACATCCTCAGCTTCCACCGCCCGAATCTGCGCTATCTGGTGAAGTTGTGCGATTCCAAAACACAACCGAAGCTCTTGCTGGAGGCGCTCGCCGAGCACGCCGGCAGCAATGCAATCGTGTACGCTCCCACAATTAAGACGGTGGAATCCACGGTGGCGTTTCTTGAGTCGAACGGCATCCCGGCCATCCCGTATCACGGGAAAATGCAGAATTCACTCCGCCAGCAGAATCAGGAGTTGTGGATGTCGGAAGAGGTGCCGGTTCTGGTGGGCACGTTGGCGTTCGGGTTGGGCATCAACAAGCCATCGGTGCGTACCGTCATTCATCTCTCCATGCCGAAATCGATCGAGCAGTATTACCAGGAGGCGGGCCGCGCAGGCCGCGACGGCCTTCCGGCAGACTGCGCCTTGCTCTGGCAGAAGAAGGACGCCGGTCTGCTGGCCCATTTCACTGAGCAGTTGCAGGATTCACGCGAGCGCGACAATGCCTGGGATCGCTACCGCATTATCCGGCGATACGTGGAGTCTGAGCAATGTCGCCATCACCAGATCTGCATGCACTTCGGCGAGACGCCGAAATGGGAGCAATGCGGAATCTGCGACGTCTGCCACTCGGCCCCGCGTTGGTTCACGGCTCGCACGAAAATCTCTGTCGCCCCGGTCCCCGCGCCAAGGCCGGTGAAGGATGCCGCCGAGGGCCTCCTCGCCCACATGAAGCAGTGGCGCCGCGAACTGGCTCACGCGCGCGGGATACCGGCCTTCATGATTCTCCACGACACAACTTTGCTCGATCTCTGCCGCAAGCAGCCCGGAGATTTGAGCGAACTGCTGCACGTCACCGGGATTGGCGAACGCAAAGCGGAGTCGTACGGAGCGGAGATCCTGAAGGCGCTCGCCAGGTTTCGGAAATGACCGGCCCTCCGCTGATGCGTCAGACCTGGCGCGACCTGACGTTCCTTCATTGGCCCTTCGACCCCGCCGTAGTCAAGCCCTTTCTTCCGGCTGGCCTCGATCTCGACCTCTACGGTGGTCAGGCATGGATCGGCCTGGTACCCTTCGTCATAGACGATCTGACCCTGCCCTCGGCTCCCGCCGTC
This sequence comes from Bryobacteraceae bacterium, assembly GCA_040002435.1. GTDB lineage: Bacteria > Acidobacteriota > Terriglobia > Bryobacterales > Bryobacteraceae > JANXXV01. Next base: position 10,939 of record JBDUEM010000172.1, read on the forward strand.
CCGTGGTTGTCAAGCTTCGCGGAAACAAATGTCCGCACTTATGTTGTAGACAAGAACGGTGTTCCCGGCGTCTGGTTCTTTTCGCTGGATGCCGCCCGGCTGCCTGCCGTAATCGGCGCGCGGGCAGCGTACGCACTCCCTTATTTCTGGGCCAAGATGAAAGTCTACTGCGATGGAAAAACCGCCCGCTACGTCAGCCGGCGGCGATTCAGTGCGCAGGGTCGCGTGGACATTGAGGTGCTTATCGGGGACGCCATCGCGGAGCCTGGCGGGTTGGAGATGTTTCTAACCGCCCGGTACCGCCTCTATGCCTATCGGCGCAAGCGAATTCTGAAGGCGGACGTGCAACATCCACCCTGGAAGTTGCAGCGAGCTTCCGCGCTGAAGCTGGATCAGGACCTGCTCCAAGCCGCAGGCCTGCCCGCGCCTGCCCTGCAACCGCTAGTACACTTCGGCGGCAGGGTGGACGTGATGGTCGGCCCCTGTACCCCGGCGTAGTGAGAAAATAGGAGTGTGCCCATCGGACGCTCTCTAATCATCCTCGGAGCCGTATTGCTGGCAGCCGGCATCATCCTGTCCCTGACTGATAAATTACCCGGGCGTCTTCCGGGAGACATCGTGATCCGCGGCAAGAACTCCGTGTTCTACTTCCCGCTGGCCACCAGCCTGCTTCTCAGCGTGCTGTTGACGCTCGGAATGTGGCTCTTCAACCGGCGCTGACTATTTCAGCAGGCCCATCTTGTCCATCGGCCAGTAAACAAAAACAGCTTTGCCGTAAATGTATCTTCTAGGAACCGTACCCCACGATCGGCTATCGTTGGAAGAACTCCGATGATCGCCCAGCACAAAGAACTCGTCAGGCTGAATCTTGAAGGCGGACATCGACTGCCTGTCCCGAAACTCTTCGTTGACGTAGGATTCATCCAGCCGCTGGCCATTCACCACCACCGTCCCATCGTCCACTTCGACGCTGTCGCCCGGTACGCCAATCACCCGTTTGATATACGATTTCGTCGGGTCTCCGGGGAACCAGAACACTACCATGTCTCCCCGCTCTATATTTCCCAGCCCGAACCGGTACACGAACTTGTTGATGAAAATCCGCTCCTGGTCCACCAGTGCCGGCATCATGCTGGTGCCTTCCACCTTCACCGGCTGGTAAAGGAACAGAATCACCAGAATCGCCAGAATCACGGAGATGAAAAGGTCGCGAATCCAGCTCGCCAGCATGCTGAGAGCGGAGCGCTCGCTCAGCCCCGCGGGGCTTTTGGATTCAGAGAAATTATCGCCGGTCTCCATTCAATAACTCCTGCCAAATTGAACTTCATTACATCATGAGTCAGGATTCTACAACAACTGCGGCCCTCATAATTCCCGCCCTCAACGAGGAAGCAGTCATCGCCGGTATGTTGCGCGCCATTCCCCCGGGCCTCTTCCTCGCAGTGATTGTAGCCGACAATGGCTCCACAGACCAGACTGCCGCCATCGCTCAATCGTGCGGCGCAACCGTGGTCTCCGAACCGGAGCGTGGCTACGGCGCCGCCTGCCTCCGTGCCATGAAAGCCTTGCCTCCGGAAGCAGAGATAGTGGTATTCATGCAGGCAGACCTCTCCGAAGATCCGGTCGAGGCCTCCCTTCTCATCGCTCCTATTCAGAATGGACGGACGGACATGGTAATCGGTTCCCGCACACTCGGAAATGCTGAACCCGGTGCCATACTTCCGCACCAGGCCTTCGGAAATTGGCTGGCCACTGCCCTCATACGCCTCTTCTATGGATACCGCTATACGGACCTCGGCCCCTTCCGCGCCATCCGCCGCACCAGCCTCGAAGCCATGAACATGCAGGAACGGAATTACGGCTGGACCATCGAGATGCAGGTCCGCGCCGTCGAGCAGGGCTTGCGCATTCAGGAAGTGCCCGTCACCTACCGCGTTCGCCTGGCGGGAGTGAACAAAGTCTCAGGCAATCTCCGCGCCAGCGTGGCCGCCGGCATCAAAATTATTTCGACCGTTTGCCGTCTTTGGCTGACGCGCCATAGCGCTTCCAGGCGAGAAATCCGATCATCGTCTTAGCGTCGAGAATCTTTCCATCGCGGATCATCTTGTCCACTTCACGCGGCTTGAACCACTTCACCGTGATCCGCTCATCTTCCATCGGTTGAATCTCGCCGGCCTTCAAATCCTCCACCACAAAGATCGTCATCTTTTCCGCCAGAAAGCCTGGGCTGACGTAAAACGAACTCAGCTTCGACCACTTCTTCGCACTGAATCCGGTCTCCTCGCGCAGTTCCCGCTTCGCCGCCTGCAGAACTTTCTCGCCTTTATCCACACGGCCCGCCGATAGCTCCCACATAAACTGGCGCGCCGGCAGACGGTATTGCCGCACCAGCAGGATACGGCCTTTATCGTCAATCGGCATGATCACGGCCGACCCGCCATGCTGAATAATGGCGCGCTTGATCTCAAAGCCATCAGGATCGGTCGCCACGTCCTCGGTCACCGTGAAGATCGAGCTCTCGAAGCGTTTCTCGGAAGAAATAAGTTTCATAAGTGGATTAGTTTTTCCCTATTGCCTTGGCGAATTCCGCCAGCGGCAGCGTATTCAGAATGTCACCCGCGGTCAGCCATCCGCGCCGCGCCATGGTCACTCCGTAACGCATGTTCAATAAATGTTTCGGATGGTGAGCGTCGGTGGATATCGTGAACTTAGCGCCCTTTGCCTTCGCCTGCCGGATCAGCGCCGCATGCAGATCCAGACGCTCCGGACTGGCATTGATTTCAAACGCCACATTGCGCCGGACGGCTTCGGTGGCCACTCGCTCAAAGTCATACGGATAGGCATCGCGGTGCATCAGCAGACGGCCGGTTGGGTGCCCCAGCGTCTTCAGGTGCGGGCACTCCAAGGCCCGCAACAGCCGGTCCGTCATCTCGCCCGTCTCCATCTTCATATAGCTGTGTACACTGCCGATCACAAAGTCCAGCTCAGCCAGTGCATCGTCCTCAATGTCCAGGATGCCTTCCTTCCGGATGTCACACTCCAGGCCGGAGAAGACGCGAATTCCCAGTTCGCGTTGATCCAGGTCGCGCACCAGCCGCGCAAACTCCACCACCCTCTTTTCATCCAATCCGTTGGCCATCGCCAAAGCCTTGGAATGGTCCGTGATGGCGACGTACTCGTATCCCAGCGCCTTCGCCTCAAGCGCCATCTCTTCCAGCGTCGCCCGCCCGTCAGTGGCTACGGTGTGCATGTGGATATCGCCGCGAATATCTTTCAGTTCCACCAGGACAGGCAGCCGTCCTTCCGCCGCCGCTTCAATCTCGCCCTGGTTTTCCCGCAGTTCCGGAGGAATCCAGGCCAGCCCGAGCTTCTCGTAAACCTCTTCCTCGGTAGCGCCGGCCACGCGGGTTTCATCCTCCACGCGGAACAGTCCGTATTCGTTCAGCGTCAAGCCCAGCTTCAGCGCGCGCTGCCGGATCACGATGTTGTGCTCTTTGCTGCCGGTGAAATACTGCATTGCCGCCCCAAAGCTTTCCACGGGGAGCGTCCGCACGTCCACTTGAATCCCCTCGAGTCCAAACAGGGCGCTGGCCTTGTTCCCGCCGTGCGCCAATACCTGGCTCACACGCGGATAAGTGACGAAGCGTTCCAGCGCATTCGTAGCCTCCGGCCCTGTCACCATCAGGTCCAGATCCCCCACCGTTTCCCGGCCCCGGCGCAGGCTGCCCGCCGTAGTCACTTTCTCAACGCCTGGCGTCTGCAGCAGGAACTCTGTTAATTCCGACGCCACCTGCGTGGCAAAGCTCAACAGGAAGCGACCCGAACTCCTCCGATATTCCTCGATGGACCGTAGAACTTTCTCTTCCAGCTTCGCGCCCATGCGCGGCAGCGTGCGTAGCTTCTGCTCCTTGCACATACGCTCCAGGTCATCCACAGTGCTCACCCGCAGGTGCTCAAACAGAATCGCGATACTCTTCGGACCCAGCCCCTGAATCTTCAACAGCTCCAGGGCCGTGGGCGGATATTTTTCCAGCAGCAGGTCGCGCCGCTCAAACGATCCCCTGTCCAGAATCTCCACGATGATGGAGGCGATGCCCTTGCCGATGCCCGCGATATCAGTCAGTTTGCGTTCCGGATTCCGTGCAATGTCCGCTACCCGCTCCGGTAACCCCTCGATTGCGGAAGCCGCGTTGCGATAACTGCGAATACGAAACCCGTCCTCGGCGGCGATCTCCATCAGATCGGCGGTTTCAGCAAGCATTACGGCGATTTCTCTGTTTTCCATCCGGCTGTTCTCAATTGTAAGACGAGACTTCCGGATCAATACTCCCGATCGAGCGAGATCTTACCGGCGAAGTGCCTGTAGGTGAAAAAGAAATACCCGGCCACCAGCATCATCCCTGGAATCCACCAGGCAAGGCCGACCTTCAATCCGTAGTCCGGCGCCGCGGAATTGTAGATGGTCAGGCTGTGGTTCACGTCTGGACTTGCCGGCAGAACATAAGGGAAGAGACCGAAAGTCGCACTCGTCATCATTCCAACGATGAAAGTAGACGACGCCAGAAAGGCCGCCAGATCGTTCCCGCGTTTGCCGTAAACCCGCATCCCAATCAGACCTGCCAGCCCAATCGCCGGAAAGACGAATCCCCATGGCTGCTGCGCAAACCGCTCCGCGAGGTGCGGCTGAATCCAAAAACTCAGCGCCGTGATCAGTACGGTGAGCCCGGCAAGGCCCCACCAAGCCCAAAGCGCCGCATAACGGGATCTCGTCTGCACCACGCCATCCGTCTTCAGCGCGACCCAGAACCCGCCATGAACCGCCAGTGTGGCGAAGGCGGCGAGGCCTACTGGGATGGTGTACCAGTCCAGAATCCCCGCCTCCTTGCCAGGCTGAAAATCCGTCCACAGCGGCAGAAAGAAGAAGCCCGTGGCATCAATCGGAACACCGCGCACTACGTTGCCCAGCGCCGCGCCGAAGAAGATCGCGAGCAGTGCACTGGCCCCTGCGAACACTCGGTCCCATAGCGGCTGCCAAACCCGGCTGTCGATATGATTGCGGAACTCAATCGCAATGCCGCGCAGAATCAATAGCCAGAGCACCACCATCAGCGGCAGGTAAAAGCCGCTGAAGCTCGAGGAATACAGCGGCGGAAACGCAAAGTACAGCGTGCCGCCCGCGGCCAGCAGCCAGACCTCGTTGCCGTCCCA
>JBDUEM010000173.1:0-16115 GCA_040002435.1 Bryobacteraceae bacterium
CGTGCTCCTTTAGTGTAGGGGCATCCCCGGCGATTATCAAGGACGCCTGCCTATTCCGGTACCCGCGGTTTTATCTTTTTTGACACTCTCTTGACGTCGATTCTTCTAGCATAAAAGTGTAGCCGTTACACGAGATATTCGCTAGCGGTTATGAGAAACGGCAATCTTTTTGAGCCAAACGTGGCTCTTTCGAGTGGTTCGCCTTGAGCGTTTCTTAGGACGCGAGTGGAGCCCGAAGAAGGAGTTTTTGTGTGCGACTTTTCGTTAATGGCGATGAACAATCGGTTGGCCGTGGAAGGAGAAGACCTTGTTGCGCATCGCTTTAAGAGCGGGGCTACCGGATTGGTCTCGCATTGGGATTTTGGATCCTGGACCGCTGACAAGCCAACTACGTTTTGGGGTTGGCTGATGGGGTGCTTTTCCCTGCGAAGCGAACCTGGGCCGGTGGTTTGCATCCCTCCAGGGACTCGCGTGCGTCTCCATGGAGCCTACTCGGGAGAGAAGGCAATCTTCACCCAGATCCCGATGGCCGCCAGGCTGCATCGTGACGCGCTGTTTTTGGAGTCCGGGGAGACGATCCTGGTGCAGTTACTTCCGGAAGGCCAGCGAATGACTGTCCTATGGATGTCAGACGATGAGAGTCTCGATCAGCCCGAAGACGCGCAGCCGGAGCTTGTATTCAGTCGATAAAAAGGAATGGAAGAAGTATGCATGCCTATTTTAAGATTCGCCGGTGGGTCCTGTGGTGGTTTTATGTCGGCGTCGTTTGCGGTGTAATTGCGCTGGTCAATATCTTTCTGAGAGATCTGACGCGGGCCGAAGAACACGAATTCATCTTTTTGGGAGTTCTGCACTGGGTGCTGGGCGGTGTGGTGTGTTATGCGTTGGACGGCGTTCAAATCGCCAAGCCAACTGCGCCCAATTCCTCCGACAAACCGGTGGACCAAACAGAGCACCAGGAAGAGTGGCACCCGGCTTCGGACTTCCTGTTTCCGGGCGGTAGAAAGAGCATCCTGCCGCCGAGGCGTTAGGAGGCTCTTGACGCTATCTTGACGCGAAGTCCGGTTTTCTTGACGCAGTCTTGACGGGCGGAACGTTAGTGTGAGAAGTGTTGTGTCGCGGTGAGTGAAACATGCTGGACAGCGTGGATGATTTGCACCTGATGCAGATTTTGCTCAGGAGAAGTAGTCTGCTAGTCCCACGTGCGAATCGGTTTGCTGATGGCGCAAATTTTTCACCGAAGTTCAAATAGCCTTGCAAAGATCAGCATCGTGGCGGCGCTCCTGGCGGTGGGAGGCGTGGTATGGGCCGCCTACAAAATCAACGCCGGATCGTTCATCACGGATGTCTCCGTCGCCCGTGCGCAGCCTGTACCCTTTTCCCACAAACATCACGTTGCCGATGACGGTATAGACTGCCGGTACTGCCACACTTCGGTCGAGACTTCCGCTGTCGCCGGCATTCCTCCAACCGAGACTTGTATGAGCTGCCATTCGCAGATTTGGGCGAATGCCGAACTCCTGGAACCGGTTCGCGACAGTTTCCGGACCGGGAAATCGCTCGAATGGACCCGCGTCCATGACCTGCCGGATTTCGTCTACTTCAATCACAGTATCCATGTGGCTAAGGGCATCGGCTGCTCCACCTGCCACGGCCGCGTTGACAGGATGCCTCTGATGTTCAAGGTGAACACGCTCTATATGCAATGGTGCGTGGAATGCCATCGCAATCCCGCACAATATATCCGGCCCCGGGACCAGGTCTTCAACATCGCCTACGAATATCCGGAAAATCAATCCGAATTGGGCCCCCGGCTGGTGAAGGAATACAAGGTGCTGAGTCTTACCGACTGCGTGACTTGCCACCGTTAACCCCTATGAAACCGGAAGCTCACAACTACTGGCGCAGTTTGGAAGAGCTTGCCTCCACCGAGGAATTTCGTGCCTACGTCGAGGATGAGTTCCCCAACCGGACACCGGATTGGAACAATCCAGGCTCTCGCCGGAAATTCCTGCGCCTGATGGGGGCCTCTATCGCTCTTGCCGGCGTCACGGGATGCACCAAACAGCCCAAGGAAGTCATCGTTCCCTACGTCCGAAGTCCGGAAGAAATGGTTCCGGGCAAGCCGCTATTTTATGCGACGGCGATGACATTCGCCGGTCTCGCCACAGGCGTCCTTGCCGAGAGTCACATGGGCCGGCCCACGAAGGTGGAAGGAAACCCCGAGCATCCCGCGAGCCTGGGAGCGACCGACGCGGCCACGCAGGCAAGCATTCTCTCCCTGTACGATCCGGATCGCTCGCAGATTATTACCCGCGACGGCAACATCAGCGGCTGGGGAGACTTCATCGCCGCAGTGTCCCGTGCCCGGGACGCGGCGGGACTGAAAAAAGGAGCCGGCTTCCGGATCCTCACTGGAACGGTCACCTCGCCCACCCTCGCGTCGCAGATCCAGGAATTCCTCACAGCCTTCCCGCAGGCAAAATGGCATCAGTACGAGCCGTGCGGGCGTCACTCTGCCAGGGCGGGCGCCGTTACGGCATTCGGCGCGCCGGTCAACACAATCTATCGGTTCGATCGCGCGGACGTTATTGTATCGCTGGACTGTGATTTCTTCTCGTCAGCGATGCCGGGCAGTCTCCGGTATGCGAGGGATTATAGTGCCCGCCGGCGCGCTGCCGCCGAGAATTCCAGCAGTGTACCTCCCCGTCTCTACATCGCCGAAAGCACGCCGTCGCTGACAGGCGGATTGGCTGATCACCGCTTCCGCATGGCGGCGGGCGAAGTGGCCCGCTTCGCATCGGGACTTAGCAGCGGCGCCCCGGAAGTGCAGGCAATATACAAGGACCTCGAGGCGCATCCCGGAGCAGGCATCGTGATTCCCGGCGAACATCAATCGCCGCAGGTACATGCTATCGCCCACGCCCTGAACCAGAAGCTTGGCAACGCCGGCAAAACGGTGGTCTATACGGACCCGGTGGAAGCGGCCCCGGTGGACGAAATTGCCTCACTCGCCGAACTGGTAAAAGACATGCGGGATGGGGCCGTGGAGACACTGGTGATCTTCGGCGGGAACCCTGTCTACAACGCGCCTGCCGATCTCAATTTTCTCGACGCGCTCAAGAAGGTGAACCTCCGTGCGCACCTTGGCCTCTATTCCGACGAGACTGCGGCGTGGTGCCACTGGCACGTCCCCGAGGCGCACTATCTGGAGTCCTGGAGCGATGCGCGCGCCTACGAAGGCACAGTCAGTATCGTTCAGCCGTTAATTCTTCCTCTCTACGGGGGAAGGAGTTCACATGACGTAATCAACATTTTGACGAATCGGGCCGACCAGTCCGCATACGATTCGGTGCGGGCGTACTGGCAGGCGAAGCGTCCCGGCAAGGATTTTGAGGACTTTTGGCAGATCTCATTGCACGATGGGGTAATGGCCGGATCGGCCTTCCCGGAGCGGACTCCTCCACCAGTGAAACCGGCCCCGCCCGTGGCGGCCGCCAGCGCCGCACAGGGTCTTGAAGTTGTCTTTCGTCCCGATCCATCAGTGGGCGACGGCGGCATGGCTAATAACGCCTGGCTCCAGGAGATGCCGAAACCGCAGAGCAAGATGACCTGGAACAACGCCGTGTGGATTTCGCCAAAAACCGCCGAGCGACTGGGCGTCACCACCGGGGATGTGGTCGATATTGAACTCAGCGGCCGCAAAGTACAGGGCCCCCTCTGGATCATGCCCGGGCAGGCGGAAGAATCCCTGACGCTGCACTTCGGTTATGGACGAACCCGCGCCGGCAGGGTCGCAGATGGTGTTGGCTTCAATGCCTACGCCTTACGTTCGTCCGCATCTCTTTGGCAAGCTGCCGGAGCCACAATCACCCGCAAGTCGCGAGGCTATGAATTCGCGACAACGCAGCATACCCAAACAATGGAGGAGCACGACCCCTTCCGCGCGGCCACCTACGCCCACTTCCACAAGGAGCCCGAATTCGCACGGCCAGAGGAAAAGCAGGTTCCAAAAGATCTCTCCATGTTTCCCATGTGGAACTACGACCAGCACAAATGGGGAATGTCGATCGACTTGAACTCCTGCACAGGTTGCCAGGCCTGCACCATCGCGTGCCAATCGGAAAACAACATTCCGGTGGTTGGGAAAGAGGAAGTGGCAAAGGGTCGCCACATGAATTGGCTGCGCATCGACCGCTACTTTGACGGTCAACCCGAAAATCCCAGGATGTACTTCCAACCGGTCCCCTGTATGCACTGCGAGAACGCCCCATGCGAATTGGTGTGTCCCGTAGCGGCGACTGTTCACAGCACCGAGGGCCTCAACGAAATGGTCTATAACCGGTGTGTCGGCACGCGTTACTGTTCCAATAACTGCCCGTACAAGGTACGCCGATTCAATTTCTTCTTATACGCGGATTGGGATACGAAAAGCCTAATGGGCTCTCGCAATCCGGACGTCAGCGTCCGCAGCCGCGGCGTGATGGAAAAGTGCACCTACTGCGTCCAGCGCATCAATCGCGTGAAAATCGAAGGGGAAAAGCAAGACCGGCCCGTCAGGGACGGAGAGATTATAACCGCCTGCCAGCAGGTATGTCCGGCTGAGGCCATCGTCTTCGGCGACCTCAACGATCCGAACAGCAGAGTGGCGAAGTTGAAGCAGCAGCACCGCGACTATGGCTTGTTGGAAGAATTGAATACCCGGCCTCGAACCACTTATCTGGCCAGGCTGCGCAACCCGAACCCGGAACTGGAGAAGGGGTAATGCACTCGTGAAAACGGAAGAACCAGAACCTGCATCGGTAGCTACGCTGGACCCGGGACCGGAAAAGATCATAGGCCCCGGCCACAACTTCGGCTCGGTCACCGACGAGATCGCTGGCGTAGTGTTCAGGCCGTTCACAAAAACCCCGCGGCAACTCTTCATCGGGTTCGCATTTGCGTTCCTGTTAGTAAATCTCTTCCTGGTCGCGGTCACTTGGCTGTTCATTCGCGGCGTCAGTGTGTGGGGCATTATGATCCCGGTAGCCTGGGGATTCGCCATCGTGAACTTTGTCTGGTGGATTGGAATTGGCCACGCGGGCACACTGATCTCGGCAATTCTTCTATTGCTCAAGCAGGATTGGCGGACGTCCATCAACCGCTTCGCCGAATCCATGACGCTGTTCGCCGTGGCATGCGCCGGGATGTTCCCCATTCTGCACCTCGGGCGGCCATGGCTGGCCTATTGGCTGTTGCCGTATCCCAACACCATGTGGATGTGGCCCCAGCCGCGCAGTCCGCTGGTTTGGGACGTTTTCGCCGTCTCTACATACGCCACCGTCTCGTTGCTGTTCTGGTTCACTGGACTGATTCCCGATTTCGCAACCATGCGCGATAAAGCGGGCAACTCCACGGCGAGAAGAATATTTGGCACGCTCGCCATGGGCTGGCGCGGCTCCGCGAAACATTGGACGCGATATCAAAAAGCCTATCTGCTCCTGGCGGGCCTCTCCACGCCGCTGGTAATTTCGGTTCACTCCGTTGTCAGCTTCGACTTCGCGGTAGCCATCGTTCCCGGCTGGCACACCACCATTTTCCCACCGTATTTTGTGGCCGGAGCCATTTATTCCGGCTTTGCCATGGTCCTCACGCTCGCCATCCCGGTCCGCCGCTGGTATCACCTGGAAGATTTGATCACCATGCGCCACATCGAGTGCATGTCGAAGGTAATGCTCGGGACGGGCCTGATTGTAGCCTACGGTTACGGCATGGAAGCCTTCATGTCCTGGTATAGCGGCAACGAGTATGAGCGTTATGCATTCCTTAACCGGATGTGGCTGGGCGGCTATTGGTGGACATACTGGCTTCTCATTCTGTGCAATATTCTCATCCCGCAGGCGCTCTGGTCGCGCAAGGTGCGCATGCATATCCCAACGGTGTTTGTAATTTCGCTCGTCGTCAACGTTGGCATGTGGCTGGAGCGCTTCGTTATCGTTGTCACAAGCTTATCGCGCGATTTCGTGCCATCCTCCTGGGGCATGTACTACCCCACCGTCTGGGATTGGAGCACCTACTTCGGAACCATCGGCCTGTTTCTCAGCCTCATGTTCCTGTTCATTCGTGGCCTGCCCGCAATATCGATCTTTGAAATGCGCGAGGTAGTGCATCATACGGAGTCCACTCATGATCACGCCGCATGACAAATCGAATAAGCAGGGATCGCTCTACGGAATCATGGCCGAGTTTGATGACCCGGAATCGCTCTTGGAGGCGGCCCGTCGCGCCCGCGATGAGGGGTACCGCGCAATGGATGCCTACACGCCCATGCCCGTGGAGGGTTTGGCCGAAGCGATTGGTTTCAGCAGTAACTGGGTGCAGCGGTTGGTTCTGGTGGCTGGTCTCTGTGGCGCATCCGGAGGCTTCCTCCTCTGCTGGTGGATGACTGTGATCGCCTATCCTCACGTTGTTGCCGGCCGCCCGCTGAATTCCTGGCCCGCCTACATTCCCATCACGTTTGAAACCATGGTGCTCATATCGTGCATCACCGCCGTGGTAGGAATGCTGACTCTCAATGGGTTGCCGCAGCCCTATCATCCGGTCTTCAATGTTCCGCGATTCGAACATGCGTCCCGCGACAAGTTTTTTTTGTGCATTGAGGCCTCAGATTCCAAGTTCGACCCGGCAGCAACGCGGCAGTTTCTGCTCGACCAAAATCCGCAGGAGGTATCCGACGTTGCCTCTTAGGCCTCCACTGGCGATGCTTGCGGCATTTATGTTGATGGCGGGTTGCCGCCAGGATATGCACAATCAACCGCGCTACAAACCGTACGCCGGCACCGATTTCTTCGGTGATGGAAGATCGGCGCGGCCGGTGGTGGAGGGCACCGTCGCGCGCGGTCATCTACGCATCGACAAGGCGCGGTATACGGGCAAGCTGGACGGCCAGGACATCACCGAGTTCCCATTCGCCATCACCCGGGACGATCTGCTGCGCGGCCAGTCTCGCTTCAATATCTACTGTTCGCCGTGTCATAGCCGGACCGGCGACGGAAACGGGATGGTGGTCCGCCGCGGCTTCCGGCAGGCAGCAACGTATCACTCCGAGAAACTCCTGAAGGCGCCCGTCGGCCATTTCTTCGATGTCATCACCAATGGCTTCGGTGCCATGCCGAGCTACGGCTCGCGCGTTGAGCCGGATGACCGCTGGCGCATTGCTGCGTATATCCGTGTCCTGCAACTGAGCCAGAACGCGAAGTTGGACGATGTTCCCGCTGACCAGCGTCCGGCATTGGAGGCCCAGCCATGAATCCCGCCGATGTCCTGACAGCGAAGATTTCAGGGTGGCAGCGCACCTCTTTGATAGTCGGGATCGCCGGAGCCGTTGCCGCCGTCGCCGCTTACTTCATAGACCCCGCCCAGTTTCTGCGTTCCTACCTCTTCGCTTATCTCTACTGGACAGGGTTGGCACTCGGATGCCTGGCAATTCTGTTGATTCACCACGTTGTCGGCGGAAAGTGGGGGATGCTGATACGGCGGTTTTGCGAAGCCGGAGCCCGAACACTGCCGATCATGGGGGTTCTGTTGATTCCGGTGATTCTGGGAATGAGTACGCTCTACATATGGGCGCGCCCGGAGGCACTGCACGATGCCGCAATCCAGCGCAAAGCGGCGTATCTCAACGTTCCTTTCTTCATTGGCCGCGCCATCTTCTATTTCGCCGTCTGGTTTTTGTATTCCCATTTGTTGAGCAAGTGGTCCGCGGAACAGGACCGCACCGGTGATGAGTGTCTCATCGGCAGGATGCGCTCGCTAAGCGCGCCCGGCCTGGTTGTCTTCACGCTCACCACTACCTTCGCCTTCATTGACTGGATCATGTCACTCGAACCGCACTGGTTCTCCACTGTCTATGGGGCAATGTTTATGGTGGGCGAGACGCTGGAGGCATTCGCGTTCGTCATCGCCCTGATGATCGTTTTATCAAGAATGCAGCCGCTTCGGCAGTATATTACGCCGCAGCACGTGCATGATCTGGGCAATCTGATGTTCGCGTTCATGGTGTTGTGGGCTTACCTCTCGTTCTCTCAATTCCTGATTACCTGGGCCGGCAACCTGCCGGAGGAAATTCCCTGGTATGTCAGCCGCCTTCGCAGCGGTTGGGGATGGGTTGCCCTGGTACTTGTGGTGTTCCATTTCGCCGTGCCGTTTTTCTTGCTCTTGATGCGTGGAGTGAAGCGTCATGAGGACCGCCTCTTCCCCGTCTGCCTGCTGATGCTTGTGGTGCGTTTGATAGACGTCTACTGGATCACGGAACCAGCGTTTTACGGCAAACAAGTACGCATTCATTGGATGGACTTCATAACGCCGGTGGCCATCGGCGGCGTCTGGTTGACGGCGTTCTTCTGGCAGTTGAAGACGCGTCCGCTGCTGCCGCTGAAAGATCCGCGCCTGCAAGGCGCCCCCAGGGAAACGGTGGCCTTTTAGCCATGGAGCATCACGTATCAGATCCCAGCATCGGTCATGAGACTCAGGACGCGGGCGTCCGCATGATCCTGATTTCCGGTCTCGTCCTCGCCATCCTGGTGGCTGCAGCCGGTGGTCTCATGTACGGAACCTTCCGCTATCTGGTGGCAAATCGGGCAACGGCTCCCCGCGATAACCCAATGTCCAGCGGTCAACCCGTGCTGCCGCCCGAACCGCGAATCGAAGAGCATCCCGCGCTCGGACTGCAGCAGCTTCATGCGCTGGAAGACCGCACTCTATCGACGTACGGCTGGACAGACAAGAAAACCGGTGTCGTCCGCATTCCTGTAGACCGGGCCATGGATCTGCAACTGCAGCGCGGATTCCCAACCCGAAAGGAGACGGCGAAATGAAGCACGCCATCCGGCTCACGGTTGGAGTAGCGGCATTCGCGGCGTTTGCAACCCCGCAGATCTATGGTCCACCTCAGGTGCAGACCTCCGCCCCGTCGCGCGTTTTGCAAAAGGTTGGAATCAGCCAAAAGATGGGCGGCCAGATCCCTCTCGATCTCCACTTCGCCGACGAATCCGGCCGGGACGTGCAGCTCAGGCAGTATTTCGGGAAACCGGTCATCTTGGCGCTGGTGTACTACCAGTGCCCCTCGCTATGCAACATGGTCTTGAACGGTGTATTGCGAAGCGTGAAGGGACTGGAGATGACGGCCGGGAACGAATACGAGGTGGTAGCCGTCAGCTTCGATCCCCGCGAAACACCGCAAATGGCCGCGGCAAAGAAGCAGAACTATATCAACCAATACAAGCGGACTGGTGCGGAGAAGGGCTGGCACTTTCTCACGGGCGAGGAAAGATCGAGCAAAGCGCTGGCTGACGCCGTAGGCTTCCGCTATGTCTACGACGCGATGACCAACCAATACGCGCACAGCAGCGCCATCATGGTCCTGACGCCGGACGGGCGGATTGCCAGATATTTCTACGGCATTGATTATCCCGCCCACAACGTCCGCCTCGCCTTGGTGGAAGCATCCAGCGGAAGCATCGGCACACCAACCGATCAGGTACTGCTTTACTGCTTCCATTACGACCCGGCGACGGGCAAGTACGCCTTGGTAGTGATGAACCTGTTGCGCGTCGGCGGGGTAATTACGATGGCACTGCTGTTCGGTTTTCTGATCGTGATGTTCCGCCGCGATTATCGGGCGGCCCGAACGCACAGAGAGGTCACCGGATGAGCGTGCTGTCCATCTTTCCACCGCGTGCGTCGTCCACCGCCGCCGAGGTCGATGCACTGTATTCATTCCTGCTGGTGGTTTGCATTGGAATGACGATCATCATATTCTGTGCCGTCTTTTTTTTCGCGGTGAAATATCGCCGCAAAAGTGACAGCGATCCGATGCCCCGCGCGATCCACGGTTCCCTGCCCCTGGAAATTGCCTGGAGCGTAGCACCCTTCCTTGTCATGTTGGTGATGTTTGCATGGGGAACCAAACTTTACTTTCAAAACTATACGCCGCCGCTGCGTGACACTCTGGACGTTTATATAACGGGAAAACAGTGGATGTGGAAGGTGCAGTACCCAAACGGACGGGCTGAGATCAATGAACTTCACGTGCCCACCGGCCGCGCCGTCAAGCTCATCATGGCTAGTGAAGATGTCATCCATAGCTTCTATATTCCGGCATTCCGCTTAAAGCGCGACGTAGTCCCCGGCAGCTACCAGACCTACTGGTTTGAGGCGACCCAACAGGGCCGCTACCATATCTTCTGCGCCGAATACTGCGGGACCAATCACTCCGACATGACCGGCTGGGTCACCGTAATGGACCCCCATGAATATGCCAACTGGCTGACTGGCACTACCAGCGGGTCTATGAAGGAACAGGGCGAGAAGCTATTCCAGCAATACGGCTGCGTCACCTGTCACGTTACCGACCGGGAAGGCCGCTGCCCGTCGCTGCTGAATGTGTTTGGCCGTCCGGTAGTGCTCGAGGACGGCCGCAGTGTACAGGCTGACGAGGCTTACATCCGCGAGTCGATCCTCAATCCAAACGCCAAGATCGTCAAAGGATATAAACGCGATGTGATGCCGGTATTCCAGGGGCAAATAGCGGAGGACGGTTTGCTGCAGCTCATCGTCTATATCAAGAGTCTCTCGCCCCCGGCGCCGCCCGTCGCCACGCCTTCTCCCGCTCCAGCCAGGAGTCCCAAATGAGTACGATTCTGCCCTTCGCCAAAACGGAAACGCAGCCTAATTATCTCAACGCGGATTACGGCTGGAAATCGTGGCTTTTCACCACGGACCACAAACGCATCGCGCTGCTTTATCTCTTCTCTATTACAGCGTTCTTCTTTGTGGGCGGAATGTTCGCTGTTGGGATGCGCTTGAACCTGCTCACGCCGCAGGGATTGTTCGACCACGATACTTACAACAAGTTGTTCACCATGCATGGGATCATCATGGTCTTCTTCTTCCTGGTCCCCTCCATCCCGGCGACGCTTGGCAATTTCCTGGTTCCCATCATGATTGGCGCCCGCGACCTTGCCTTTCCGCGAATCAATCTATTGAGTTGGTATCTGTACATCATCGGAGGCGTGGTTGCACTTACTGCAGTGGTACAGGGAGGAGTCGATACCGGCTGGACCTTTTACGCTCCATTCAGCTCTTCCTATTCGAATACCCATGTCTTAATTACCGCAATCGGCGTCTTCATCTCCGGTTTCTCGTCGATTCTCACCGGCCTGAATTTCATCGTCACGGTTCACAAGATGCGTGCGCCCGGGATGACCTGGAACAGGCTGCCGCTGTTTGTCTGGGGGCACTACGCCACCAGCCTCATTCAGGTGCTTGGCACGCCGGTAGTCGCCATCACGCTGGTCCTGCTGGCGCTGGAGCGGCTATTTCACGCCGGCATCTTCGACCCCACCGTGGGCGGCGACCCGGTCCTGTTTCAGCACCTGTTCTGGTTTTACTCGCATCCCGCCGTCTACATCATGATCCTCCCGGGCATGGCCGTCATGAGTGAAATCGTCACCTGCTTCTCCCGCAAAGGCGTTTTCGGCTACAGTTTCATCGCCATATCCAGCATCGCGATTGCAGTTTTGGGATTTCTGGTCTGGGGGCATCATCTGTTCGTCGCGGGACAGTCCATGTACGCAAGCATTGCGTTCTCGTTCCTCAGCTTCGTGGTTGCCATCCCCTCGGCCATCAAAGTGTTCAACTGGACCGCCACCATGTATAGGGGATCCATTTCATACGAAACGCCGATGCTCTACGCCTTCGGCTTCATCGGACTCTTCACCATCGGAGGCTTAACAGGTCTGTTCCTGGCTACGATGGCGATTGATGTCCACGTCACGGATACTTACTTCGTCATTGCCCATTTTCATTACGTGATGGTGGGCGGCATGGTAATGGCTTATCTGGGCGGTCTCCATTTCTGGTTCCCGAAAATCTCCGGCCGCATGTATCCCGAGGCATGGGCGAAGTTTGCGGCTCTAGTTGTTTTTGTCGGCTTCAACCTGACGTTCTTCCCGCAATTCATCTTGGGATACCAGGGGATGCCCAGGCGTTACGCCCACTATCCACCTGAATTTCAGGTGTTGAACGTCATGTCAACAGCGGGCGCGTCCATCCTCGCCGTGGGATATCTGATTCCCATGATCTATCTCGCCTGGGCCTGGCGGAACGGTCCAAAAGCGCCTCAGAACCCATGGCACGCCAAGGGTCTTGAGTGGGAGCAATCGCCAACTCCTCCGCCCACCTTTAACTTCGATCATCAGCCAGTGGTCACCGAAGGGCCGTACAACTATTCGGGCGAACAGGAAGAGGAGACAACCCTTGGCGGATAGCGATACCACTCTCGCGGTGCACAATTCCGAACTGCGCCATCACTTCGACGACAGTGAACAGCAGTTCGAATCCTCGGTCCTGGGGATGTGGGTGTTCCTCGTCACCGAAGTTCTGTTCTTCGGCGGAATGTTCGGAGCCTACACCGTGTATCGCAATCTGTATCCTGACGCCTTTGCGTCAACCAGCCACTTCATGAACGTCACTATTGGGGCCGTCAATACAGCCGTGCTGATCTTCAGCAGCTTCACCATGGTTCTTGCGGTTCGCGCGGCGCAACTCGGCCAGAAGAAGGCGCTGGTCATATTTCTCATTCTCACCTTGATCCTGGGTTGCGTCTTTCTGGGCTTCAAGTACATGGAGTATCACGAGAAATGGGTGGATCATCACGTGCCCGGCCCAGGCTTTCAATATGAGGATTCCCGCTACGCACACAATGCGCAGATTCTGTTTTTTCTCTACTTCGCGATGACCGGGATGCATGCCGTCCACATGATCGTCGGCGCGGGCTTGTTGATTGTGTTGATAGTAATGGCGTCGCGGAATCGTTTCAGCTCCGCCTGGTATACACCGGTCGAAATGATTGGTCTGTACTGGCACTTCGTTGACGTTGTCTGGATATTTTTATTTCCACTGCTCTACCTGATAGGACATACCAAATGAATCATCACGTGGTGTCAGTCAAAGTCTATGCCACTGTTTTCGTCGTTCTGCTGGCGTTAACGTTCACCACCGTGGCCGTTTCCAAGCTGGAGTTAGGCGAGTTCAACTTCATCGTGGCGATCACCATTGCAGTCATCAAAGCCATGCTCGTGATCCTCTTCTTTATGGATGTCCGTCGCGCCAGCTCCCTGACAAAACTCTTCGTTGGCGCCGGCCTGTTTTGGCTGGCCATTCTGCTAGTGTTTCTTCTGAGCGATTACTTTAGCCGTGGCTGGTTAACCGGCCCTCGCTGGTTGTAAGTCACCACGCGCCGCGGACGCTATTTTCTCCAAAAAATGGGGATCAGTTCAATCACTAGAATCACCACCACAAGTACTTCCAGCACGAATCCGCGCGCCTCGCGGAATTCGTTCACCATAAAGTCGTAGAGTTCTCCGGCTGCGTGCAGCTTCTGGTCCACAAGGCTCCGGTAATCGTTGGCGCCGATCTTGGCCGCCGCAAGACGGTATGCCCGCGCATAGAACATATCACTCAGAAACTTGATGGCGTTGTCGGTGCGTTCGGTCAACTCCATCATTTCCAGGCGCAGGGTATTCAAATGCTCCGCCGCACGGGCCAGCTTCCATCGCGAGAACAACCCGCCTCGCCGCTCCAATGCAACGCGGCCATCCTGCAGCAGCTTCGTCAGAATATCATCGTAGCGGCGATACTCCAGCAATTGCGTGTTAGCATACTCCAGCAGCTCAATCACCGGCGCGGCGCTTTGCGGTGTGTCGTAGACGATCGCCGCCAGCCAGCCAACCACCAACAGGTCCGTGGGATAGTACGACATGCTGGAGGTGAGAACCTCCCTCTCCTCCCCTTCCGAAAGGGGCAGCGCTTCGCCGCGGATAACCTGACTGATCTCCGTGCCGTGTTCCGCAATCAGTCGCTGGGCCGTGAGCAAGTTCCCGTTGGTGTCCCGTACTTCGCACAGATCCACGACGTAATATGCTTCATCCAGCCATTCCACATACGGTCCCACCAATGCCGGCTGCAGCTTTTGAACGTGCTCGCGCACCGTTTTTAGCCCGCGCTGCTCCACCTCACCGGCCTCGATAAATCGATTGGAAAGCGCAAGCAGGGCAGGCCAATCGCTCTGAAACTGGATCTCGATCTGGAGACTCACCACACCGTAATCGAAGTACCGCAGACTCGCCTCGGCATTCTCTCCCGTGGCCAGCCGGATTGGCTCGCAAGGCTCCATCACCGGAGGACGTTCGAACCTTACGTAACCTGGCGCAGGCAGTCGGAAGCCGGGCGATCTTACCGGAAGTTCAGCGCCCAGGGCCCGCCGCACGGCGCCAAGATCGATCTCCTCGGCAATGTCGTAGAGCAAGAGCGCGCGAAACGAACCTGCGCAAACGGCCATTCTGCCACCAGTCTATCCAGCCGCGGCGGTCTCCCGCACTTTCAACAAAACACGGTCAGCGCTCGAATGCAAGCAAAAACAGCAGGTGTACAGAACAGGGATATGGATGCGATACGAATTACAAGTAGTGTATTGCCTCATCCTTCCCAGCCGCGTACGCTCGAATAGACGGAGCTAGTCTCCGCACGAAAATTATGGATTTTAAAGCGATAAAACATGACTTGCTCGCCTCTGTCGTAGTATTTCTTGTTGCACTGCCGCTCTGTCTCGGAATTGCGATCGCTTCGGGAATGCCGCCGGCGGCGGGACTAATCACGGGCATTATTGGCGGAATTGTGGTGGGCTCGCTCTCTGGATGTCCCCTGCAGGTGAGCGGACCGGCAGCCGGTCTGGCCGTCCTGGTGTTCGAAATTGTACAAAAGCACGGCGCGGGAACCCTGGGAATCGTAGTATTGCTGGCGGGCCTCATACAAGTCGCCGCCGGCTTGCTGCGCACTGGCCAGGTTTTTCGGGCCATCTCCCCTTCCGTTATATTCGGTATGCTGGCCGGCATCGGAATCCTTATCTTTGGAGCGCAATTCCACGTCATGGTCGACGACAATGCCCGCGGGAGCGGCATTGAGAACCTGCTCGCCATACCCGCCTCTATTGGCAAGGGCCTGTTCCCCATCGAAGGCGGGAGTCACCACCTTGCGGCCTACGTTGGCGTGGGCACTATCCTGATCCTGATTCTTTGGGCGCGTTTCGTCCCTAAGCAGCTCAGGTCCGTCCCGGCAGCGCTGGTCGCAGTCGCTGCATCCACCGCGGTAGCGGCCATATTTTCTCTGCCAATCAAATACGTTCAACTCAATGACAATTTTCTGGGGGCAATTCAATTCCTTCCACTTTCCTCCCTTCCGGGCTTGATCAACAGTGAGGTGGTCGTCCTGGGCCTCATTGTCGCCTTCGTAGCCAGCGCGGAGACACTGCTCTCCGCCGCGGCGGTGGACCAGATGCACAGCGGCCCCAGGGCGAATTACGACAAGGAACTCATCTCGCAGGGGGTTGGGAATACTCTCTGCGGACTTGTGGGATCACTCCCATTGACAGGTGTCATCGTTCGCAGCGCTACTAATGTCGCGGCCGGCGCGAAGACCCGCTTATCCGCTATCCTGCACGGTATCTGCCTTCTTGCTCTGGTGGTCGCCTTCCCCCAACTTCTGAGAATGATTCCCACGGCAAGCCTGGCGGCGGTGCTGGTCTACACCGGATACAAGTTGGTGAACGTGCAGAACATGAAGCGTCTGTTGCGCTACGGTGGAGCACCCATCGTGATCTACGCCGCAACAGTAATCGGCATTGTTACAACGGACATGCTGAAGGGCATTCTGCTGGGCCTTGCGCTGTCCATTGTGAAGGTGATTTACGCTCGCACGCATTTCAAATCGCGCATGCACACGCAGCCGGATGGCCGGAGGTCGGATGTCTATTTCGAGGGTGCAGCAACGTTCTTACGGCTTCCCAAGTTTTCGGATGCGCTCGAGGTGATTTCTCCGGAATGCGAGACGCACATTCATCTCCGCGGTCTGGATTACGTGGATGACGCCTGCCTGGAAGTCCTCACCAACTGGCAATGCCAGCGTACACGGCAAGGGTCGATAGTGGTGATTGAGTGGGGTGAGGCGCTGCAGCTCTATAAGGACAAGAATCCGCTGGGTTCCTATCAGCGGGCTGACCTGGTCGTCACCGAATCGTC
>JBDUEM010000174.1:0-15771 GCA_040002435.1 Bryobacteraceae bacterium
TCGCTGTAGAATTCCAGCGCCGCCGGTCCCTGCTCCTTTGCTCCAAAGCTGGAGTCTTTGGTTCCGCCGAAAGGCAGTTGATATTCTACCCCAGCGCTTGGCAGGTTCACCGTCAGGAGTCCCGCTTCCATGCGATAGACAAAATCGAAAACGCGCGAGACATTGGTGGTCTGGATAGAGGCCGACAAGCCGAACGGAATGTTGTTGGCAATGCGCATCGCATCCTCGAAATCCTTGGCGCGCATGACGGCCAAAACCGGTCCGAAGATCTCTTCCTGCGCGATCGTCATGGACTCGGTGACATCGGCGAACACCGTCGGTTCCACGAAGTAGCCCTTGTCGTACGCGCCGCCCGTCAAACGGTTGCCGCCGCACTTCAATACGGCGCCTTCCTTCTTGCCGATTTCGATGTACTTCAGATTGGTATCGAGCTGACCCTGATCGATGGCCGGTCCGATATCGATCCCGGCTTCCATTCCGTCGCCGACTTTCAGTTTCTTCGTGCGGGCCACAACGGCGTCGACGAATTTGTCGTAGATGGCGTCTTCCACAATCACGCGGCTGGTTGCCGTGCACTTTTGTCCGGTGGAGAAGAAGGAAGCATTGACGGTGTTCTCCACGGCGCTATTGAAGTCGGCGTCCGCCAGAACAATGGTCGGATTCTTGCCGCCCATCTCGAGCTGAATGCGCAGGCGGCGCTTGGATGCCTCGCCATGCAACCAGTTGCCGATCTCGCAGGAACCGGTGAATGACACGGCCTTCAAAGGCTTGGCATTGATCAGCGCGCGTCCAATGTCTCCACCCGAGCCGGCGACAAAATTCACCACGCCTTTGGGAATCCCGGCCTCATGGCAAGCTTCCACAATGCGCCAGGCGCTGAGGGGAGAAACCGAGGCGGGCTTCAGGATTACCGTGTTGCCGCAGATGAGCGCCGGCGCGAGTTTCCATGCAGGAATGGCGATGGGGAAATTCCATGGGGTCACCAGACCCACTACGCCGATGGCTTTGCGAATCGCGAACATGTGTACGCGATCCCTCTCGGACGGAACCAGAAGGCCGTTGAGCCGCGATCCCTCTCCCGCGAAATAGCGGAAGATGTTGATGGCGCGCCTTACTTCGCCTTTGGCCTCAGGGAGCGTTTTGCCTTCTTCCCTGGTCATCTCGGCGGCGATGGAATCGAACTTGCGATCCAGGATGTCGGCCACCTTGAAGAGGAAGGCTCCGCGGCCGGGGCCGGGCATGGCGGACCACGCGGGGAACGCAGCCTCCGCGGCTGCGGCCGCGGCATCTACGTCCGCGGCGGTTCCCTTCACGAACAGTCCCACTACTTCGTCTGTATTGGCAGGGTTCCGGTCTTCAAACGTTGGTCCGGTTACCCACTCGCCGTTGATGTAATTACGAAAAGTTTCAGTGCTCATTTGCCTCGTTTCTTACCTTAAAAAGCTACCTTCGGGTTTGCCCGTGCAGCCGGGTCCGTCTTGAAGTACGCATCGTTGCGCTGGAACCCAAAGAGCCCTGCCGCGATGTTGTTCGGGAACAGTTCGATGTTCGTGTTGTACTTCTGAACTGTCTCATTATATCTGCGGCGCTCCACTGCGATGCGGTTCTCCGTACCGGCTAATTCGTCCTGCAGCCGGAGGAAATTCTCGTTGGATTTCAGTTGCGGATAGTTCTCCGTAACCACCAGCAAGCGGCCCAGCGCGCTATCCAACTGGCCGTTCGCCTGAATCTTCTCGGCCGGAGTACGTGCGCCGGCCATTGCTGCCCGTGCATTGGCGATGGCGGTAAAGACCTCGGTTTCGTGCTTGGCGAATCCTTTCACCGTCTCCACCAGGTTGGGAATCAAATCCGACCTGCGCTGGAGCACCACGTCCACTTGCGCCCAGGCGCCGGCGATGGCCTCCCGCTGCACTACCAGGTCGTTACGGACTCCCACCAGCTTCATCCCAAACAGAAGCCCGAGAGCGAGCAACACGACAACAACAATCAATGCAATTTTCATGGGTTCCTCATTTCTCCATTCGATCTACTGCGTCGACCATCACTTGAATCTGTTTCAAATACTCGCGGAACAGAGAACCGGGCTGCACGTCCCGCGGCTTTACTTTTTCTTCGCGAAAATCCAACAACGTCATAAACGGAGCCGCGTCTATGGCAAACTTTCCGCTACAAGCTTTGACGATCTCACGCTTGTCAAAATGCGCCTCTTCCCCAGAGAGCAGCAGCGCGTGCCGGAACAGCACGCAGAAGGTCGATATGGAGTCTGCCAGAAGACGCAACAGCACGTCTTTTTCCGAAAGCACTCCGGCGGCCTTCTGCCGCAGCCGGAGCGTCTTGGCGCGGAGCTCGTGTTCCACCTCGGCGCGATAATACGAATAATCGATAACCAGATCCGCTACCACGTTGGCGCCATGCAGCACTTTGTGGCGTTCCTTAATGTCGTGAAACTCGATGGGGAAGCAATCCGTTGAGGTTCGCACTTCCTCCTCGCTTAGCAACAGCGGTGCGGGATTCTTCTTCTCACGCCACCACCGGATCACCGGTTCGGAATCGGCCAGCTCTTGCGGCGTTACCTGCTTCAGCACGCAAAGGACGTTGAAGTCAGAAAATTCGTCCTTCCCGGCTTTCGTGGCCGCGGAGCCGTAGAGGATCACGGAGACCAGACTGTCGCCATTCGCGGTCCGCAGTTTCTCCACCAGCTCAGTAAGTAGCTTGTCCATATGAGTGTCTACCAATCGCTGGAAGCTCCCCCGCCACCAGAGTCACCGCCACCAAAGCCTCCGAAACCGCCGCCAGAGCCACCGCCCCCGGAGTCGTATCCACCGAAGCCGCCGCCACCTCCGCCCCTGCGTCCGCCCCCAAGCAAGTTGCCCAGTAACATTCCCGCTAGAAGACCGCCCCCCCCGCCGCCACCCGATTTGATGAGAAACAGCAGCAGCAGGATGCCGCCAACCACCATGGGCCACGGGATCTCCGTTGGGGCCTGCCGGCGCTGCCGGGGCTTATAAGTTGCATCATCGAGAGTAACGCCTTTTGCCTGCGCGATGCGATTGCCCAGGGTGTGGGCCGCTGAATAGAACGCTTCGCCGTAATTTCCGGTACGCAGCGAAGGCCGCATTTCCCGCAGTGTGGTGCCGCTTGTGGCGTCCGTGATATAGGGTTCCAGTCCGCGGCCAATCTCCAGCCGGCTGCGCTTATCCTTGATTATCAGCAGCAACAGCAAGCCTTCGTCGGTCCCTTTCTTTCCGATACCCCACTGGCGATAGAGATTGTTGGCAACGTCGTCCACGGGTTCGCCATCCAGGGTATCCATGGTGACGAAAGCCATCTGCGCGCCAGTCGCCTTCTCCACCAGCGCACAGTAGCGCTCCAGTTCCTGACGGGATTGAGGACTGATTACGTTGGCGAAATCACTGACGTATCCCTGCGGCTTGAGTGCCGTGAGATCGATGGCAAAGGCTCCGCCGGCAAGCAGCAGAAACGCCACGACACGACGAAGAGTCAGCAGCATTGGAAACAGATTAGCAAACGAGTTCTTCAGGTTTGACGACAAGCCCGTTCAATTTACCGATTACGCTGAGTCCGACCTGCTTCTGGCTAAACAAATCCTGAGCGATCTGCTGGATCTCTTCCGCAGTGACTTTCTCAATGCATTCCACCATCTGGTCGACGGTGAAGAATTTGCCGAAGAACAACTCCTGCCGCGCAAGGTTTGACATTCGGCTGGAAGTAGATTCGAGGCTCAGCGCGAGGGAGCCCTTCAAGTGATCTTTTGCGCGGCGCAGTTCCTCGGCCGGGACGGCGCTATCCTTCAGCTGCCGGAACTCCGCCATCGTCATGTCGATCACCTTGCGGACATTATCGAGCGAAGTGCCGGCGGCTACAGCAAGGCAACCGGTATCGCGGTAAAGATTCAGCTCAGAGAACACGGAATAAGCCATGCCGTGCTTTTCGCGAATGTTCTGGAACAGACGCGAACTCATGCCTCCTCCCAAAATGGTATTGAGCAGATAACAGCCATAGCGGCGCTCATGGCTGATCTCATACGCGGGAACGCCCATGCACAGGTGAACCTGTTCGAGAGACCGCTTGTTCTTCAGGACCAGCGGCACTTCCGTAACGGGCACCGGCTCAGGTTCAACGGCAGGCCCGGCGCCGAGCCGCTCAAAATACTCTGAAGCGAAGTTCACGATCCTTTGGTGATCCAAACGGCCCGCGGCCGTGATGACTATGTTTTGCGGTGTGTAAACGTGAGTGTAGTAAGCCTCAACGGCAGGCTTGGCGAAGGCTTTAATGGTGGCTTTCGTGCCAAGGATGGACCGGCCCAACGGGTGGTTCTTCCAAAAGTTACTGGCGAAAGCCTCATGCACCAGGTACTCCGGGCTATCCGCTTCCATCTTGAGTTCTTCGAGGATGACGCCTTTTTCTTTCTCGATGTCCGCTTCCTCGAACAGAGGATTCAACACCAGGTCTGCCAGCACATCAAAGGCAAGCGGCAGATGGTCGTCAATCACCTTGGAGTTGTAGCTGACCAATTCCTTCGCTGTATACGCATCCAGGTGGCCGCCGCAGGAGTCCACAACGCGTGCGATTTCCTCCGCCGTGCGGTTTTTGCTGCCCTTAAACAGCATGTGTTCAATGAAGTGGGAGATGCCGTTCTGTTTCAGCGTTTCACGGCGCGCACCGGTGCCGATCCAGACGCCGACACTGACCGAACGGACATGCGGCATGGATTCAGAGATGACCCGAATCCCATTGGGAAGCGTGGTCATATCAATATCACGGGCGTTCAACACGGAGGAAGCCATAGTTTTGTTTGGGGGTACTACCAGTGTAACAGGCTAAACTAAAAGAGATGCCGCAAACACTGGTTGGAATGGAGTTGCCGGAGATCCAGCAACTGCTGGGCGCGGCCCAACCTGCGTTCCGCGCGCGCCAAATCTTCGGAGCACTATACAAGCAAAAGGTTCGTAATCTGGCCGAGGTTTCCAACCTTCCAAAAGATCTACGCAGCGACCTGCAGCAGCATGAGTTCGGCCTTCCCGCGGTTGAAAATTTCTTTGACTCCGTGGATGGAACCCGGCGGTATCTGCTGCGCCTGCACGATAGTCGCAGCGTCGAGACGGTGCTGATGCCCGAGGATGGCCGCGATACCATCTGCATCTCGACACAGGTGGGCTGCCCGGTCGACTGCAAGTTCTGCCTGACGGCGCTGTTGGGATTGGAGCGGAGCCTCACCGCGGGCGAGATTGTCGGGCAGGTGCTACATGTCGCCGCCGCGCACGGGCTCTCCCCATCCGACACACGGATGAACGTAGTGATGATGGGCATGGGCGAGCCGTTTCTGAACCTTCCGAATGTGCTGAAGGCCTCCCGGATTCTGGTGGATCCCGAAGGCGTTGGGATGTCGCCGCGGCGGATTACGGTTTCCACATCCGGCATTATCCCGAAGATCGCGGAATTTGCGAAGGAGCCGCAGCGTCCGCGGCTTGCGATTTCTCTAAATGCTTCCACCGAGGAACAGCGGCGTGAGCTCATGCCGATTACCCGGAAGTATCACCTCAAGGATCTGATGGAAGCGTGCCGCGCCTATCCCTTGCGGCCCTGGGAAAATCTCACTTTCGAGTACGTGCTGTTGAAAGGCGTGAATGACACGGATGCCGATGCACGGCGCGTGGCCAAACTGGTGGCCAACATTCATTGCAAAGTGAATGTGATTGCGTTGAATCCGGGACCAGGAATTCCCTTCGGAACGCCGGATCCTGAGCGAGTGGATTCCTTTCAGGCCATCGTCCGGAAGACAGTTCCCTGCTTTCTTAGGAAGCCGCGCGGCTTGGATATTTATGCCGCCTGCGGACAGTTGAAGAGGACCACGGGTCTGGTGGAACTGAAGGCTTAAGCCAAAAGCCGCCGCACGCAAGACTAAGGGGACAGGCGCTCGATCTCCCATTTGGAGTCTACCCGGGTGAACACCAGCCGGTCATGCAGCCGGCTTGGACGGCCCTGCCAGAATTCGATGGAATCCGGCCTCACGCGGTAGCCGCCCCAGTAAGGAGGTGTGGGGATTTCCTGGTCCTCATACCACTTTGTGAGTGAGGTTAGCTGTTCCTCCAGGAACTGCCGGTTCGGGATCACCGTGCTTTGCTCGGATGCCCAGGCGCCTAGCTGACTTTCACGGGGGCGCATCGCAAAATATTTCTCTGATTCCTCGCGCGAGGTCTTCTCCGCGGTTCCGCAGATCCGGACCTGGCGCTCCAACTCCGGCCAGTAGAATAGCAACGCGACGTTGGGATTCTCTTCCAGTTCTTCGCCCTTCTGGCTCTCGTAGTTTGTGAAGAACACGAACCCCTGTTCGTCGAAGTGCTTCAACAGAACGATGCGGGCGGACGGAATGCCATCCGGGGTGGCGGTGGCCAACGTCATCGCGTTTGGCTCCGTCAGTTTGGCGGATTGGGCCTGATGGAACCAGATCCGGAATTGTTCGATGGGATTCTTGTGGAGGTCCCGCTCGGCAAGACCTCCCTTGGTGTAGTTTTCGCGGAGATGCGCTAGTTCCATATCCATTTGATTCCGGCTACGGCCCACGCCTTCGGCGTGCGGAAGCCATCTTCAAAGTATGTCCTATTGAAAACATTCTCCACGCGAGTGTAGAGGCGGAGCGTCTGCCGGTCGGAAATGGGGTGGTTATAGTTGACCACCAGATCGCCCCGGACCGGGCCGTCGAATTGGAACGGCCGGCTGCCGGTCCCTGTGAACAGAGGGTAAACGTAGGGGCTGGCGGCCAGGAAGTCCAAAGCCACGTCGATCCGGCGGCCGATTCGCTGCGATGCCGTGGCGGTGAACATGTTTTTGAAGATGCGGATGGACGGAAGGTAGCCGCCGGCCAGCGTGCTGGTCCGTTCCTTTGCGTTGGTGTAGGTGTAAGACGAATTGACGGTGGTTGTGCGCGTGATGCTGGCTTCGGCGGAGACTTCGACACCGCGGGCCAGGCCGCCCGGCGCGCTACGGTACCCGCCGAAACGCCCATAAGGATCGGTGGCGGGATTGATGATGCCGCTGGAATCATAGACGATGGCTTCCTGGATGCGCGTGTAGAAGTAGGTGCCGCTGACCCGCAGGCGGGATGCAATGAGATATTGATCGAACCCGGAATCCACGGAGAGCAATCGTTCGGGACGCAGCCGGGGATCGCCCGAGGCGCTGAAACTGCCGAAGAAGAACGAAGAGCCGAATCGCTCATACAGAGCAGGCGCGCGGTAGCCGTTCCCGGCGTGGGCGCGAAACTTGGTTCCGCTCCGGGGGAAGAAATACGAGACGGAGCCGTCGCCGGTATAGGCACTTTGTGGAGTGAACAGCGGCACGGATGCGTAGAGAGGCGTTCCGCCAGTGAATTCCGGACGGCTTAACGCGAATCGCTGCATGCGTCCGGAGAATGAGAACTGCAGACGGTTGTTCAATAGGCGTAGTTGATCTTGCGCAAAAATGGCGTTGCTGTTTTGGGAAACGTGAACACGGGCGTCCACACGAAGGGACGCCACAGGATTCTCATCACTGCTGAAATTGCCGTAGGCTTCCCGCTCGAACTCGTATCCCCCGGTGACCAGATTGTAGCGGCCCAGCCTGGCGTCCGCGCGGACCTGCACAGTATCGATGCGGCCATCAAACTTGCTTGAGTTGGAGAAGAGCGGCTGGAAACGGGGGCCGCCGGGACCATCGCGATTGTCGCGGCTGGTGGTGAGCCCTTGATAGCTCACCCGTAGCGATGCCGAGTCAGACAGGCGCTGATTCAACGCGACCAACCCCGTGACGTAATTGGCCCGGCGGCGGGAATCCGGATCGTCCGGACTGGGGAAGAAAGTGACATCCGGAATAGCGGGCACTATCGCGGAAGCCGGGAGCGTGGTGGCCGCGAATGGCGACACGTTCAGATCCGCGTAGGAATTGGTGGCGAACAGCCGGCCGCTGAGCGAAGTGGATGGGCTGAAGCGGTATTGCACGAAGCCCTGGCCGCTGGTGTTTCGCGCGCGGTCGTTTCCATCGATGCCCTCCGTTACATTGAGGTGGGCGATTCCGGCCGTGAACAACAGACGGTCCTTGGCTGCTCCGCCCGCTAGTTTCGCGGCACCGCGAAACAGGCCCAGCCCGCCGCCCTCCGTAAGGATGTCGCCTCGCAAGCGGCCTCCACCCTGGTCGGTTGTAATGTTGATCACCGCGCCAGCGGCATTGGTGCCGTAGAGTGAACTGCCGGAGCCGCGCAGAATCTCCACGCTTCCCGTGTCCACTACCAACAGATCGCCAATGTAGGCGGTGGCGTCTCCCTGCGGCGCGGCCGCGTCACGCAGGCGAAAGCCATCGATCAGCAGCGAAGTTTGATGGGTGGGCAGGCCGCGGGCGAGGATGCGAGTGAGACTACCGGGTCCGCCCAACTGCTGCACTCGGACGCCTGGAATATAGCGGATGGCGTCCGGCACCGCGATTTTGGCGCGCAGGTCCAGCTGAGTGGCATCGATAATATCGAGCGCCTTGGCGGACTCGTCGGCGGATTGTGCGGTCCCGGTGCCGGTGACTTGAACCTGCGTCGTGAGCTTCGTCAGGTCGAGTTGGAGGTCGGCGGTCGCAGTTTGACCGGCTTGGATAGAGAGCTCCGCAGCCCGGTTGGATCCAAAGCCGGGAGCCTTGGCTTCGATCAGGTACTCGCCTGGGCTGAGGCCATCGATGTGAAACTCGCCGCTGCCGCCGGTTTGGATGGAGCGGCGGACATCGCCCTCGCGGGAGGTGATGGTTACGGTGGCCCGGTTAATGACGGCGCCGGATGGATCGATAACGCGGCCCGTTACGGTTTCGGCCGAAATTGGATGGAGCAACACTGCAAAGAGTGTTGTGAACTGAAATAGTAACTTCACTGGCATTCCCCTCGGATGAATTCGGGAGACGGCAGACAAAGCGGCAGGAAAGCTGGTGATGAGGCACGGCCAACTGACCTCCCCCTCGGAGGTGCGCGTTTCCACATGCATGCCGGCAGGTATTCGGACTTGCAGGCTTGCAGCGCGTACCGCGCCGGTCTCTAATTTCCGCAGCTTCCCAGCCCAACCAAGTGCCAGTGCTTCTATTGCGGATTTCGTTCCTGCTTACCGCTGCGGGGCAGTTCCGGATTTACACCGGATTCCCTTTTTCGACGCCTTCCCGATTAGCGGGGGCGTACCGACAGCTTTGGACACTATAACATGTGGAAAATAGAGGAATGACGACCAGACAGGCTGTGACGCAGGATGCCACCGACGTGGCCCGAATCTACAACGAAGGGATTGAAGACCGTGTAGCTACTTTTGAAACGCGGGTCCGGTCAGAAGAGGATGTCTTGAAATGGTTTGATGGAAGGCATCCTGCTGTGGTGGTGGAGGACGAAGGCCGGGTTATAGCCTTTGCGGCGACGTCGGGTTACCGGCCGCGGGACTGTTATGCGGGAGTTGCGGAGGCTTCGCTCTACGTGGAACGGGCTTCGCGCAGGAAGGGTGCCGGACGCCTGGCAATGCTGGCTCTGATTGAGGCGGCGGCAAACGCCGGGTTCTGGAAGCTGGTTTCCAGGGTGTTTGTGGAGAACCGCGCCAGCCGCGGGCTGATTGAGACTCTCGAATTTCGCGAGGTCGGCATCTATGAAAAGCACGGAAAGCTGGACGGCGTCTGGAAGGATGTGGTGATTGTGGAGCGCCTGATTCCTGAGAATTTGTAAGCCAGCGGGAAGGCGCCTGCCGTAATAAACATAATCGGTGGAATATGTGTTATCCTATGGCTGTTGTAGTTGCGTCACTGTCCTTTCCGCTTGATCAGGCCCTTCGTCGCATACCTTAAGTTTTACCAATTAGCTGTAACCAAAATATGACAACTTTTTCAGAACTACCCTTGTCTGCATCGCTCCAAGAGCGTCTTTCCGCGGGCAACTTCAAGATCCCCACGCCGGTTCAGGCCGGCGCTATCCCCCCAGCGCTTCTCGGTAAGGACGTACTCGCGACAGCAAACACTGGTACAGGAAAAACGCTCGGATTTTTGATTCCCATTATTGAGCGCCTGGAATCCCAGCCTGCGCAGGGAATCGAGGCACTTGTTTTAGTGCCCACCCGCGAACTCGCCATGCAGGTTCTCGAGGCATACACGCTTCTTCGCGGCCGCGCCAAGGGAGCGTCCGACGCCGCCCTGGTAGTCGGCGGCCTTGCCGAACAGAAGCAATTGCAGACCATCCGCCGGGGAGCACGCCTGGTGGTTGCTACTCCCGGACGCCTGGAGGACTTCATGCGCCGCAAGCTGGTGAAGTTGACCAACGTGAAAGTGCTGGTGCTGGACGAAGCCGATCGCATGCTCGACATGGGCTTCCTCCCCGCAATCCAGCGGATTGCCTCCGCCCTCCCGGTGGAACGCCAGACCATGTGTTTCTCGGCCACCCTGGAAGCCTCTGTTTCGAAGCTGGTGAAGGACTACATGCGCTCGCCCGTGCGCGTAGAAGTCGGCTCCACTTTGAAGCCGTCCGACCGCGTGAAATTGCAGATGTTCGAGGTACCTTCGGAGAAGAAGCTGGGCCTGCTGCAGAAACTGCTCGACGGCGAAACCGGCAGCTTCCTGGTCTTCGCGAAAACGCGTTTTGGTACGGAGCGTCTGGCCGGAAAGCTTTCCCGCGCTGGCTTTGAGGCCGCTATGATTCACGGCGACCGCTCGCAATCGCAGCGTACTGCCGCTTTGCACGGCTTTCAGCAGGGCAAGTATCGCGTTCTTGTGGCAACTGATGTCGCTGCGCGCGGCATTCACGTGCAGAACATCGCGCACGTCATCAATTACGATTTGCCGCAGGTTCCCGAGGATTTCATCCATCGCGTGGGCCGTACGGGCCGCGCCTCTGAGCGTGGAGTCGCTTCCACGTTTGCTACACGCCAGGAAAGCGGCGATATCCGCCGTATTGAGCGTACGCTCAAGATCACCATGGAACGCCTGCCTCTCGATCCGGCGATTCTGGCCGAGGTCCGCACCGAAATCAAGGACATGCAGCCCGTAGCCCGCGAACGTCCGTTCGCCCGCGAACGGGACCGCGCAGTGCACTCCCGTGAAGGCGCCTCAAGGCCTCACGCGGGCGGATCCACCAAGTCATTTGCTCCCCGCCGCCGGCGGTCGTAACTCTTCCCTACGGCCGGTCGCGGTTTCGCCGCGATCGGCCATTCACACCTCGTAAACTGGTTATTTGGACTCCTTCCGCCCGCTCATCCGCAATCCACACCTGCTGACTATCGCGGCCAATTTTGCCGTCCGCCGCCTGGATGAACGGCGCTTCCCTATCGAATCAAAGTTCTACACCACCGAACCGGACGTTCAAGTCCTTGTCCACACCCAGCGCCCTGCGACCGAAGCCCGCGGGGAAATTGTCATGGTCCATGGACTTGAGGGCAGCAGCGACGCCGGCTATATGCGCAGCATGTCCCAACTTGCGCTGGAAAATGGGTACGCCGTGCATCGCACGAATATGCGTAGCTGCGGCGGCACCGAAGCGCTGGCTAAGACCATGTACCATGCCGGGATGACCGGAGATACGCTCTCTGTCCTGCGCCAGCTCCGGGCCGAGCGCACCGCCCCTATCTTCCTGTTCGGCTATTCACTGGGCGGTAACGTGGCATTGAAACTGGCAGGCGAACTGGGCGAATCCGCGCGGGGCCTTGTGGCAGGCGTGTGCGCGGTCTCCACGCCGCTCGATCTTGCCGCTTGCGTCCGCAAGACCGGCCTGCGCGAGAACTGGATCTACTCCTGGCGTTTCATCAGCCGGCTGAAGGAACGGATCAAGAAGCGCGCTGATTCCCTGGCCGGCATCTGCGATGTGGAGGCGGTCCAACGCTGCCGGACGATCTACGAATTCGACGATCTCGTGACTGCCAAGTTCTTCGGATTTGGCACTGCCGACAACTATTACGCTACCCAGTCGTGCAACCAATTCCTGCACCGTATCCGGGTTCCCACGCTGCTGATACAAGCTAAAGACGATCCGCTGGTTCCATTTGAGATGTTCCAGAACCCCGCTATCGAAGCCAATCCCTTCATTGAGTTGTATGCTGTCGAACATGGTGGGCACCTGGGATTTCTTTCCGATGCCGAGCCGCGCTTCTGGGTGGACCGAATTTTATTGAAATGGATCGGTGAAGCCGGGAACAAATAGCCAACTTCTAACGTCATCCCTCTCACATGGCCAATACCGCCTCCTTTGCTGAAGCTGCGTCGGTGGCCGCCTCGTCCCTCCGCGGCAGCAAAATGCGCAGTTTTCTGACGCTGCTGGGCATTATCCTCGCCACGACCACGCTCATCGCCGTGATGTCTGTGATCAA
Source organism: Bryobacteraceae bacterium (assembly GCA_040002435.1). Classification (GTDB taxonomy): domain Bacteria; phylum Acidobacteriota; class Terriglobia; order Bryobacterales; family Bryobacteraceae; genus JANXXV01. The sequence continues at coordinate 12,354 of JBDUEM010000174.1, forward strand.
CGGCATGAACAAGTACATTGCCCAACAGGTCTCAGACATGGGCGTCGATGGTTTCCGCGTCCGCCGCATCATTTTCATCGGGAACTTCGATCCGAAGAAATACCTGGAAATGCAGCGGCGCAACCCGGAGATGAGCCGCGAGGAATTCCAGTTCATCAAGGAAAAGTCGAAGCTGGTCCGTGAAATCGGCATGGAAGCGTTCCGCGGTGTCAGCGTGAAGTATGGCACGCAGACGCTGGACTGGATTCAGTTGAGCGGAATTTCGCCGAACATGGGTGTCATTTCGAACATCCAGACCTCCTCTGGACGATTCATATCGGAAGTGGATGACAAGCGCCGGTTGCCGGTGGTTTTTATCGGTACGGACATCAAGGATCAGTTCTTCCCCAACCTCGATCCCGTCGGCAAGATCATTGAGATTCAGGGCCGTCCGTTCGAGATTATCGGCGTGTCGAAGTCGCTTGGGTCGGTATTCGGCCAGTCCCGCGATGGATTCGTGATGATCCCGGTGGAGACGTACTTCAAGATGTTCGGCGCACGCCAGGGTCTGGGATACAACGCGCTGGCGCTGGATCAATCGCGCCTGTCCGAGGCGCAGGATGAAGTCCGGGCGCTCCTCCGGGCATACCGTCATCTGAAGCCAAATCAGGACGACACCTTCGGCATGGCCGCGTCCGATTCGCTGGTGTCTGCTTGGGAGCGGCTCACGGGCGCCATCGCCGGAACTGCCGTGGCTATCGTCTCGGTATTCATGGTAGTGGGCGGCGTGGTGATTATGAACATCATGCTGGCGGTGGTTACGGAACGAACCCGCGAGATCGGTATTCGCAAGTCGGTGGGGGCAAGGAGCCGCGATATCTTGAATCAGTTCCTGGTGGAATCGTCGATGCTATCGGGCACCGGCGGGCTGATCGGCGTCACTACCGCATGGATTGTCGCGGTGCTGGTGCGCAACCTGACGCCGGTGCCGATGCAGGTGCCCATCTCCGCTATTGTGATCGGCGTGGGTTTGTCTACCATTGTCGGGCTATTTTTTGGTATCTACCCCGCCAAGCGCGCGGCTAATCTCGACCCGATTGAGGCACTGAGGAGCGAATGAACCGCTGGGTTACTATTCTGGCAGGTGTTCGTCTCGCGATGGCGAGCATCAGGCAGTCGAAGATGCGCGCGTTCCTCACGGTGCTTGGGGTCATCATCGGCACTGGCACAATCATCGGCGTAGGTTCCATCATCGCCGGACTCGACGGCGCAATCACGAATATCATCAAGCAATTTGGGCCGAACACGATGATCGCGTTCAAGTTCCGCGGCGGTTTTCGCGTGGGCAATCTTTCGCCCGAGGAGTGGAAGCGCAAGCCGCTGACGCTGGAAAACGCCATCGCCATCGCCGAGCGGTGCCCGTCGGTTGAGCATGCCAGTCCGTATCTGTATCCCGACAACCGGACGTTCCGGAAAGCCAAGTACAAGGGCAATGAGATTTTCCGCATCCAGATCGGCGGCACGGAGGAAGGATATGTTTCGAGCGGCGTGGAGATGAAGTTCGGCCGGTTCTTCACCGACATTGAGAACCGCCATCATATGCCGGTCACGGTTGTAGGCGAGAGCATCCAAACCCAGTGGTTTCCGAATCTGGACCCTATCGGCAAGTGGATTGACGTGAATGGCAAACAGCTGCAGATTGTGGGTGTGATGAAGAAACCTGCGGCGTCGCTGCCCGGAGACGATGACAACCGCGTGCTGATCCCCTATTTTTCGATGCGCAAGATGTTTCCCAGCGCTACCGAACACATGCTGGTGATTTCCGCCAAGCCGGGGCAGTTAGCCAAGGCCATCGACGAGGTGCGGATGGTGCTACGCCAGGAGCGCAAAGTGAAGTACAGCGATCCGGACAACTTTTGGATTTCGACGGCGGAACAGATGATTGAAGAATTTCACAACGTGACCGCGATGGTGGCGCTGGTGATGATTGTGCTGAGTTCCATCGGTCTGCTGGTGGGCGGGATCGGCGTGATGAACATCATGCTGGTGTCAGTGACGGAACGGACGCATGAAATCGGCATCCGCAAGGCGCTGGGCGCCAGGCGCTTCGACATCACGCTGCAGTTTCTGACGGAGGCCGCGACGCTGACTCTGCTCGGCGGCTTGTGCGGGATGGTGTTTGGCTGGATTATCTCGATTGTCGCGCGCGTGGTGTTTCCGGCGCTAGTGACGGAAGTGCCGCTCTGGGCGGCGATTGTTGGCGTGGGTGTGTCGGTTGGGGTGGGCCTGTTCTTTGGTATTTGGCCTGCGAATAAGGCCGCGCGGCTGGATCCAGTGGTGGCTCTGCGGTATCAGTAGTCAAGAATTTTCATCCAGATTGGGAGATAATATCAGTAATGTCGACCATCGCTAAGGTTGATCTTACCCGGATCACCGTTGTTCCAGGGCAGCGCTCCAGCCAGGCATGTGTGCGTGGACTCCGTGTCACTGTCTGGGATGTTTTGGATATGCTCGCGTCCGGTATGACTGAGGACGAAATTCTGGGCGATTACCCGTATTTGGAGAAGGCCGATTTTCCGGCGGTGTATGCGTATGCAGCGCAGACAGGGCGAGAGCGCCGGTCGCGTTGAAGTTATTATTTGACGCGAATCTTTCACCAAAGCTGGTTGACCGCCTTAAAGAGCTTTTTCCCGGTTCGGTTCACGTTTTTAGCACCGGCCTTGCCAGTTTCACGTCAGACGAAAGCATTTGGGAGTATTCCAGGGCCAACGGGTTCACGATCATAACGGCGGATTCTGATTTTCTCGATATCGCCAGATCCCATGGGACGCCTCCGAAGGTAGTTCAGCTCGAAAGCTGCAACTATCGAACGGCTCAGGTAGAGGATCTTCTACGGCGCAATGCCATCTGGATCGCGGAATTGGAGCATTCGTCCCGAGCAACCCTCATCATCCGAAACACCACTTGAATTTAGCCTTCCGGTGGAAGACACGGCCATTCTGTTCCAGATAACGAACGAGGCCGGAGCGTTTCACTCAGCGGGCGGGGTCGACGTTTCCATCTAGGGGAGACTTCTGAGTGTTCGCGCCCGTAATGCTTCGCTGGATTACCGTAAATTCATTTGCACCACATTCTGCAAGATATCCAGCGCCTCAAGCCAGGGCTTTCCATTCCACCGAACTAACTCCATCTAATCCACCTGCCCTGCGCACCAATTCCTCCAGACGAACACCGCTTTTGCCCGGTGGGACAAACTCCGCCTGCAAGGCCAGTATGGTGGAGCCCGTCACCTCTGTCTTCATAGAGCGCAGAGCCAATCTGTTTTCCTGTGCCAACTGCAGCAACCCGGCCCGAACCGCGGATTCGCTCTCCATGCTGCAGACGATCCGTACCTGGTAACCCGAAATCTGCCCCAAACCGGTGAGCCCCTCTTCGCCCA
>JBDUEM010000175.1:0-15727 GCA_040002435.1 Bryobacteraceae bacterium
TAGTCTGATAGCGCTGCGGCGAGTGCTGTTCCGGGTCGGCCACATCGAAGTTCTTCAGCAGCGCCAGCGGCTTTTCGCGCTCAATCATGGAATAGATGGTTCGCCGTGGGTCCGCGGGCGTCGCCACAATCGAAATCGGCTGGCCGCCGATGGAGTCGTCCAGCTTGCCGGCCACTGCCAGCATAGAATCCCGCAGTGCCTCGAAATCCAGCCGCCGCCGCGGCATCCGCCAAAGCAGTTTGTTCTCAGGGTCGACCTGCCGCGCCTCCGGCCGGTCGGCGCTCGATTGCGCGTAGGTCCCGGAAAGTACGATGCGCCGGATCAGCCGCTTCATAGACCAGCCGTCCTTCCGGAAATCGGCGGCCAGCGTATCCAGCAATTCGGGATGCGTCGGCAAGTCGCCCCGCTTGCCGAAGTCGCTTGTTGTCCGAACCAGGCCTTCGCCGAACAGATGCTGCCAGACGCGATTCACCAGGATGCGGGCAGCCACCGGATCCCCTTCACTCGTGATAGCCTTGGCCAGTTCCAGACGGCCGGAACCGTTGGTAAAGCACGTTCGTTCCTTCAGCAACACGGACGGGAAGCAGCGGTCCACGCTGTCCCCAAGGTCGTTCTGATTGCCGCGCACGAAGACGTAGGCCGGCTTCAAAACAGACCGGTCGGCCGCTCCCAACAGGATTGCGCTCGATCCGCGATACGTCGCATCGTTGACCATCTGCTCGAATTGCCACTGCAGGTCGCGTGTCGTATTCGAATCGCCTTCCGTCATGATCATCGGAAAGTCTTCCACCGGAACTTCCGGCGGAGCATCCGGACCGAACAGAAGCGCCTTCCATTTCGGATCCGCCGGGTTGGTCAGCCGCGCTACGTAGGCCGCGACAGGACTCTCTTGGGCTGCATGCCATTCCGCGAAGAGCGGATCGTTCTTCGGCGAATCCAGAACGCGCGTCGCCCAGCGGCCAAGCACCAGGGAGTTCAGACTCTTTTCTCGCGCCAGGTTTTCGAGCCGCGCGCGCCCCAGCTTCCGGCCTTCCCAAAGCGCGTCCAGGTACCGGCGGATCTCTTTGGGATCACGGAATTCAGCTCGCAGTACTTCAATACGCTCCCGGATATAATCCTCGCGCAGGCGCTTTCGCTCGGCCGCCCGCTTCTCGTAAAAAGGCGGGAGTGCACCCACGCGGACCGGCTCGTTGTACTTGGTGTTGGCAAACACGCCATAGAGCGAATAGTAGTCGCGCGTCGGGATGGGATCGAACTTGTGATCGTGGCACCGCGCACAGCTTACCGTCAGGCCCAGCAGTCCACGGGTCACCAGGTCGATCTTGTCGTCCACCACATCCGGAAACTCGACCGCGCGGTTCGGATTCTGGCCCAGCGAGAGAAAGCCCAGCGCCGCATAGTCGCGCTTGTCCGGAACGTTCATTTCGTCGGCGGCAAGCTGCAGTGCGATGAAGCGGTCGTACGGGACGTCCTTGTTGAACGCGTTGATCAGCCAGTCGCGATAGCCGAACGAAACCATGAACGCCCGGCTCAGGAACCCTGTGTCGGCGTAGCGTGCCAGGTCCATCCAATGCCGTGCCCAGCGCTCGCCGAAGCGCGGCGAAGCAAGGTAGCGGTCGACAGCTTGCTCGGTTGTGAGCCGGAAATCCTCTTCCGCCGGCGGCAATCCTGTCAGGTCGAAGCTCAACCGCCGGATCAGCGTCCGGTGATCGGCGGCGGCAGCGGGCGTCAGCCCATTTTCTTTCAGCTTCGCGTGAATCTGATCGTCGATCGAGCCGGTACCGGGCCGCAGCGGCTGCCAGGCCCATCGTGTCGCGGCGCTTGTAACGGACGTCGATTGCACGCCCTCCGGCTCCGGAACGGGCGCGCCCATCTCCACCCATTTCACCAGCGTGGCGATGTCATCGTCCTTCAACTTCCCGGTCGGCGGCATTCCGATGCTCTGGTAGCGCACTGCCTGAATCAGACGGCTGCCATCGGCATCCTTCGGCTTGACGGTGGACCGCACCACACGCGGATCGTCAAATCGCAGCCCGCCCATGGGCGACGCAAGTTTCGCGCTATGGCAGGCGTAACACTTCGCAGCGAGCAATGGCCGCACGTTCGTTTCGAAGTATTCCACGCCCGGATCGCCAAGCAAAGGCGTCAAGGCAAGCAAGCCGGCGATCCAAACTCTCATCTAAAGGCGCCCCACACTCAGATAGACATCCAACACGGCAATGGCCGCTGGAGTAATGCCGGGAATCCGTCCCGCCTGGCCCAGTGTTTCCGGCCGGACCCTCTGCAGCTTCTCCTGGATCTCGCGCGACAGGCCCGGGATGCCCGCGAACTCGAATTCTACAGGAATGCGCCGCCGTTCGGAATCCTTCATGCGCACAATCTGCCGGCCTTGCTGCTGAATGTATCCCTCGTACTTGGTCTCGGTCTCGACGGTCGTCAACACTCCGCCCACCGGGGCCTCGCCCAGTTGCTCAGTAACCCACGGACGGATTTGGCTTGCCTGGTTTTCAGGCCGCTTCAGCCATTGCGAAACCGTCGGCCGGTCGTCGGCCGCCAGATCCAACCCCGCAAAGCGCCCCGGCACCACGCGGGTCTCTGCGAAGAGACGCCGCAGAGTTTCCTTCTGCTCTTGCTTCTTCAAATACCGTGCCCATCGTTCGTCCGTGACCAGACCTGCCGCCCGCCCGATGGGTGTCAGACGCTCATCCGCATTGTCGATCCGCAGATGCAGCCGGAACTCGGCTCGCGACGTGAACATGCGGTACGGTTCATCGGCCCCCTTGCTGATAAGGTCGTCGATCAGGATCCCCGTGTAGCCCTCGGTCCGCCCAACTACAACCGGATCCTTCCCGCCAACCAGGCATGCCGCATTAATCCCCGCCACCAAACCCTGGCAGGCAGCTTCCTCATATCCGGAGGTCCCGTTGATCTGGCCGGCGAGGAACAAACCTGGAATCGACTTCACTTCCAGGCTATGGTTCAATTCCCGCGGATCGATGGCATCGTATTCAATCGCGTAGCCCGGGCGGATCATCTCCGCATTTTCGAGCCCCGGAATCGACGCAATCATCGCGGCCTGCACGTCGATCGGCATGCTCGTCGACATACCGTTGACGTACACCTCGTTCGTATCCAGACCTTCGGGTTCAAGGAAGATCTGGTGGCGAGCTCGGTCAGGGAACTTGACGACCTTGTCTTCAATGGACGGACAGTAACGCGGACCCACACCTTCAATCTGTCCGCTGTACAAGGGAGATCGCGCGATGCTGTCCTGCAGCACGCGCTTCGTCGCATCGTTCGTATAGGAGATGTAGCACTTAATCTGAGGCCGGTCGATTTTGTCCGTCAGGAACGAGAACGGCGTCGGTTCCGCGTCACCTTCCTGCGGCTCAAACTGGCTCCAGTCGATGCTACGGGCGTCCAGCCTCGGAGGCGTTCCCGTCTTCAAACGAGTCCATTGCAAGCCAAGTGTTCGAAGCTGATCGCCAAGAAGCTGGGATGGCGCTTCTCCATTCCGGCCGCAGCTATACTTCTGCTCTCCTACATGTGCAAGCCCGTTCAGAAACGTGCCCGTCGTCACCACCACTGCGCCGCAAAGCACTTCCCGTCCATCGCGCAGCAGAACTCCGCGCGCTCGAACCGGGTCGCCATCCAGAATCAGAGATGCCACTTCGGCCTGCAGAATGCGCAGATTCGGTTCCCGCTCCAGAACCTCTTTCATGTGCACGCGGTATTGCTTCTTGTCGCATTGCGCGCGCGGCGACCACACGGCGGGACCCCGGCTCGTATTCAGCAGGCGGAATTGAATGCCTACCGCGTCGGTCACCTCTCCCATCAGTCCGCCCAGCGCATCCACTTCGCGCACCAGGTGGCCTTTGGCGATGCCGCCCACCGCCGGATTGCACGACATTTGGGCAATCAGGTCGATGTTCATGGTAATCATCGCCGTCCGCAACCCCATCCGGGCACAGGCGCGCGCCGCTTCACAACCGGCATGCCCGGCGCCTACCACAACAATGTCATAGCGGATTTGCATCTTTGGGGGAACTTCATCTTATTCTATCAATTGGGCAACCGGAGCACTCATTGAAAATACAGATCATCGGCGGCGGAGGCAGGGAGCACGCCTTGGCATGGCGGCTGGCAAAGAGCCCGCAAGTAACGAAGCTCATCGCCAATCCCGGAAACCCCGGCATCGCGGCGCTGGCGGAATGCACGCCCGCACCGGATATTTATGCCTGCCTTCAGGCTGCGGAGCAAAGTGACGTCGACCTCACCGTAGTCGGGCCGGAAGTCCCGTTGGTGGCCGGAATTGTGGACCTGTACCGCGCAAAAGGGCGGCTCATCTTCGGACCCACAGCCGCGGCGGCGCAACTGGAGGGCAGTAAGACCTTCAGCAAACAATTCATGACCCGCGCCGGAATTCCCACAGCCCGCTTCGTCACAGTCACGAACCTGGAGGACGCGCGCAACGCCCTGCAACTCTTCAGCTACCCGGTGGTGTTGAAGGCCGACGGCCTTGCTGCCGGTAAGGGCGTCGTGATTGCCCAGGACAAACAGGAAGCCCAAGCCGCTCTACCTTCCCTGCTCGCCGGCGGCCGGTTGGTCATGGAAGAATTCCTGGCCGGCGAGGAAGTCAGCTTCATCGTTCTCAGCGACGGAACTACAGCCCTGCCGCTACAACCGTCCCAGGATCACAAGGCCGCCTACGATGGAGACACCGGCCCGAACACAGGCGGAATGGGGGCGTACTGCGATTCGCGGATCCTCACGCCGCAGCAGACCCAGGTGATCATGGACACCGTAATTGAACCTACAATCGCTACCATGCGTTCCGAGGGAACTCCCTTCACCGGCTTCCTCTACGCCGGACTGATGATGACCGCGGACGGACCCCGCGTCCTCGAATTCAACGCACGCTTGGGAGATCCGGAAACCCAGGCTCTGATGCACCGCATGGACAGCGACTTCGCCGCGGTCCTCCACGCCGGAGCCCGCGGCGACCTGAAACAAGCCAAGATGCAGTGGAAAGACGATCCCAGCGTCTGCGTGGTTCTGGCGGCGCATGGTTATCCCGGCACCGTACGAACGGGAGATTTGATTCTCGGCATCGAGAATGCTGACGCCGACGTCTTCCACGCCGGAACACGCATGGGGCCAAACGGGCTCGAAACATCTGGAGGCCGCGTGCTCGGCGTAACCGCTTCCGCTCCGTCGCTGCGTGCTGCAATCGCCAAAACCTACGACGCCGTCAACCGCATTCATTTCGACGGAATGCACTACCGGCGCGATATCGGAAAGAAAGGACTAACACGTTACAATAATACGGTGTGGGGACGTAGCTCAGCTGGATAGAGCGGTCGCCTCCTAAGCGACAGGTCGGCAGTTCGAATCTGCCCGTTCCCACCAATCCGCAGAGCAATTCAAAACAATGCTACTCGATATCCTTGTCATCGAAAGCAATCCCGCCGAGGCGCATTTGATTGCCGAGGCCTTCCGCCAGGCAGGTCACACGCACAAGGTGGAACAGTTTCACAATGCCGAAGATGCGCTTGCGCATCTGCTGCACCGGTCTTCCGTTCCCGATCTAATTCTCCTCGACCTGAGCTTGCCCAAAAAATCCGGCTTGGAATTGCTCGAAGACATTCGCGGCGCACAAACCCTTAAGCGCATCCCCGTCATCATCCTGTCCGGTTCAGCCAACCCCGCGGACGTCCAGCAGGCCTATGAGATGGGCGCAAATTGTTATATTCGAAAGCCGGAAGACTTTGACGATTTCTTCAATATGATCAAAGCTTGCTATCAGTTTTGGGGGCAGACCGTCAGCCTTCCTCCAAAAAGACGAGCTTCCTGACATGGAAACGTACTGCTGCCAGCCGCGTCCAAATCGTATGAGCAAAACCGGGGCGGTCTTCGTGCTGTTGAGCATGGCCCTGCCGATTTTGGGGCAAGAGCCCGTCGTCACCTTTCGTTCGGAAGTCAGCTTGATCAAGGTCGACGCCAAGGTGTCCATGCCCGCCGGCCGCAGCATCCCTGCCCTCACCAAAGAAGACTTCCTGATTTTCGACGAAGACGCTCCACAAACCATCTCGCACTTTGCCAGTGAGGTGGAACCGCTTGACCTGCTCCTGTTGTTGGACGTCAGCAACAGCATGACGCGGTCGCTCAGCGCCATGGCCGGGAAAACGCGCGAGGCGTTAGCTCAATTGCACACCGGCGATCGCGTGGCGCTGATGCTCTTCTCCACACGGGCCGAAGTAACGCAGCCTCTTACTGACGACTTCCACCAGCTTCAGACTCAGATCCTCGGCTCCATTTACAAACAGAGCCTGGGCAGCGGAACTCTCGTCAACGAAGCCCTGGTGATGGCGGCTCATTACCTGCAATCGGAAGCACCCCGCGGCCGCCGGTCCATTCTAATCGTCACGGACAATCAAAGCGCCCGCGCCGCTGCGACCAGTGAGCAAGTGCTTCGGGCGCTCTCTGATGCCAACACCACGCTGAATGCGCTGGTAACCGGCGGCCCGCCGGTTCCTCCCGCTGCACCCCCGCGTTACACGGATCCTTCTAACAAAGCGCCGGACGTGCTCGAATATGTTTCGCGAACAGGTGGCGAGGTTCTCACGGGTGACAGCCCCGCGGCCAGCTTCCGCAAGATAGTGGAGAGCATTCTCACCCGCTACACCCTGGATTACGCCGGACCCGCCGCCGAGCCGGGCTCCTACCGGCGAATTCGCGTCGAGCTATCCCCCAACGCCAAAGCGCGATACCCTGGGGCGAAGGTGGAAGCACGGGCTGGGTACTACACCGCCAAGTAATTTTGTGCAGAATCCATTTCGCGGTCTCCAGCGCAATCCCGGCTTCACGCTGTTCGCGGTGGCAACTCTCGCTCTCGGCATCGGCGTCACGACTGCCATGTTCAGTGTGGTGAATCGCATTCTATTGCAGCCGATACCTTACGCCGATCCACAACGCGTGGTTGCCTTGAATACGAAGTGGACCGATACAGGCCGCCAGACGCCGCGCCTTAGCGGACCCGACTGGTCTGACTTGGCCGCCGCTACGGACGTGTTCGAAACCGTCGCACGATACCACGGTGGCGAAATCGGCGTGCAGTTGCGGGACAAGGCTGAATTCGCCGGCACCTACCTGGTCACACCGAACTACTTCGCGGTCTTCGGCGTCGCCCCGCTAGTCGGAAGGTTGCCTGTGGAGGCGAACGCGAATCGCGCCGCCGCCGTCAGCAGCGCCTTCGCGGAACGCGCGTTCGGTGCGGCCCGGCAGGCGGTTGGTCAATCGATACGCGTGGACGGGCAGAGCTACGAAGTGATCAGTGTCATGCCGCCGGGCTTTCGCTTCCCGTCAAAGGCTGATGTCTGGCTGGTGGTCCAGACAGCGCCGGAAAATCATCACCGCTCTGCCCACAACTACAGTGCGCTCGCAAAGCTGAAGACCGGCGTTGCGATCGGAACGGCGCAAGCCCGGCTGGACGCGTTGGGGCTGCAGATCGCCGCGGCGGAACCGGCTACCAACGCAACCAAACGGTTCACGGCCATCCCTTTGCAGGAACAACTCGTGGGCAATTCACGATCCACCATCCTGCTGCTGATGGCGGCAGTCCTTCTCGTCCTGTTGATCACATGCGCAAACGTAGCCCATCTGCTGCTGGCCCGCTCAGCCGCGCAGGCTCGCGACTTTGCGGTGCGTGCTGCCCTGGGCGCATCCCGCGCCCGCATCTTCGCCGATGCCCTCGCCGAAAGCGTCGCACTCGGCGCTCTCGGGTGCCTCCTCGGAGTGATGTTTGCTCAGTGCGGCGTGTACGCTCTGGTGTGGCTCGCGCCGGCAAACCTGCCTCGCATGGATGAAGTACGTGTGGACGGAACCGTTCTCGCGTTCGGCGTGGCACTTTCGTTCGCCTCAGCGGTGATCTTCGGGCTGGCGCCCGCGTGGCAAACCACTCGCATCGACGTGCAGGAAGGTTTGCGCCAGGCCGGAGCCAGGGGTCTCGTCGGTGTCACTGGAACAGCTCTTCGCAATGGTCTGGTGATTGCCGAGATTGCGTTCTCCTTTGCACTCGCAATCGGCGCGGGCCTGCTTTTCCGCAGCTTCCTTGAATTGAACAGCGTCCCGCTGGGCTTCCGCACAGAGGGAGTTCTGGTGGTCTACGCCCACGCTCCCTCCAGCACCATGAAGCAGATGCTCGCCACTACCCGCTTCTTTGAATCCCTGCTCGCCGATCTGCAGCAGGTGCCAGGCGCTATCTCCGTCGCGGCGGCAATGGGGTTGCCTACCGGCCGCTACAATTCCAATGGTCTTTACTTCATCGAAGGCAAGGATCTTTCTCCGCAGCACGCACCGAATGCCGGTCTGCGCCTGGCCAGCGCTCAATACTTTTCGACTCTGGGAATTCCCATCCGCAAGGGCCGCGATTTCAATGCCGGCGATCAGTACGAGGCGCCCTTCGTCGCCATCGTCAGCGAGTCGCTGGCCCGGCGCAGCTTTCCAAATGAAGACCCCATCGGGAAACGGATCCAGTGCGGCCTCGATTCGCCGAAATGGATGACGATCGTCGGTGTCGTGGGCGATGTGCGCGCCAGTTCACCCGCCTCAGCACCGGGTCCGGAATTGTACATGCCGTTCCAGCAGCACCCCATTATGGCCAATGAACTCCAACTGGCTATCCGCACCGCTGTCAATCCTGCTTCGCTGCAGAACGCCGTGCAGCGAAAGATCCGCCAACTCAATCCGACGGTAGCCATCCGCAGCACCACCATGGAGACGATGGTCGCCGATTCAGTGGCGACGCCCCGCTTCCGGACGTTTCTGGTGACAATCTTCGCCGCCGTCGCACTTCTGCTGTCGATGTCGGGAGTCTACGGTCTGATGTCTTATCTGGTAACCCGCCGCACCAGCGAAATGGGCGTCCGCATGGCACTTGGCGCCACGCCGGCTGACATCGTTCTGCTCATCCTACGCCGCGCAGCCTTACTCGCAGTCGCCGGCCTCGTCGCAGGTCTGGTTATCGCCACGTCCGCATCGAAACTGCTCGAAAGCATGCTCTTCGGACTGACACATACCGACACACTCACGTACGCTATCGCCGCTGCCGCCTTGGCGCTGGTGACTTTGCTTGCCGCCGCACTGCCTGCGTATCGCGCCGCGAGGATAGATCCGGCCACAGCCCTTCGCGAATGATATTCTCGGGATAGAAGGCGGACGCATCAGCTTGCACACCACACTGCGGCGATTGACATTCGGCCTCTGCCTCATTTCCGCGGTCTACGCCTTTCAGCTTCCCTTCCGGCAATTTCCGGGCGTCGAATACGAAGGCTTTGCGCTCACATCCGACTGGCAGGAGAAAACAGAGTTTGCCTTTGCCCGCCTGATGTTTCCTCCCGGTGAAAACGACGGCTACCGCGGCCGCTTCGATGGCGACTGGCGCAAAGGCCTCTCGCTCTGGACGCAGGATTACCCTCGCGCCGACCGCCATTTCTCGCAGGCGCTACGCCGGCTGACGCGCGTCCACGTGCGCTCCGTTGAGCAACCCATCAATCTTGAGGAGGGCGACGTCTACAACTGGCCGTGGCTCTACGCCGTGCAGGTTGGGGAATGGGGTATCACGCCGGAACTGGGTAAGATTCTACGCGAGTATCTGCTCCGCGGAGGCTTCTTCATGGCCGACGACCTTCACGGCGAATATGAGTGGCAAGTGTTTGAGAAAAGCATGAAGCTGGTCTTTCCGGACCGCCCGATTGTCGAGATCGAAAACGCGGATGCCATCTTTCACACTGTCTACGATTTGGACGACCGATTTGGAATGCCCGGCGCCGCTCACTTGCGGGTCGGTTACAAGAACGACGGCAAAGTTCCGCACTGGCGCGGCATCTTCGACGACAAAGGCCGCATCATGATCGCCATTTCGTACAACTCCGATATCGGCGACGCTTGGGAGTATGCCGACGATGTCCGCTATCCCGAGAAGTTCTCCGGCCTCGCTATTCGCATGGGCGTAAACTACGTGGTGTACGCCATGACCCACTAGACGCAAATGCTTTCCAGAAGAGCTTTTCTCACCGCGCCTGCATTGGCGCAAGCAGCCTCTCCGGCCGTCCGCCGTGAAGTGTTCCGTACTTCGCCCAAAGCTGGTGTAGCGGTCATGGCCTTCGCCTGGTATACCAGCGCGCGAGGCGGGAACATGACGTCCATTGAACAGCATTGGACCCGTTCGGACACCATCGACATCGCCTATCTCCGCCGCTCCCGCGATCACGGCACAACCTGGAGCGCGCCGGAGGAGATGCGAACGGGCGAGCGGACCGCGGACGGAATGCTGCGCCGTCACCCGCATGCTGGCTACATAGATCCGGCGGGTCGCTACATCGAGTTTTGGACGCAGGGAGTGCTGCCCACGGACGACCCGCTCGAGGGAATGCGCCGCTGGCAGATCTTCTATCGCACTGGCGGCGTCACGCGGCAAATCATCCACGCGGGAAAAGAGTTCGATGCCGGGCACTCCTTGCCCGGAGTGTTCACCGGCAAGAATTGCGTGATGCTCGGCGACATGCCTTTCGCGCCGCTCAGCATGCCCGATGGCCGCTTGCTGGTGCCGGTGCAGATGTCGCCCTTGGGAGACGACGGAAAGCTGTACAATCCAACCGGCGCCTACACCTACACGGAAGTAGCCGTCCTCCAGGGCCGCTGGCACGGTGGAGAACTGATTTGGGAGATGGGACCCGTCATCAAAGGCGATCCTGCGCGAGCCACGCGGGGCATGGATGAACCTACTCTCCAGATCCTGAAAGACGGCCGCCTGCTGATGGTCCTGCGCGGGTCCAACGACCGCCGCCCGGAACTGCCCAGCTACCGGTGGGCGGCATTCTCCAGTGACGGCGGCCGCCATTGGACCGAACCGCAGCCCTGGACTTATGAGGATGGCTCATCGTTCTTCAGCCCGAGCGCGTGCTCTCAATTGCTCCGGCATTCCTCCGGGCGTCTTTTCTGGCTGGGTAACATCACTCCGGAGAACCCTCGCGGCAACCGTCCCCGTTATCCATTCGTGATTGGCGAAGTGGACAGGCAAACCGGCTTGCTGCAGCGCGCTTCCGTGCAAACCGTCGATACTCTGCAAGCGGGTGAAGATCCGGTGCTGTCCCTCTCCAACTTCCACGCCCGCGAAGACCGCCGATCCGGCGAGGTTGTCGTCCACATGACCCGCCTCTTCGCACGTCCACAACTATGGGCAGGTGACGCCTACTTATACAGAGTGAGGATCTGATGATTTCTCGGCGCACCGTCCTCGCAGGACTGGCAGCCAACGCCGCCGCGAAAACAAAGCCCACCATCCTCGTCCGGTCCGGATGGCAAACCGTGAACATCGGCGACATCGCGCATACTCCCGGACTGCTCGCGGTGCTCGAAAAGAACGTTCCCGGCGCCGAGTTGATTCTCTGGCCCGCGGAACTCGATCGCGGAGCGGAACCGATGTTGATGCGGCGATTCCCAAGACTGCGGATCGTCAAGAGTCTCCTCGACGCCGGCGGCAATCCCGCGAGCGCGGAATTACGAGAAGCATTCTCGGCGTCCGATCTGCTGGTACACGGCTCAGCGGCTTCGGTCACTTCACAGCCGCAAATGGAGGCATGGAGAAAGCTCACGGGAAAGCCGTACGGATTCTTTGGGGTCGGGTTCACCCTGCAGGGTGAAGCGGCCGGCGCCGCGCTCAGTCCCGCGCTCCGGTCTCTGTTGAGCGCCTCCGCATTTCTGTTTACGCGCGAAACGGCGTCATTGCGGAACCTGAAGAGAGCAGAGATTGCCGGGCCGGAAGTGGGGTTCGCCCCGGATGGAACCTTCAGCATGGATATTCTCGATGAGTCCCGGGGCTTGCAATTCCTGCGTGAGAATGGACTGGAACCGGGAAAGTTCATTTGCCTGATTCCGCGCTTGCGTTACACTCCGTACCATAAGATTCGAAAAGTTACCTGGAGCGACGAGGAGATCCGCCGCCGCACGGAAGTGAACGACCGTCATGCGGAACCGGACCACGCCAAGCTGAGGGAGGCCACTGTGGCATGGGTTCGCCAGACTGGCGGCAGGGCGCTGTTATGCCCCGAGATGACCTATGAACTCGACATCATCGATCCGCTGCTGTTCGATCCCCTGCCGGACGATGTCAAGAAAAACGTGGTCCGCCGTAAGTCTTACTGGCTACCCGACGAAGCGGCTTCCGTGTACAAGCGCGCGGCCGCGGTAGTTAGTTGCGAATGCCACTCGCCCATTCTCGCTGCGGTGAATGGAACCCCGTGCATCTATGTCCACCAGCCGGAAGATGGCATCAAGGGGCAGATGTGGAAAGATTTGGGATTAGGCGACTGGTATTTCGACATTGAGGAAACATCGGGCGGCGCAATTGCCGCGCGCGTCCTGGAGATCCATTCAAAGCCCGGTGAGTCGAAGAGAAAGGTGAATGCGGCCGTCGCAGAGGCGCGCAAACTGCAGTCGGACCGGATGACGTTTGTCCGAAGGCGTGTTCTCCAGGCTTAAACACCGTAGGAATCGCGATGCGGACCGGAACAAAGATGGGATGAGACCGCAACTCCCGCCTAATCCCAGTGTTGCTAGCCTTGTTCGCGGCCAATGCGATACAGTTCATCCCGGCAACACAGGCATAGCGGTGTTTATTTTACTAGGTTACCCAAGGTCTGGAAATACGCTCCTTGGCGCAGTTTTAAACGCAAATGATTGGATCGTCATCCCCGACGAGACCGACTTCATACTTCCTGTGTGCATGGTCTGTCAGAGAGTGCCCAATGCCCATCCGGGAAGAAAAATTCTGGCCAATCTGATTGCCAATACCGAGCGATTCGATCACAGCATCGGGCGCTACATTCGCTATGCGGAGATAGTGCGGGCGCTGAGTCAGTGCGAATATTCAGCCTCGGCCGTGGTAATCGCTATCCATGAATTGGTGTCTCGCAATGCGGGCAAACTCATCGCCGGAAACCGCTCGCCGAACGATATTGCCTACGTGCCTGACATGGCGAAAGCCGGTCTTTTCGATTCGGATATCAAGGTCGTCCACCTGGTGCGGGACCCGCGGGACGTTTACGTTTCTACCCGACGCTTGAATTGGATTCCTCCCGAGCAGCTTCAATCCGAACTTCCGGGCACCTGGACCGCTACAAACCTGATGCTCGCCCGCCTTCTCCGCAACAACCTTGAACAATATTTGTGCGTTCGCTATGAAGATCTGATCTCCGACCCAAAACGGCAGATCCAGCGCATCACCGATTTTCTGGGCGTTCCGTTTCAACCCAAGATGCTGGAAGCCCGCACGAGATCGGGTCTTTACGAGGATCAGCCACACCACGCCAATGTCGGACTGGAATTTCTGCCCTCCCGCATTGCGGCGTTCCGGCGGGAATTGTCTCCCGGGATTGCCGACGAAATCGCGGAGCGCGCCAGTGAGGGCATGAACTTCTTCGGATACGCGAAAGTTGTTCAAACGGCATTCCCGAAAGTCAGATCCGCCCAATGCTAACAAACTTGCGTCCCGATAGCGCCTGTGATATGCCTTCATGTGTCAGTCGGGGGTTTACATGCGAAGGTTCAGGCTACTGTTGTTCGCGCTTGCAGCGGGTATACTGCCAATGGCAGGCCAAAACTTTGGCGAGATCACGGGCACCGTGGCGGACGCCACGGCCGCTAACATTGCGGGTGCTCTGGTAACCGTCACCAACACTGCCACGGGCCAGTCCCGCCAGGTATCCACAAACGAGACCGGCAACTATTCGTTGACCTACCTGGTTCCCGGAATCTACGATCTTCGCGCGGAAAACCCTGGCTTCAAGGCATCCAGCCGAAAAGCCGTTGGCCTGGACGTCGGTGCAGTCCTGCGCATCGACTTCAAGCTTGAAGTCGGCGACGCCAGCCAGCAAATTGAAATCACGGCAGGCGCACCCTTGCTGACAACGGAGAGCACCGCGCTCGGCACCGTGATCGACAACCGCCGCATCGTGGATCTGCCGTTGAACGGACGCGACTACCTGCAACTGGTCACGCTAAGCCCCAACGTCAGCACCGAAGGCGGCGCGGGAGGCGCCGGAGGTTTGCAAGGCGGTACTCGCAGCAGCACGTCGCTTTCCATCGCCGGTCAACGTCTTGAGTACAACCGATACACTCTAGATGGTGTGGAGAACACCGATCCGAATTTTAATTCCTACATCATCCATCCGTCGGTGGATGCGCTTCAGGAGTTCAAAGTCCAAACGGGAATTTATTCCGCCGAGTTCGGGCGCGGTGCCTCCCAGATTAACGCCAGCACGAAATCGGGAACCAATGAATATCACGGCGCGGCTTTCGAGTTCCTGCGCAATTCCGCCTTCGATGCGCGCCAGTGGCTGCAAAGTAGCGGGAGAAAGAACCCGTTTCGCCGCAACAATTACGGCTTTACTCTTGGCGGCCCCGTGCAGATCCCGAAGCTGTTCAACGGCAAAGACCGCTTGTTCTTCATGTCGAACTTCGAATCTCTGCGCGACCGGCTGACTTCGCAGGTGAACGCATCGGTAGCCACCGATGCCATGCGCGCCGGCGACTTCACCGGACAGAGCCGCACCATCTACGATCCGGATACACGGGTGTTCAACAGCGCCGGTAACGCCATCTCCGCAACACCGTTCCCGGGAAACAAGATCCCGCAGAGCCGTTTCAGTCCATCCGCTTTGAAGTTACTGGCCTACTATCCCAAGGCCACGGTTCCCGGCAATACCCTGACTCGGAATTTTATCCGCGATGCGGTCTCGCCTACCGATTCCGACCAGTTCAATCAGCGGATCGATTTTAACCAGAATGCCCATTCCAATTGGTTCGGGCGCTTCAGTTGGGGTAACGATTTGCAGGTCCCCACCGCGACGTTCGCCACCGACGCCCAGCAGGTGGCAACCACCGTCCGCCAGGGTATGATCTCCAACGCGCACATTCTGACGAACTCCATCGTGAACGAAGCGCGCTTTGCCTGGAACCAGTTCAACAACGACCTGGTGGGCTACTTCGCCAATAACACCAACGTGCAGGCAACCCTCGGCGTCAACGGATTGTTCGCCGCCAGTCCGCTCGCGTATGGCGTTCCCGCCATGACGCTAGGCGGCGGACTCAATAGCTTCGGAGGCGTCACGCCGTGGGTTACGCGCGATGACACATTCCAGTTCATGGACAATCTCTCGGTGGTGCGTGGCCGCCACTCTCTGAAGTTTGGCATGGAAATCCGGCGCGACCGATATAACCAATACGGCAACCAGAAAGCCACCGGAGAATTCATCTTCGACGGCCAATCCACTTTCGATCCCACGAACCGCAATGCCAGCGGATTCATCTTCGCCGATTACATGCTGGGTTTGCCCGCGCAGTCGGCCCGCGTGGTAGCGATGGCGAACGGCATGCTGCGCCGCACTTCTTATTACGCCTATGTTCAGGACGATTGGAAGATCACTCCGAAGATGACCGTGAACTTTGGCATGCGCTATGAGAACGCTCGGCCCTGGGCGGACAAGTACCGGGGCATCGTCAACCTCCAACTGTTTGGACCCGGCGTCGACACAAACGGACTTCTGGCCAATGCGAAGCCGCCTGTTATCACCCGTCCCGGAAATGGAGATTTCTATGAAGGACTGAACTTCCATTTCGCCGACGGGCAAGCGGTGCAATCCGGGGACCAGTTCATGGGACGCAGCAC
>JBDUEM010000176.1:0-15676 GCA_040002435.1 Bryobacteraceae bacterium
AGGGACCAGTCCCGGTCATCCTTATATCGGTCGACACGTTGCGCGCGGATTGCTTGAGCTCTTACTCGCGCCGCGCGCGAAGTACGCCTAACATCGACTCCCTGACGAAGGGCGGGACTCTGTTTTCCCAAGCCAGCGCGCTGGTCCCCCTGACGCTCCCGTCTCACACCTCTCTACTGACTTCAACCTACCCGTTTTCCAACGGCGTGGAAGATAACGGACAACTGGTGCCGCCCAGCCTGGTGACGCTGCCGGGCATCTTGAAATCGCGGGGATACAAGACGGCCGCCTTCGTGGGGGGCTTTGTCCTGGACCGAAGATTCGGCCTCACCCAAGGATTCGACGTTTACGACAGCCCGTTCGCTCTGTCAGCGCAAGACGAATCCGATGCCGTGGATCTGAAGCGCCTGGGGGAGGACGTCGCCCATAATGCGTCCAACTGGATAGACAAGAATGCGGGAGGGCCTTTCTTCGTCTTCCTGCATCTGTTCGACCTGCACACGCCCGACAATCTGCCGAAAGCTGTGCGGGCTCGTTTCCCCGGTCCGCGGTACACGGCGGAACTCAGCTACGTGGACGAAGTAATCGGAAAATTTCTTGGCGATCTGCGCAAGCGCGGTGTTCTTGACAAGGCACTCATCGTATTCTTATCCGATCACGGCGAAAGCCTCGGCGAGCATGGAGAGAACACGCATGGGTATTTTATCTATCAAAGCACCACCTCCGTGCCGCTCATCTTCCACTGGCCGGCAGGCAGCCCGGCGGCGCCTCCAAGAGTCGACGTACCTGTGAGCTTGGTGTCAGTAGCCCCCAGCATTCTCCGGTTTCTAAGCATTCCCGCACCATCCTCTTTTCAGGGAAGCGTACTGCCCGGATTGGGCTCTGGAGTGGATAGCTCTGAGCCGCAAACAGTCTACAGCGAGAGCCTGTACGCGCATCATCATTTCGACACCAGCGCACTCACCAGTGTCCGGGTAGGTAAGTATAAATACATACAGGCGCCCAAGCCTGAACTGTACGATCTCGCGGCCGATCCGGGCGAGCGCAACAATCTTTACGCCAGCCAACGCCCACTGGCTGTCGAATATCATAAGAAGCTAAACAGTCTGCGGGCACGCTTCCGGCCGCTTTCACCCCGGCCGGCAGACACGATCTCACCGGAAGTGGTGGCGCGGCTGCGCTCACTCGGCTATCTGGCGGCATCCAAGCCTGGCGGCGGCTCGTCCGATTCCGGTCCCGATCCCAAGGATCGCATTGCGGACTATACGAAATATAGAAAGGCGCTTACTCTTGCAACCGCCGGCGCACTCGCTGAATCGAACGCAGCGCTCGAAGGCGTGCTCTCCAGCAACCCGAATTTGCTGGAGGTGAGGAATATGCTCGCGCTAAACCAACAGCGTTCAGGAGATCATGAGTCCGCGGCCAAAAATTTCCGTCGAGTGGTGCAGAGCGATCCGCGGAACGCGGCTGCCCACCTCTATCTAGCCATGAGCTATTCCAGACTGAACAATCTAAGTGAGGCGCTGCGCGAAGCGCAGGCTGCGCTCACGATCGCGTCGGGTGCGGGCACCGCTCTGAAGCACATCGCAATTCCGGCGACGGAGACCCTGGGCGCAATCCGGATCCGCAATGCGGAGTACGACAAAGCCCGGGAAGAGTATACGAGTCTGCTCAAAATGGCTCCCGGTAACTACGAGGCGCACTACAACCTCGCCTGGCTCGACTCACGAGAAGGTCATGCCGAGAACGCGTTGGCGCATCTCCAGTCCGCTGTGCAGTCGAAGCCTGATAGTCCAGTGGCCCAAAACGCTTTGGGGAGTATTTATTTACAGCGGAGAGACCTGGAGCATGCGGGCAAAGCCTTCGCCGAGGCGGTCCGGTTGGATCCTCAGTTCGTCTTTGCGCACTACAACCTCGGTCTTGTCCTGGGCTTGCAAGGAGCCAAAGACGCGGCGGCTGAGAAATTTCGTACGGCTCTGAAGATTGACCCGCATTTTGAGGCCGCGCGCGCGGCACTCACGCGGATGGGTTTGAACTGAACCGTTCAGGCAACGATGTCGTGAACGACATTGCCGTCAACGTCAGTGAGACGGAAATCCCGCCCGCTGAAGCGGTAGGTCAGTTTGGTGTGATCCATGCCCATCAGATGGAGAATGGTGGCGTGGAGGTCGTGAACATGCACAGGCTTCTCCACTGCTTTGTATCCAAAATCGTCTGTCGCGCCGTAGGCCAGGCCGCCTTTGACCCCGCCGCCAATCAGCACGGTGCTGAACCCGTAGCTGTTGTGGTCACGACCGTTCTGAACCTTCACCAGGCCGCTGACTTCTGCCGCGGGAGTGCGTCCGAACTCGCCTCCGATGATGATCAAAGTCTCCTTCAACAAACCGTTGGACTTTAGATCGTGAACCAACGATGAAATGGCACGGTCGGCCTCGGCGGCAAGCTCGCGATGATCCATGATGTCGTTGTGGTTGTCCCACGGCTGACCTGGTCCGGTGTAGACCTGAACCATTCGCACGCCACGCTCACTGAGCCGTCTGGCGATGAGGCATCCACGCGCGAAATCACCCTCTCCGTACCGTGCGCGGGTGTCTTCACTTTCTTTTCGGATGTCGAAGGCGTCCATTCCTTCGGTCTGCATGCGGAACGCGGTCTCCATGGAGGAGATGCCGGCTTCGAGTGAAGCGTCCGAGCCGTAACGCTCCATGTGGTCCTGGTTCAGTTTCGCGATAAGGTCAAGCTGGCGCCGCTGGCCCGCGGAATCGATCTCTCTGTTGCGCAGGTTGGGAATCAGCTTCTCCGGATCGGTCTCCTTGTTCGACACATGGGTCCCCTGATAAATTCCAGGCAGAAAGCTGGAACTCCAGAGCGGCGTGCCCACCGTAGGCAGGCCGGGACACAATACGACGAAGGCCGGCAGATTGTGATTTTCGCTGCCCAATCCGTAGGTGATCCACGATCCCATCGACGGACGGCCAGCGAGATTGTGGCCGCAATTCATCATGAAAAAGCCCGCGTCGTGAAACGGACGATCGGTGTACATCGATCGGATGATGCACCCGTCGTCGAGGCATGCGGCGGTCTTGGCGAAGATCTCGCTGACCTCCAGGCCGCTTTGTCCGTATTTTTGAAACTCAAACGGCGATCCCAGCAGATTGCCGGTTTTCCGTTCGGTCTTCGGATTCTCCGTCGGCATGGGCTTGCCATTGTACTTCGCAAGCATTGGCTTGTAATCGAAAGTATCTACGTGCGAGGGTCCGCCGTTGAGGAACAGAAAAATGACGCGCTTCGCACGGGCTGGAAAGTGCGGACCTTGCAAAGGTGAATTGTCGGCGGCAGACAGCGCCTGTGCCAGGCCCAGCGTGCCAAAACCTGCACCGACTGTTCGCAAGAGATCGCGCCGGGTAATGCCTAATCGTTCGAAATGTTCGCGTCTCATCAATTCACCATTTGAAATTCGTTGGTCGCAAACAACGCTTGGGTATACCGCGGCAGAGCGCCGGATTCGCCGCGAAGAAATTCCACTCCCAACTTTAGTTCCTTTTCCGAAGGCGGCCGGCTGAATACCAACTCATAGGCCCGGTGGATCTCCGCTGCCGGATTGTCACCCGCTTCGTTTTTCAGGCGAACTGCCAGCGCCTTTGCACGTTCCATGGCGAAGGCGCTGTTTAGGAAATAGAGGCGCTGCAGCGGCGTACTGGTTTCCAGCCGCTGTTCATTGCTGTCGTTGGCTCCCGGAAAATCGAACAGCGCAAGGGTCTCGTCCGGATCGCGGCGGCTGATAAACGAGTAAACAGTTCGACGGTGATTGGCCTGATCGGAAACTTTTAATGGCGAGCCGCCGAGGGTAGTGACCAGTTCACCGGCCGTAGCGAGCATGGAATCCCGCAGAACTTCGACATCCAGACGCCGCCGGTTCGCTCGCCACAACAAACGATTCTCGGGATCGGCCGTGAAATTCACTTCGGAGTTCACAGTGCTCAGCGCGTAAGTGGAAGACAGCACCATTTCCCGATGCATTGCTTTCATGGACCAGCCGCTTTCCACAAATCGAGCGGCAAGGTAATCCAGCAGTTCCGGAGAAGTGGGACGAGCGCCGAGTTGCCCGAAGTTGCTCGGCGTGCGCACGATGCCCTGCCCAAAATGATTCAGCCAGATTCGATTCACCATGACGCGAGCGAACAGCGGATTCCTGGCGTTGGCGATAGCTTCAGCCAGCTCCAGCCTGCCGCTGCCGTGGGTAAATGGCTTGGGCGGACCGTCGCTGAAGATGGAAAGAAATGCCCGCGGCGCCTCTTCGCCCAGATTATCAGGGTTGCCACGGATGTAGACCTTCAAGTTTGCCGGTTTGTCGGCTTCCTCGATTGAGTGCAGGAAAGGATATTTTGGCGGCAGGTCCTTCTTTCGCGCAGTGAGTTCAGCGCGCAGATCCGATACGTAGGACTTCCATTCCCCTTGCAGAAACCGGTCCAGCTTTTCTCCGGCGTAGATCAGCACCGGCTCGATTTTCTTTTCCCCGAAGCCGGTTCGCGATTCGCCGAAAAGTTCCCGCCAAAAGACGTACTTGTCTCGCGGGTAAGGAACCAACACAATCTTTGCCAGGGACGGATTGCCGCTCGCTCCGCCCAGCAGCGCCAGATTTTGTTCTTCGATACCTTCGATCTCAGTTGCAACGGAAAGGACGGTCGCCTGGAATTCCACCGCCAGCTTTTGTGCTTCCTCCAAACTGCCGCCGCGCTTGAGCATTGCGGTCCACTGCTTCAAATGCGTGTGCTCGTGATCCTTTCGAAGATAGGCGATCCAGCGGTCCAGCGTCTCCGCGTCTAAGCCATCATTTTTCGCGGCTTCTTCCGCAGAGGAATGCTGTGGTCCCATCACCTTCCAGGCGGCGGGAAGATACCGGACAATGCGCGAGGCGAGAATGCCCGCAAGCTGCCTGCTTTGAATCTGCAGAAACTTGTTTAGCTTTTCCTGCAGATCGTTAATGCTCTTTTCGCGGCTGTCGAATTCTTTCACCACGTCCGCCGGCGCCAGCGGGTACTCTTTCAGCTTTGTGCTGATGAACACCCCGAGCAGGGAGTAGTAGTCCCTGGTTGGGATCGGATCGAATTTATGGTCGTGGCATTGAGCACAGCCGACGGTCAATCCGAGGAATGCTTTTCCTGTGACATCCGCACGGTCTTCCTGATACTGTGCGCTCATTCCGTAGAAGCCCAGGCCGGGCAGCAGCTTTTCGCGTTCGCCGGAAGGAAGTAAGTCGGCGGCGATTTGCGCCTTTACGAATTTGTCGTACGGCATATCATCGTTGAAGGCTTGAATCACCCAATCGCGAAACCGAAAGGCGTTCGGATAAGGCTCGTCGGCAACAATATTCAACTTGTCATCCGTGTAGCGCGCTACGTCCAGCCAGTGACGGCCCCATCGTTCACCGTATTTGGGCGAGGCGAGCAGTTGATCGACTACCTTGGCCAATGATTGTGAGGAGCGATCTGCCAGAAAAGCCGCCGTCTGTTCCGGAGTCGGCGGCAAGCCAATCAGGTCAAGATAAACGCGCCGCAACAATATGTTCCTCTCCGCCGGTTTCACCGGGCGCAAGCCCTTCTTCTCCAGTTGCGCCAGAACAAAATGGTCAATTGGTGTCTTAGCCCAAACAGTGTCTTTCACGGCCGGAACTTCCGGCTTGCGCACCGGTTGAAATGACCAGAACTTCCGCTGTTCCGGAGTGATTCGATAGGCCGCAGGAGCCGGGTTGGACGCTTGGGCTGTGATCGGCCACGGCGCGCCCATCTCCACCCATGTGCGCAGGTCGGCGATTTCGAGCGCCGATAGTTCTCCTTGCGGCGGCATTTTGAGCCGGGCATGCGTATGCGACACAGCTTGGATCAGAAGGCTGTCATCGGGCTTGCCGGGAATAATCGCGGGGCCCGATTTTCCGCCCTTCAGCAGCGACTCAGACGACACCATCGCCAGGCCCGCCATTGGGGAAGCCGTATGGCAGGCGAAGCAATTCCTGGCCAGAACCGGCCGAACATGCGTTTCGAAAAAGTCGACTTTATCGGCGGCCGTCGACGGAAGACAAGCCAAGAGAACGACACAAACCCGCCACAGTGCTCGTCGGGATTTACGCATGGCGGCTAGACCACATCATACCACTACCTTTACTATGTTAGTATCGCCAGCATGACCGCGCGATGGTTCGTGAGCATCCTTTTCCTGGCTACCATTCCCGTGCGCACGATGGACGCGCTGACAACTCATTTAGTGATCGACGATTCCCTCATACGTGCCATCGATCAAGAGGTCCTCAGCGAATTTCACGTAATAGCCAAGAGCTCCCTCAACGCCGAGACATTGGTGGACGCCCTGGCGCACGGTGACAATTGCATCTGGATCAGCGATCCAACCGGCTTGCCACCCGATTTGTGGGCTGGGTCTTTTAGGCCCGCGAAGACGCCGCTAGAAATCTCCACCGTCGGCAGTTCCCCAATCATTGTGAGCAAGCTGCCATTTCGGAAGGCTCTGGTTTCCTCCATCTATATCAAGCCCGTGACCGATATGCCGAACCACAACGTGGACGAAGAACAGCGGGCAAATCTGGAGCCGATCCTGGAGGCCCGCGACCGCTTTGGCCGGGTGATTGGGTATCCGGGAGCGCTGATGCGCTACTACGCGCCCTCCTTGGTCCGCCACCGTTTTTCGGGAAGCGAGTGTTTTCTGTTTCTGTTTGACAAGCCGGCCGAGGCCATGGCGCCGGCTGATTGGTCAGCTCTCCTCAAAGCAATCGCCATTCGAACCACTGGCGCCGTGCGCTTCACTCGGGCCAGTAGCGACTATGCTTCGTACCGCATGGGAGAGCGGGCGCGCATCAGTGCCCGTCTCCGCAATTCGGCACGGGAGGCCCATGCCACTGAGGTTCACTTCTCGCTGAAGGGGCCGCAGGATAAGGAATTCCGCTTGATAGACCGGCAGCGCCGGATCCCCGACGGTGAAAGCGAATCGGACGCCTCAATCGACGTACTCTTGCGGGGTGAGCCTGGTCTCTGGACCTTTCGGGTCGAACTGCTGAAGGATCCCAATCAGTCGCGCTTTCCGGCAATCGAGGGCCATCCAATCCCGATTGATCGGATGGAAATTGGTGTGGTGGTAGAGAACGCCGGGCCGTTGACGACAGCGGCGAACTTCCGCGTCGATGGGCCGAATATCCTCATCGATAACAAGCCTGGCTTCTGGGCGGGTACGAACTACTATCCTTCGAGTTCCTGGTGGGAATGGCTGTGGAACGATTTCCGTCCGCTCCAGGCGAATGAGGATTTCGCAGCCATGCGACGCGCCGGCTATCGCATCGTGAGGGTGTGGGTCGATCCAATCCTCGACGAACAGGCCTTGCGCGCAATAGACGCCGCCATCTATCTGGCGGCAAAAAACGGAATCGTGTTGGACGTCTGCGTTTTCACGCAGTGGGTGCGTACCATTGGCTTCGAACGGCCCAACGGTGAGCGCGTGCGCTTCGATTTTCGCCGCCCGATAGACTTCAACGTCTACGGCATCTCCTTCCGGAATCTCGATCTGCAGCGTGAGTATATCGGCGTCCTGGCCCGCCGCTGGCGCAACGTCGGGAACCTGATCTATAACCTGTCTAATGAAACATACGTAAAGGATCCGGACCAGGGCCAGATGGACGCGGAGGCCGCGCAATGGAAGGGAATTCCGCCCGCGAATGGTGAGTTGCGGGATTCGTTGCTGTTTCAGAGATGGTCCGACGAGATGACGCTGGCGATTCGCAAGGCAGGCGCGGCACAGCCTGTGATGCCGGGAGACCTCTTCTCACTCATGGGCGGAGGCGACGCCTACATTGGTAACCGTCACGGGGCACTCGCCTCGTGGCACAGCTATTCAAGCCCTGCCAACACCGCTGCAACCCTTTCTTACTTCAATCCGGCGTGCTCCGGGCGGCCTCAGCTGCTGGAGGAATTTGGCACGCGAGGATGGAATCACGCGGCCGAATACGATGGCGCAACTCACGCTGCCCTAGGCTCAGGAGCGGCGGCAGCAATGTCCTACGAGTGGGGTGTTCGATGGTTGGCGCCTGAGCAAAGCTTTGCGGCCTCTCCCCTGCGGGAGATTCTCGATAACCCTCCCGATCCCCGCTGGTTTGCGCCGGTGATAGATATCGCGAAGAAATGGCCGAAACAAGTGCCTGGGCTCAACTTCTCTCCCAGCGGATTTTTTTATGGATCGATCTACAGCGGCACTCCCTTCCCGGCTGAGGCAGCCGTCGCTCTAGGCCGCCTTGGCCTCATGGGAGGTCGACTGGCGCCGACGGCGTATGACGGGCCGGTATATGTCGTGATCCCTTCGGCGGCTTCGGCAAAAACCACGGGCGACGTCGTCCGGGCCATTGAGCATTTGCAGCGCGAGAAAATTGAGTTCGGAATTCTGCAGGAAGATTGTCTGCAATCTCCTTTGCCAAAGACCGCACGAGCCCTGATCGTTCCCGCCGATCTTGCCCCGTCAACGGTTGAGCGCCTGAAAGTCTTCACCCGCTCTCGTGTGCGAGTGCTCACGACGAGCCAGGACCTGGAACTGCCGCGTGTGAGGGTCGAAGTGGAGGGCAGAGCCGGCAGCGCCATCGATACGCTGGTCAGACGTACTGCTCGAGGCAGCCTCTACACATTGATGACGGACAGGCCGCCGGCACCGGTGAAGTTGACGTTGCCCCACGATCCCGTCACCTTCGATCTGAATAAATATGGAGTGGTGGAAGCAGGTTCGAATGGAATCACATTCATCGAGGCGGCGGGCGAGGTCGGCATCGGCGGTAAGCCGGTCTTTGGAGTAAAGAGTGGCCGGGCGTTGATCGATTCCGATGACGGACTGCCGCTCGATAGAAGTGCCCGAATCCGCATCATGACCACCTAGCCGACAGAGATTCGCTTCACGCGGCGAATTCAGAGTGTCACTGTCCTTGAGGCCGGCGTTGTGAAACCGATCGCTACCTTGACCGATGCCATCGGCAAAGACGTACTGCAGATTGACTCCGAACTGATTCGTTATGTCACTGTGGTGGAGTTTACGAAAGAATGAACACACTCGATCTTTTTCGACTGGATAGAAAGGTCGCCGTAGTTACGGGTGGGGCGGGAGCGGTGGGCAGCGCCATCGTAAAGGCTTTGGCTGAAGCCGGCGCGACCGTGGTGGCAGCCTCACGCGATTTGGAGCACTGCCGGACCTTCGCCGCTGAGTTGAGCCGTGCCGGGTTACGAGTGGAGGGTGCACGTTGTGACCTGGCGTCGGAACAGGAAATCCGCGAACTCCGGAATGACGTCATCCGGCGACACGGTGCCGTTGATATTCTTTTCAACAACAGCGTGGCCCGTCACGGTGGGGATCTACGCCATACCACTGCGGCGGATCTCGACGCATCGCTCCAGGTCAACGGCACTGGTCTGATGGTGGCTTGTCAGGTGTTTTCCGAATCGATGCAGGAGAGACGCTCGGGTTCGATTGTGAATATAGGCTCCATCTACGGCATGGTCTCCCCGGATTTCCCTCTGTATGAAGGAATGAAGATGGGGAACCGCATAGACTATGCGTTTGTAAAGGGCGGCATGCTCAATCTGACGAGATACCTGGCCTGCTATCTCGCGCCATTCGGCGTGCGTGTAAACTGCCTGTCTCCCGGAGCGGTTCAAACGGCGAACCTGCCGGAGGATTTCGTGGCCGGCTTTTCCCGGCGCGTGCCACTCGGAAGGCTCGCGCAAGCATGGGAGATGCAGGGCGCCGCGCTATTTCTTGCGTCCGACGCGTCCAGTTATGTCACTGGACAGAACATTGTTGTGGATGGTGGCTGGACCGCGGTCTAGCCGCGGTCTCCTACCAGCGGCTAAAGCGGAATCCGAAGCTCATTTCGTGCTGCCCTTCACCTTCATCAAGTCAATCTTGTATTACAGGTGTGCAATACCTGAATCCAAAAAGGGCCACACGTCGGCTCTCGTTCCATATGTGAAACGGAATCCGCTGTCTTTGCGTATTTTTGGCTGCCATCATTGAATCTGTTTGGGAGAGGGAGCGGCGGAACGCCCAAGGACTCCGATCATCCTGATCTAAGTGAAGATGCTGCACTCCGATCCCCACAGTTCCTATGGGTAGCGCTGCTAAATACGCCGCACATCCTTCAACTTGGTGGCGCATTACAACATCGGCATCACAGAGGCGCGGGCCGCGCTGGACCGCTTGGAGAAATCCAAACCTTAGAACACGGAATGGCCTAACATCTCCCTGGGCGGCTTAACGCCGAATAGTTCCAGCAGGGTGACAGTCAGGTCTTTCAATTCCGCGTTGCCTGCGTGCAACTTGCGATTGGAAAAGAGAACGCCCGGCACCTCGCTTGCAGCAACGCAATGGTCACCGATCCATGCCTCCAGGTTATCCTGGATGACGGCGCTCTCAACTGCTCCCAGCGCCGCGCCCCAGGAGGTCCGGTAACCGGCCTTATAACCGATCACAAGGTCAGGCGCGAATTTCGCGCCGCCTGCGCCCATTGTCGCCACGGACTCCATCACCGGAGAGTCGTTTTCAGGATCGCGGATGGTGAGAAGCCGCGCTGAGATCTCTGCCATCAGCTTACGCGCGTCGCCCGGAGCGACAACGCCGTTCTTTTCGCGGCCGGCCAGATTCAAGTAGAGTCCGTTCAAACCGAAAGCGTAGGCGCGGGTTCGGCGCCAGTCCACATGCGCGAAAAGCTCGTCGGCGCCCGTGGAGTGCGGATCGTCCAATGCCAGGTATCCCTGCTGCATCAGCCACGTATTCAGATTGACGGTGCGCCGGAAGGACGTGAATCCATGGTCCGAAATAACGATTAGCGTGGCGTCCGGTTCGAGGCGCATCACCTCACCGATCGCGGAATCCACCGCCCGATAGGTCTCAAGCAATTCCGCGTCATGGGCTCCCCAGAGGACGTGCGAATTCTGGTCGATGCTCGAGAAATAGAAAAACAGCAACCCGTCATGGAACTGGTTCAAAGAGTGGCGGAGCAACGCCAGATCCTCCGCAAAGATCAGCCGGCTCTGCGAAAGATACTCCGGCAGAGTAAACGCGTTTTCCCGAAGCGCCGCGGTGTCTTCGCGAATTCCCTGTGTGTAAAAGGGGCCAAGCGCCTGCGCTAGCGCACCAGAGTATCCGGCAGGTACGGAAATGGGAAGATCCGAATCGGCAGGGTTCGCGTTGACGGGCGAGACATATACCCGGAAACCGGGGTGCAACTGGCTGGCGTACACCCGGACCATGCCGTTAGCATGGGCCAGTCCAGGGATCAGAGTGTAGCGGAGAGAAATCCATTTCGACCATTCACCCTCACGCAGGATGAACTGCTCGTCCGCAACGGTGAAGCGGGCCACGGCGGCACTGGGATCCACATCCACTGCCATCGGAACGGAGGATTCGGCGCGATCCTTGCGCAAGGAATTGAGAGGCCCCCGAATCGAGAGCACGGCGTGATAGGCCGAAAGATCGACTTTCTCGATCCTGCCACCCGCAACCTGGCGCGTCTCCTCGTACGGACTGTCGGTGAACAGAGTAAAGGTTCCGAAGGTGCCTGCCAGATCGGGCGTGCCCATCCCGGAAAGGGCCGTACCGCGAAACGGCGCGGCGGGATAATTTGCCGGCATCCGAAGCAAGGTCACGGGAATCCCTGCGGCGCCCAAAATTTCCCAGAAAGTCCGGCCCCTCCGAAGGGAACGGACTGAGCCGTTGTCGAGCGGAAAGCGCCATGGACCCAGCGGAAGGTTGAATCGCGGCTCCTCGGTTTCCGCCATTGACGAGAACGGAGCCATCGTCGAGGGATTGCGGTGTACAAAGTCGTAGATTCCATGCTCGGCCGGGTCGAGGCCTGTGGCCACGGTGGACCAGGCGACAGGACTTTGCGGCGGCGTTGTAGTGGCCAACCGCTTGAAATCACCGCTTTTTCGGAGACGCTCCAGATTCGGAAGGGCCGCCCAGTGTTCCTCTACGAAATGCGGATCCATGCCGTCGACTCCGAGCACGATCACCTTCCTTCCGGCTGCCTTGGACTCATTGGAACAGCCCCAATTCCAAAGAGCGGCCGAGAGAGCGATACCGGCGATCAGGATTTTCAAGGGCAGGCTGGAAGTCGTGGGCACTTCGTAGATTGAATTATACGTGCTGCAGATTGACACCGGCTTTGAGAACATGCTAAAAACGCATCAACAAACCCCTGTTTGTTTCTGTTATGAAACGATCGATAGAAAGACGAACGTTTTTCGCTGTCTTACCGCTAGCGCCAAACGGCGACCTGACAGGCCGGAGTATTCGGGCGCGCATCCGGAAAGTGGTTGCTCCCACGGAATCAGCGCAGAATGTGGCGCGACTATGGCGCGAGTTCGAGACTGGGGTTCTGAGGATCTGACGGAAAATGAAAGAACAATTGACACTGAAGACTTGGGATAAATCCCGTGAATTGCTGGAGCGGGCGAAACTCTCCCTCACAGGCGGAGTCAGCAGCCCTTTTCGCGCCAAGTGCGCCATTCCGCTCTACTTTGAGGATGGACAGGGTTCGCGCCTGCGAGACGTGGATGGGAACGAATACATCGATTACGCTCTGGCCTGGGGCCCGTTAATTCTGGGCCACTGCCATCCGGCACTGGTGAAGGCTCTGTTGGAGGCGGCTCGCAAACCGCACAACTACGGCGCACAACATGAGCTGGAGTTTCTGGTGTCGGAGATGATTCAGAAGCTCTCGCCCGGGGGCGAGCGCGTCGCCTTCACTTCGAGCGGCAGCGAGGCATTGCAGATCGTGATGCGTCTGGCGCGCGCCTTCACCGGCAGGGAAAAGATTCTGAAATTCGAAGGCCATTATCACGGCTGGATGGATTCTGCGCTACTGAGCTATAAACCATCGGCGGATGCGGTCGGGCCATTGGACGGACCGGCCGTCACGCTGGGGTCGCGGGGGCAGGCGGCGAATTCGGTCTCTAACATGATGGTGGCGCCGTGGAATAACCTATCCATACTGGAACGGATTCTGGAACAAAGCGCGGACGAAATCGCCGCCGTGATCATGGAACCCGTCTTGTGCAACAGCGGGTGCCTCATGCCGGAACCGGGTTATCTGGAGTCGGTCCGAGAGCTATGCACACGCCATAACGTTCTTCTGATCTTCGACGAAGTAATCACCGGCTTCCGAATCGCGCCCGGTGGAGCGCAAGAAGTTTTCGGCGTTACGTCTGACCTGACTACCTACGGCAAAGCCGTAGCGGGTGGCGTTCCCATGAGTGTGGTTGCCGGGAGAGCAGAAATCATGGAGATGATGTTGACGGGCGGTGTGGCCTTCGGAGGCACTTTCAACGGAAATCCGCTGGCTACCGGCGCCGCATTGGCGACGCTGACCGAGCTATCAAAGAATGATGGAGCCGGACTGAAGTCCGCCAATAAAATAGGGCTGGAACTGATGGAGGGTCTGAACGAGATCGGGCAGCGGCGCGGTATACCGGTTCAGACTACCGGGTTCGGCGCAGCCTTCAGCCTGCATTTCACCACGCGGCAAGCCATCAGAGACTATCGGGATACGCTGGAAGATGATACGGTGCGGCTGAAAGAATTTCTGACCATCGCGATCGAAGAAGGTTTGAATCTGCTGCCCGATGGCAGGTTTTATGTGTCCGCCGTTCATACCGCGAAGGATTGCGCGGAGACGCTGGAGGTATTCGACAGGGCGTTTGCACGATTGGCATGACACTTCAGCGCAAACTGCCCGTACGATATTCGATCGTTCTGATGGCACTGGTCATCAACATGGTCTGTTATACCGATCGTGTTTGTGTTGCAGTGGCCGGACCGGAGATGCGGAAGGACTTTCAGCTCAATCAGACGCAAATGGGCCTGGTCTTCAGCATTTTCAGCCTCTCCTATTTCCTGGGGCAGACACCGTGGGGCATGGTGGCGGATCGTATGGGTTCGCGCGGAATCGTGAGTCTTGCCATAGCCGGATGGTCGCTGTTCACGGCGCTCACCGGGGTTGCATGGAACTTCGTTTCCCTGATCGCGGTGCGCTTCACCTTTGGAGCGATGGAGTCGGCCTTTAGCCCTTCCATTGCGGCGGCTTTCAACCGCTGGGTGCCGGTGAACGAGCGCTCCACGGCCTTTGGCGCGTTCCTCGGCGGAGGTAGATTGGGCGCTTCACTAACTCCACCCATCGCGGCGTTTCTGATGCTGCGCTATGGCTGGCGGGCAACGTTCGCAATATTTGGAATTGCCGGCCTGATCGCCTCCGCGGTATGGTACCGAACCTATCGCAACAGCCCAAGCGAGCACCCTTCAATCACCCCGGAGGAACTGGAGGCCATTGGCGTGCCCGATCAGGGTGAGCCGACGCCGGCAGCGCCTCAATGGAATTCACTCCTCCGCTCCTCACGGCTCTGGTGCCTCCTGGCCGCGGTCTTCGGATCCACGTTCATGTGGCAGTTCTACATCACCTGGTTTCCCACTTATTTGCGTGAACATCGAGGCTTGTCGGTAGCAGAGTCCTCCTTCTATGCAAGCATTCCATTTCTGAGCGGCGTGGTCGCGACCTGGGCGGGGGGCTTCCTGACTGACCTGATCGGGCGCCGCACAGACGCCCGCTTTGCGCGCACCGTGGTGGGAGTGGTATCGCTCTCCGCCGGTGTAGTGTTAATGTCTTTCGGAATCTGGTGGCCCGAGACCGGACTTGCTGCGCTTTCCATGGGTCTGGCCGCCGGCGCTATAGACTTGTATTTGGGTGCGGCATGGTCGTCCGCAACGGATATCGGCGGTGGTACGGTGGCTGGTCTGATGAACGCCGCCTCAAACTGTGCCGGCTTTGTGTCGCCCACTTTGATGGGTTGGGTTCTTCAGAAGTTTAATGACTGGGATTCAATGCTACTGCTCAGCGTGGGAACCACCGGCGTTGCCGCCATCTTATGGCCATTCGTGAATCCTCGCGACGGGCGTCGATCCTACCAGAGCATCGCGCGGGCCTGGATGGTGAGAACGTGAAAAGGCTCCTCCAACTTTGCGCCGCGGCGGTTTTTCTAACGGCTGTTGCTCTGGCTTCCATTGACGTGGATTTCCCTTCCGCCGCGCCTCTAGTTGCAGGTGTTTTTCCTCATGGAGTTCAGCGTGGTTCAAGTATCGAGGTGGAGCTGACCGGCCAGAACCTGCATGATGCCAAGTCCGTGGAATTTTCCGGTAAAGGCCTGTCGGCCGAAATTCTTTCCTCTTTTGGCACGAGCCTGAAGCTCCGCGTAACCGCGGACAGGAAGGCCGAGGTCGGCCGTCGCGATTTTCGCCTCGTTACCGCCAGGGGGGCTTTTGTTGGTGTTTTTGACGTCGGTGCGCTGCCTGAGATTCGCGAGTCTGAGCCGAACGATGACTGGCGCAAGCCGCAGGCGCTTGCCCTACCGGTGCTGGTGAACGGAATTATCAACACCGAAGATTGGGACCACTTTCGTTTTCATGCCGACGCCGGCCAGACCCTCGTGTTCGACGTGAGCGCGACACGGCATGGTTCCCGTCTCGACGCGGATCTGGCGATTCTCGACGACCACGGGGAGGAGATCGCCTGGATGGACGACTCCACCGTTTTCGGCGATCCCCACATCGATCACACCTTCGAAAAGAGCGGCGACTACATCATCCGCGT
>JBDUEM010000177.1:0-15602 GCA_040002435.1 Bryobacteraceae bacterium
TAGTCTAACGATACGGAATTTGGCGCGGTGGTGCTATCCGCTTCTTGCTGTCGAACTGGTGTCGCTGTGATATTCTTATCACTGCGAAAAAAGGACAAACAATCATGAGAGTCGGCGTTTTTACCCCCTTGCTGTCCCAGTTTCCCCTGGACAAAGTCATCGAGAAGCTGAAGAGCCTGAATATCAGCACCGTGGAATTGGGAACCGGAAATTACCCCGGGGATCCACATTGTAAGCTTTCCATGCTGCAGAATAAGGCCGCGCTAAAGGAATTTAAGACACTCCTCGATGACAACGGTATTTCCATCAGCGCCCTCAGTTGCCACGGCAATCCGCTCCATCCCGATCCGGCTCTCGCCAAGGCATTTCAGGAAACCAGCAAGAAGACTATTTTACTCGCCGAAAAACTGGGTGTCTCTACCGTCATTGACTTTTCCGGCTGCCCTGGGGATAGCGATAAGGCGAAGTATCCGAACTGGGTGACCTGTCCGTGGCCCACTGAGTATCTGGATGTTCTCGCGTGGCAGTGGGACAAGAAGGTAACACCGTACTGGACAAAACAGGGGAAGTTTGCCGAGGATCATGGCGTCAAGATCGCTATTGAAATGCACCCCGGTTTCGTCGCCTATAGTCCGGAGACGATGCTGCGGCTGCGCGCCATCGGCGGGAAGTCCGTTGGTTGCAACTACGACCCGAGCCATATGTTCTGGCAGGCAATCGATCCGATCGCCGCGATCCGCGTGCTGGGTGACTGTGTGTTCCATGTCCACGCCAAGGATACGCAGATTTATGACAGGAACCTGCCCACGGTGGGTGTTCTCGACACCAAGAAATACACGGACGAACGGAATCGCGCGTGGATCTTCCGCACGTGCGGATATGGGCATGATGCGGGCTGGTGGAAGGAATTCATCTCGACGCTTCGGATGTTCGGATACGACCATGTCTTATCAATCGAACATGAAGATACGCTGATGTCGCCGGATGAAGGGCTGACGAAGGCTGCAAACTTCCTGAATTCGATTGTGATTCGCGAACAACCCGCCGCTGCCTGGTGGGTGTAGCCCCTCGGTATAAAGAAAAACGGGGAACCAGGCATCCGCCGGGTTCCCCGTTTCTCTGTGACTTTTAAAACGCTTAGCTGACTTTCACCTGCCGCCGTTTCCACAGGAAGCCCAATATTCCAGCGGCGAACAAAACTACTGTGTATGACGGTTCCGGGACAGTGTCTATCCCGAAAGAATCGAAGCCCACTTCGTCGGAGCCATCCCCATGCAATTCGACTTCAATGTTGAAACTCGCGATCTTGGAGATGGTGGCCAGATAGAGAGCCTGGTTAAAAGTACCCACTCCGGCAGTTTTCGTGAAGATTCCAAAGGAAAACAGATTATTCTCAGTGGGTAGATTCCAGCCTGCAGGCAAGTTGTTACAAGTGGGGCAAGCTACAAAATTGTACAGATTGGCTTGAATGGTGACGCCATTTGCGCCTGTAATGTCGATTTTGCCCGTATTGCCGGTTAAGGGTTTGTTGCCCTGGTTGGAAAGCTGCTTAAGGGCGAAGTGAATATAATAAGCCATTCCCCCGTTCGCCGCGATATCGAAACTGCTGAGGTCAGCAAATCCGGCAGTCTGCGGAAACAGCGCGAGTGGAGCATATAGCTTGAGAACGTTGCCCGCGCCGCCTGAATTGTTATCTTTAGCGCTGATGAAGCCCGGGCTGGGACAGCAGCCGAGACCGTTCGAAGGGCTGTTGTAATTGTAAGTGGGAGTAGCGGAGTTTCCTCCGGTCTCAGTCCATCCATTGACACCGAGGGCCTGATTATCGAAGTTTTCAGAGATCGGCGTCGCGCTGCCCAGACTCGCTAGCAGCAACGCCAGACACAACAATTTAAATTTATGATAATGCCAATTGCCAGCCATACTTAATAGAAACTCCTCCGAGACGCCAGGCAAGTCTAACATGGAGAGCTTTTTTTAAAAACCGCAAGCCGTACCAGTACTTAGGAGCAATTTCGACACCTAAAGGCCAGCAGCTCTCTCACTCAAATCCAGACCACCCAGCTACCCTCAACTCCGCAACATCACGAAATTTGATTGATAACCAATTTTAACACGCGGCCCCTTATTCTTCAATGTAAATCTAGGAATTACATATACTTAGCGATAATCTAAGTGAAATACTCTAGTTCAATCCCCCCTGATTTGGCCTCTCCTCACCGCGCATTGGCCTGCGAGCTACAATGAGAGGACCAAACCAAAATTCCAGGAGCATCCATGGCGAAAAAACGGATCGGCATTCTCACCGGGGGCGGGGACGTGCCCGGACTGAACGCGGTGATTAAGAACGTGGTTTACCGGGGCAGCGATAACGACTGTGAGGTCATCGGGATCCGGCGAGGATGGGAAGGGTTGACTCACCTCAACTTTGAGGATCCGGCGAGCACGGGAAGATACATCCTGCCTCTAACACGGGAGAATACGAGGGCCGTGGATCGGACCGGAGGTACATTCCTCCACAGCAGCCGCACGAATCCGTCAAAGATGAAGAAGATTCCCGAGTTCCTGAAAGGCGCGGAATTCCCTAAGGTGGAAAACACGAAGGGTGGCGTCACCTCGATCGTCAGCGATATGAGCTCGCAGGTGCTGAAGAATATCGAGACGCTGAAGCTGGACTACCTGATCGCTATCGGTGGCGACGATACCCTCAGCTACGCGGCGCGCCTGGACAAACTCGGAATGAAGGTCATCGCCGTCCCAAAGACGATGGACAACGATGTGCGGAATACGGAGTACTGCATCGGTTTCTCAACTGCGATTACGCGGGCGGCCGATGCCATCAACCGTCAGCGGACAACGGTCGGCTCACACGAACGCATCGGCATCTTTCGGGTATTTGGACGCGACGCGGGGTACACCGCGCTCTACACCGCTTATGTCAGCTCTATCCGCTGCGCTATTCCGGAATATAAGTTCAATCTGGACAAGATGATAGATATGCTGATGGCGGACAAGCAGAGCAACCCGAGCAGCTATTCTCTGATGGTCATGTCGGAGGGCGCTGAGTGGGACGGCCACAAGATGCAGGAATATGGCGAACCCGACGCCTTCGGCCACCGCAAGAAAATGAGTGTTGCCGAGGATTTCAGTTCCGAATTGAAGAAGCGCTTCAAGGAAGAAACGGTTGTAAGCGATCTCACGTATGATCTCCGCAGCGGCGACCCCGACTTTACGGATAAGCTGATCGCCTCCACATTTGGAACAATCGCGCTGGATGCCGTGCTGGAGGGTAAGTCCGGGCTGATGACTGCAATTCAGAGCGGCTGTTACGCGCTGGTGCCGATCCCGGACCCGAAACTGGGCCCGCGCAGCGTGGATATCAAGACGATGTACGATACCAGTCGCTACCGCCCGACGTATTCGAACAAGCTCGGGCTGCCGGTCTTTCTCACTCACGGGTAGGCTGTGGAGGTCTGCCGGAAAATCCGGCGGACTGTTGCCAGGTAGTCGGGCCGGCAATCGGGCGCTGCGGTCGAGGCCAACAGCTTCACGCAGCCCCAACTCTTAAGGCTCTCCGGCAGCCGAGGTACAATCGAGCCTAAACCGTGCCTTGGCGCCTTCGTGACTGGTTCCTCAGTGAACCCAAAAGCACTCTCGCAGACATCCGGCGCAGTTTTAACGAGGCCGCGGCCGATGAGGAACATTTTCCTTCGACCATCGACCCCCGTATCTTCCACGTCCAATTGATTCTGGAGCACATCGGCGACCTGCGTCACGGCAGAGTTCTCGACGTTGGCTGCGGCAAAGGGCGATTTGCCCGCATTGTTAAGGAACGAAATCCCGGCGCCTCCGTTGTCGGGCTCGACCTGGCGGAAGCCATGCTGAGATTCGTTCCGGAAGAGGTTGCTCCGTGTTCCGCTTCCATGACGCACCTTCCGTTCGCCAATGGAACCTTCGACGCGGCCTATGCCACTGAATCGCTGGAGCACGCCGTGGATATCGAAAAAGCCGTCGCCGAAATCTGCCGGGTCGTGCGGCCGGGGGGGAAGATCGCCATCATCGATAAGAATGCCGAGCATTGGGGGCGGCTGAAGACTCCCGCCTGGGAGAAGTGGTTCCGCCGGGAAGAACTGGAAAGGCAGCTCGGCCGGCATTGCAGCGAGGTCTCCAGCCGCCTGATCTCGTATTGGGAAGATGTGGAACCCGACGGCCTGTTTCTGGCCTGGCTGGCAAAGCGATAGTTAGCCGCGAGCGCAAGCTATCCTAAATAGATAGAGTTATGAGCGCCAGCACTGCACCAAACCCATTCTCGGAGGTCGTTGAGACCCAGGGACACCTAATCGATTCGCACCTTATGGAGCGGATTTTCGACACAGTCGTTGAGTTTCAGGGAAAATTCGAAGTCGAGCGCTTCGAAATCGGCCGCACCAATAGCGATCCCTCGCATCTTCGTCTGAAAATTGAAGCTCCAACGCGCGAATCCCTCATTCAGATTCTGGAGACACTGGTGAGCCTCGGCTGCTCGCCGGTGGATTCAGGAGAGATTGAAACCCGGACTATCGAGCGGGACCGTTGCGCCCCGGAGGATTTCTACTCCACCACAAATCACCGCACACTGGTCCGCCGCGGACAAAACTGGATCGAAGTGGAGAACCAGCGTATGGATGCGCTGGTGCTGATCAAGGAGGGCCGGGCATTCTGCCGCAAACTGCGGGACATCAAGGCCGGCGATGAGGTGGTGGTTGGCATGCGCGGGATCCGCGTTGTCCCCGAATCGAAGGAGCGCGACCGGCTGGCCTTCGCTTTCATGAGCAACGGGATTTCGTCCGAGCGGCAAGTGGAAACCGCTGTCCAGCAGACGGCGGCGCTCATCCGGCAGTCGCTTGAGGCGATGCTGAAAATTATTGTCGTCGCGGGACCGGTTGTGGTTCACACCGGCGGCGCCGTCCATCTGGCCAGGCTGATCCGGAACGGCTACGTACAAGCCCTTCTGAGTGGAAACGCGCTGGGAGTGCATGATATTGAATCGGCGTTGCTGGGGACGTCACTGGGCGTTCGCCAAACCGACGGCAGGCCCGAGGAACATGGCCATCGCAACCACATGCGCGCCATCAACGCCATCAACAACTGCGGCAACATCGCCGGGGCCGTGCAGTCCGGACGCCTGACCAGCGGCGTGATGTATGAATGCGTGAAGAACAACGTCCCGTTCGTGCTGGCCGGTAGCCTGCGCGACGACGGTCCGCTGCCGGACACGGTCACCGATATGAATGTCGCCCAGGATCTCTGCGCCGAACATCTCAAGGGTGCGGGTGTGGTGTTGTGCCTCGGCTCCATGCTGCATTCCATCGCCATCGGCAATATGCTTCCCAGCTGGGTGAAAATCGTGTGCGTGGATATCAATCCGGCGGTTGCAACCAAAGTCAGCGACCGCGGTACGGGGCAGGCCGTCGGTGTGGTCACCGATGTGGGCCTCTTCCTGGAGCACTTGGCCGATGCGCTGGTGGGAATAGGTGACGCATGAAGCGGCAATATACAGACGAACACGCCCGCTCCGGGGTGGATGCGAAGCTGCCCGAGATCGAAACGTGGCCCAATCAGTATCCCGGTTATGAGATTGAGATCGTGATACCGGAATTCACTTCGATTTGTCCGAAGACGAGCCTGCCGGATTTCGGCAAGCTGACGCTGCGATACGTTCCGGATAAGCTGTGCCTGGAACTGAAATCCCTGAAGATGTACGAATTGGAATATCGCAATCTCGGAATCTTCTACGAAAACGTAGTCAACAAGTTTCTGCGGGATGTCGTGCGCGCCTGCAAGCCGGTATCGGCCACTGTGGTGGGGGAATTCACCCCGCGCGGCGGTATTCAATCGCGCATCACTGCAAGCTGGAGCAAGAAGCGTGCCCGCTGAAGCGGAACGGAAGATGGACCCCGACCCAAAGACAGAAGAATTGGCCGAAATCATTCGCTCCATTGAGGAGCGGGTGCGGGCGCGGCACCCCTCGGGTGAAATTTCCAGCCTTGGAATATCGCTGCCGGATCTGATGCCGGTGGTCCATGCCCGGGACGCGGCCGAGGCGAAAGTAGCGGCGATCGGCACCGTGAATCCGAGGCGCGGCGGACTCGCCAACTCGGCAATTCAGTCCGTGAAGCGCCAGATCGCCCGCGGGCTTGGATGGTTCGTGCGGGATCAAGTGCAGTTCAACCGGGCGCTCATGGGATGTGTTGAGTCGTTGTTGACGGCGCTGGGCGAAGCGAACCGAACCATCGCCGTGCTCTCTGCACGAACGGACGAGCGGTTCCGTGCGGCTGCGGCGGACGCTGCCGCGCTACGCGAAGAGGCGGCTGAGCTCAAAGACATTCGTGTGCATTGGATCGCATGGCGCGAAGAATGGGAGCGGAAACAGTTTTCGGGCGAAGTGCACCTGCTGCGGGGCATGTCCGATTTGCAGGCTGGTTTCCATCATCGCGCGCTGCTGATGGAGACAAATTTCCGCCAGCTCGAGGAGAATTTTCGCGAAGCCATCAAAGCCCAGCATCTCGATTTCACCGCCTCCGCGAAAGAGGCCCATGCGGGATTCAAGGCCGAGCTGGAGAAATCCATCAGCGGCGTGCAGAAGCGGCTGTGGGATGATCTGGAACGAATCCGGCTGGACTACGAAAAGCTAATTCACACGGAGCTGCGGGTGATTCGCCAGCGAGCAATTTTGCATCCGCAGCCGGCCGCGGCAGCCGTGGCGCCCGCCCCGGTTCCGGCTCTTGCCTTCGATTACGGCCGCTTTGCGGAGCGCTTCCGCGGCACCGAAGAGTACGTCCGCGGCAAGCAGCAAGCCTACATCCAACATTTCAGCGCATGCACCGATGTTCTCGATATCGGCTGCGGCCGCGGCGAGTTTCTGCAGATGATGAGAGAGGCCGGCATCGCCGCCCGCGGGATTGATTCGGATCCGGAGTCGATTGCGCACTGTCACGCAAAGGGTCTGGCGGCGGAAGTAGCCGACCTTTTCAGTTACCTCGATGGTCTGCCGGAAGCCAGCCTGGATGGCATTTACTCGTCGCAGGTGGTGGAACATCTTCCGCCTGAGCGCATTCCGGAACTCATCCGCCTCGCCGCCGCGAAGCTCCGCCGTGGCGGCCTGATCGCCATCGAGACGCCGAACCCCGAATGCCTCGCCATCTTCGCAACTCATTTCTACCTGGACCCCACTCATACCAGGCCGGTTCCGGCTGCGCTGATGGTTTTCTACCTGGAGGAATTCGGCTTCGGCGGCGTGAAGGTCAATTATCTGTCACCGGCCGCTGAGAGTATGCCGGCGCTGATGTCGATTCCGCCAGAGTTCCGCGAGGCGTTTTTCGGCGGGCTGGATTATGCAGTAAGCGGCCGCAAGCTTTCGTAAAGCTCCGCCTGTTCCAGAGCGATCGCGTCCCAACTGTACTTTGCTTCGGCTGCTTTGCGTGCCGCGACTTCCAGTCGCCGGCGTTCCCCCGGATCACGGCTCAGGCGTAGGATCGCGGCGGCGAATTCCTGCGCGGTGGCAGCTACTATTAATTCCTCGCCGGGCCGCACCGTCAGGCCATTCACTCCGCCCGGGGTACTCACAATCGCCTTACCCATAGCCATCGCTTCCATGATCTTGATATTGGTGCCGGCCGAAGCCAGCAGAGGCGCAATCACCACGGATGCCCGGCGGTAAGCCGGCCTGACATCAGATACAAAACCATCCAACTCAATTCCCGGCTGATTTAGATGCAGTTTTACGCGGGTTTCGTGCATCTCCTGAAAGTATTGGTGCCGCGCTCCCGCGATGATGTGCAATACGGGATGAATTTCCTGCAGCAGAGGCCAAACTTCGCGCAGGAAGTAATCCAGGGCCAGCACATTGGGCAGGTGTCCGAAGGATCCGATAAACAGCAACCGCGCCGGCTCGGGCTCCTGGGATGACACTTGAAATCTCTCCAGATCCACGCCGTTTGCCAACGCGACGCACCGCCGGGCGCCGGTCACCGCCGCCCGGTCTTTCTCAGACATGGTGACTACACAGTCCACTGCTTTCCAGGCTGCCGTTTCAAAACGAACCCACCGCTCCCAATGACGCCGGGTTTCCCAATCCTCCCCTTGCGCCAACAGCTGCTGGTAGAGGTCCAGCGTAATATCGTGTTCCACCAGCACCGCGGGCGCTGGAGCGCAATCGGAGGCATACTG
Organism: Bryobacteraceae bacterium; assembly: GCA_040002435.1. Lineage (GTDB taxonomy): Bacteria > Acidobacteriota > Terriglobia > Bryobacterales > Bryobacteraceae > JANXXV01. The sequence goes on from JBDUEM010000177.1 coordinate 8,206, forward strand.
GGCCATTTGCGTGAATTCCAACTGTGCGACTGCCGGCCTCCATTTTGCGACGGTTTGCCGCAGCGCCGCCCGGAATGCGCTCGAGTCGAACTCCTCGACGGTGTCGGGCCGTGGGGTCGAAGGACGGACGTGGCTCCCTACACGCTTCACCTGTACAACTTCGATGCAAATCTCCCGCAGCTCGGCGGGTGGCGCCTGTAACTCGTCGGCGAAGGTGATCAGCACCTGATCGTAATCGGCAGCCGCGCGCCGCATCAGGTTATACATCCGCACGGCTCCGCCATGAGCCAGGGGGAAGGGAAGATAGGGCGCGGCAATTAACACGACGGGCCGTCCGGCCGCCGCGCGGCCCGGGAAAACGGCAACCGCCCCACTGGTCAGACCGAGCAGTAGTTCTTCATCCAGCGTCGGACTCATCTTTCCGTTCACCCATTGCGTCGCGTGGCGTGTCGCCGCCAGTGCCTGCAGGTCGGGCTGTGTTCCGCTATGCGCCAGGCGACGAACGGATTGAGTCCAGAGTCTTCGGAATAGCCCCGGCGATTGGATACAGCGCACAAGAAACCGGAAATAGTTGATCTCGAGCACTGCTTTCAGATCGGCATCCGTGTAGTACCGCGACGTGGTGGCCCGGTGGTCGTGGGTTACCGCGGAACCGGCGACGAATACTGTGGGCCATCCTAATTGCCAAGCCCTCACGCCCAAATCCAGATCTTCCACGTACGCAGGCTCGTAGATCTCATCGAACCCGCCCAATGCCGTGGCTTTCGCCGTATCGAGCAGCGAGCAGCCGCCACTGCCGTAGAGCACATAGCTATGTGTCTCGCCGTCGAGTGGTTCGTCGCAGCGCACGGGGAATCCCTCCCCAGGAATTTCCGGCATCACTGCTTTTCCCGTTTCCTCCCTCCGTTGTCCCTCAGGGAAGAAAATCTGTGCCGTCGCGCAGAACAGATTGGGCACTGCTTCGAAGGCGGCCAGCAGTGGCGCGAAGAAGCCTGGATGCAGCACCATGTCGTTGTTCAGCAGCATGGTCCGCGAATACCTGGCGGCGCGCATGCCGCGATTCACCGCGCGAGCAAAGGAAAGCGGACGCTCGTTGAACTCCGTCCGAACGGCGGGATAATGCTTCGCAAGGAATGCAGCGGTCCCATCGTCTGATCCGTTATCCACGACGATGATTTCGGATTCGTAGCCGTTCAATTCCTGTACCACGCCAGGCAGCAGCCGTTCCAGCAGTTCTTTGCCATTCCGCGACGGAATCACCACGGATATGCCGCCGGGTAGTGAAGCGCCGAGTGAAGGCAGCGGCCGTGGTTGCGCGAGCCTCTTTTGCAGCAGCGACACTTTTCCCATCAGCGCAGCCATGTCCCAAAGCGCCGGCTCTCTCAAAGCCGAGGGATGCTTCATGCGCCAAAGGAACGTGTACAAGCCGCCGCCCGGGGCCGTTTGCCAGCGAACGAAGTTCTTAGTCCTCCAGAGGAAATGCCGCGCGATGCTGCCCATTGCCGCGGGCCGGATCATGAAGTGGTCCAGGTTTTCGTTGTAGAAGAGAGTCCGCAGCGGAGCCAGCACTGCGGGAATCATGCGCATTCGCCAGAACGGCATCTGGGGCTGCAGTAGAACAGCCGCGATCTGGATGTCCGCGTCCTTTAGAGTGGCCCGGCAGCGCTCCAGGTTTTCGCGGAAGCTCCAACCCAGATGGTAGGGAATCCATTTCCCCTTCGCCGGAGGGTGTTCGGAAACGACATACATTTCCAGTTCCGGGTACAAGCGTTCTATCTGATCGAGAAATCCTGGGATCAACTCTTCCGATCCGGACGCAAATGCGATCTTGACGCGGGTTCTCAAATGAGTGATCTGGGATCAAGCCTGACATCTTCGCCGCGATGGCGCCAGAGATCCAGCGCTTGCAGGCAAAATGCCGTGGAGACGGGGTTCACGAATGGCAACATCGCTGCGCCTTTCCGTCCAAAATAGAACCCGCCGTGCATCCGGCCATCGCTGCTCTCGCATTGAAAGGTCCGGATGAGGGACGCTTCCTCTGAGGCGTGCTCCTCCTGCAAGGGCAGAGCGGCCAGATTTTCGGCATACAGCCGCACCCGCAGAAGCTGCGCATATACATCCGACCGGACAAACAATGGCGCAATGTCGCGCAGATATCCGCTCACCCGGCTGATTCCTTCCTCCAGCGCGCTCCTGCATGCGGGACGGTTCGCGTGCGCCATCAATGCTTCCAGGAAATAGCAGTAGGCATGCAGCCGGTCCATTGTTTTTTCGGGAGTTTCGGCCGGCAGGAACCCGTCCCTGCTCTCCAGCGCCCATCGCAGCGTCCGCTCGTAGCTCGACTGGAACGAGGGTTCTCCGGTCGCCTCGAACAATTCGTGCCAGGCCAAGGCCGATTTCAACTGATAGCAGCCCGGGCTCCGCGACCACTGTGACGCATATGGAAGCGGCTGCTTTGCAGGCAAGGTAAGAATCGGATAAATTTCGTGGTCCAGGACAAAGTCGGTCTCCATGGCCCGCCCTGCCTCGCGGGCGCATCGCAGCAGCGACTCGTCGCCCGTGGCGCGCCAGAGCGTAAGAAGTCCCCGGACGATAATGCCGCAGTCGAAGAAATAGCTCAACGCCTGAGGCTGGGTCCCGTTGTCGGAATGCTCGAAGGGAAAGGCCCGCAGTGCCGGATTCCACGCTTGGTCCGTGAGAAACCGGCCAGCTCGAACGGCGGCTTCGAGGAAGCCGGGATTTCCGCGTTTCCGGTAAAGATAAACCAGCGCGCTGATGGCGTAGCCCGTGATTTCGGTGGAGACCAGCGCATTACGGCCGGCATCTGCCAAATAGTAGCGAGCGACACCGCCGCCCGGTTCCTGGATGCCCGATTTGACGTACCATTGGCCTGCGCGGTCTAGCGACGAATTATGTAGAGGCACCCAAACGTTCCCAACGGCGATTGCGGAGAAACCCAGTATAACATTTGATACGACACATCCCGCGTTCAGCTGGGTTCTATACTGAATAGAGTCGAGAGCAACTATGGCCCTGAGGCGGTTCCCGGTCTTCGCGCTCCTTGCAGGCCATCTGCTGTATTTTTCCGCCTTGTGCCAAGAGAACGCTCCCAGCGGAATCGTTCGCGGCGATCTGGTGGAATGGGATGGAAACAAGGCGGAAGGGGATATTCTTGTGCGCACCCCTCCTGACCGGCTATACACCTGCCACTTTGATGCCTTCACCTACATGGAACGGGATGGACAGCGCATCGCCATGGGCGCCTTGCGGGCCGGCGACCGCCTGGAGGTGGTGGCAGACCGCAAGCCTGGCAGCCAGCGATGTTATGCAAGGACCGTGCGCGTGGTGGACAAACCTCCGCCCACGAATCCGGGTTACCGCATCACGGCGCGCCGCAGTACGCTGATCGATCAGCTATATCCGCGGGGCAATTTGACCTTCAGCGGCGTCATCCTTCGTTTGAATCCGCAGATGATGGTGCTGCGGACGCGGACGCACGGCGAGACGACGGTCCTGTTGCGTCAGGATACGCGCTATATGGACAGCGGGCTTCCAGCGGAAGCTTCCATGTTGACTGTGAACACTCGCGTATCCATCCGCTGCGGCCGTAATCTGGATAACGAGATAGAGGCCTATCAGGTGATCTGGGGAGAGATTGAAGGTCCTAAGGGACGCTAGCTATTTCCCTGCAACCCACTCCGCTGACTTCACGTCGGATTAGGTTGGTATACTAAGGGATTAACCTGCTACCTATTTCATGATGAAGTATTTTGTTCTCTTGTGTGCCGCTGCGGCCATTGCCCGCTCCGCGGACTTTACCACCGGCCAAGCCGCCCGTTTGGTCATTGGCCAGCAAACGTTTACCGCTCAGGAAGAGGGCGCTTCGGACAGATTACTCGGGGCGGCGAGCGGAGTTGCCGTCGCCAATGACACGCTGTTTGTGGTGGATTCCAACCGCGTTGGATCCGCGCCGCAGAATAACCGGGTACTGATCTTTCCAAACCTCTCTGTAAATCTTCCCGCCCCCACCGCCGAACTTCCGAAGGATTCCCAGGTGCGGTGCCAGGTTTGCCTTGGGGTAGCGTCTGTGGCCATCGGTCAGCCGGATTTCACTAAAACGGACATCGCCCTCACGCAAAGCGGCTTTCGCCAACCCACCGCGGTTGCCTCCAACGGCAGGATACTGGCCATCGCCGATACCGACAATAACCGAATCCTGATTTGGAATTCGATTCCGTTTCTAAGCGGAACGCCCGCTGATGTGGTGGTTGGGCAGAACGACTTCAAAACCGCTACCGCGAACATGGGTAGCGGTAACACCCCGAATAGCAAAGGCCTTCGAGGGCCGCAGGGTGTTTGGCTACAGGCGGGGAAACTCTACGTCGCCGATACGCAGAATCATCGTGTACTTGTGTGGAACCAGGTTCCTACGGCGAACGGCCAGGCGGCGGACCTCGTTTTAGGACAGCCAAATTTCACAACCTTCGTGGAGCCCGATCTGACAAAGGCGGTGGTTGACGCCCGGGCCAACACGATGCTGAACCCGGTTTCGGTTACCTCCGACGGCACGCGTCTCTATGTCACGGATCTGGGCCACAACCGCGTGCTCATCTGGAACACCATCCCCACACAGAATCAGGCGCCCGCCGACATCGTGGTTGGCCAGCCCAGCCTTGGCGACGGCACTACCAACGTTACGCTGGAGAACAACAGCTCGCTTCTCTGCGCCTCCAATGGTACGGATGCAACCGATGCGACCAAGCTGCTTTATCCGGAACGCTGCGCGGCTACGCTCAATTTCCCCCGTTTTGCGCTGTCCGATGGCAAGCGTCTCTTTGTTGCCGATGGCGGAAATAACCGGGTCCTCGTATACAACAACGTCCCCACCACCAACGGGCAGCGCGCCGACATTATCCTCGGGCAGCCTGACGAATTCGCGTCGGTCGATTCCATTGATTTGCTGACCTCCAGCGCGGATTCGCTACGTACGCCTATGTCGCTTGCCTGGGACGGGACGAACCTGTTCGTGGGAGACACTTTCAACCGGCGCATCATGATTTTCACGGTTGGCGATACTGCGGTAAACCGGACAGCGGTACGCAACGCAGCCAGCCAGGAAATCTTCGCCGTCGGTTCGGTCGCCGTTTCGGGAGCTATTAAAGAGAACGACGTAGGCACCGTCACCATTCAGGGCGTGGACTATAAATATACGGTGCTGAAAGACGACACCGTCACAAAAATCGTGCTCGGTCTGGTGGCGGTCATCAATGCGGGTAACGGTGATCCCCTGGTCTTTGCCCGTGCCAATCCAAATTTCAATTCTGTTATCCTGACTGCCCGAAAAGCAGGGGAGGACGGTAATGCGATTACCCTCGCGGTGACTCTCTCTGACAGCGCCCAGCTTATTTTGACCGCCAGCGGCGCTACATTGAATGGTGGACAGGATGCCGCCAAAATCGCTCCCGGAACATTAATTAACATTTTGGGCGAAAACTTAACCTCCAGCACTGTGACGGCGCCGGATGGCCCGGTTCTTCCGAAGACGCTGGGCGGTGTTCAGGTTTACGTCGATGGTTTGCGCGTTCCCCTGCTCATGGTTTCCCCCACGCTGATAAACGCTCAGATGCCCTTTGAGATTTCCGACGTCTCCAGCGTCAGCATCTACGTACGCACCACAGACGCTTCCGGAACGGTCCGCGTCACCACGGCTGTGGGTGCGCCCATTATCCAGCAGAATCCCGGTATCTTCGCTCTAGACGGAACAGATCCGAGAACTGCGATCGCGGTTCACAGTAGCAGTTACGCCACCGGCGTCGTTTCGGTGGACGGAACCCCTACCGCGGGTGACGTGGCCACAATCAAGATTGAAGACCGTGCATACTCCTACACTGTTGTGACCGATGACACACTCCAGATTGTCCGCGACAGACTCATTGAGCAGATCAATCAGGACGAACGGGTCATCGCTTACCCAGCGGGAATGTTCACCCGTATTCGTCTGCAGGCCAAAATTCCGGGACCAGCCGGTGAGGGTATCGCCTACAGCGCCTCAGTGAACGATACGGCGACGGTCATCCTGTCGCCGCTGTCTCCAACTCTGTGCTGCTCCAACAAGGCCGGGGCGCCTATTACGGAAGCCAATCCCGCCGTTCCGGGAGAAACCATCAGCGTCTATGCCACCGGGCTCGGCCTGATTTTCTCGGACGATGGATCCGCTTACGCTGAAACGGGCAGCAAGTACGCCGGTCCGCTCATCAATCAGCCGAACTCACCCGTGGATTCCCTGCTAGGCGGAAAAACGGCGAATGTGCTGTTTGCAGGACTGAAGCAAGGCTCTGTCGGTATCTATGAGGTGCAGTTACAGCTCAACTCCGATCTGCCGACGAATTCGCTTACGCAGTTGACCATCGCCCAGGACGTCTACATCAGTAACATCGTGACGATTCCTGTTTACAACCCGAACCCTCCGGTGCAGTGACCGGGGGTCAGGTTGTCTCGTAAGGTTTGTACCTGTTCCTGATCAACGCCTCCCGTGCTGCCTCCAGGCTATCCGGAGCAACATAGAAGAACGCACCAATCCGTTCCGAAGCAAAGATCAAACCGCCTCTGTAGGTATCCGGCTCCACCAGGTAATCAATCGAATATCCGGTGAGCAACTGCTCCAGCGCCAGCGCTTCTTTCAGCTTCTTCGCTATGTAGAGCAGAGATAGATCGGCGTCGCCGAAGAAATCCGGTTCCTGCCGCACCTATCCGCGGACCCGTGCTGAAAAGGCTGCGTAGGCGCCGGGGTTGTTCTTCTCCAGATATTGAATAAAGCGGGTGGCGACGGTTTCCAGGTTTCTCAACAGCCCGCCATTCTGAAATGCCACGCGAGCTTCCGGCAGCACATCGCGGACGCGCTCCCAGCAGAACAGCAGTTCCATTCCACTCTGGAAAAACAGCTCCTCGCTGAGCACTCCGCCGGTGATGAAGGATGCCACCATCTCCCAATAGGTAGTTACCATGCGGTAATAAGCGTTGGTGTCGTAGCCCGGGGGGCAAAGCTTATTGAATTCCTCCAGAGATTTGACTTTGAAGTTTTTCGAGAACCAATCCCTCGCCTGCCGCAGTTTCTCCTCGCGGCGCATCTCATACAGGCGCAGAATCAGGTTTACGTCGTCATAGGTCGCTGCATTGGCCATCTCTGAATCTCCTTGGATCAATATTTGAACTTCCAGATTAGCACCCGAACCGGAAAGCATCTCCCGCCCGGTGGCCCCCCGGCTTGGCGGGCAGCGGCCCATGGAACCAAACCAAATGACACAAAAGATTGCGTATACCGTCTACAATTTTCTGAGGAAACTACGAGAAAAAAGGACGATAGCGAACATGCTGGATTCCAACAGCGAAGTGACGAT
>JBDUEM010000178.1:0-15580 GCA_040002435.1 Bryobacteraceae bacterium
AACTTGGCGTCTTCAATCACGCCGGATTCCGGATTCACCATCAGTTGCAGCTTCATCACGTCGCCGCATTCGGGCGCACCCACCATTCCGGTGCCCACGTTGGGGCTGTTCTTGTCGAGCGAACCCACGTTGCGCGGATTATTGTAATGATCTAAAACCTTATCAGAGTAAGCCATAGTGTCTCCCTTAATCTTAGTGCGCTGCCCACTGAACTTTCGATAAATCCACACCCTCTTTCGCCATTTCGTAGAGTGGCGAAAGGTCGCGCAGTTTCCGCACGACTTCGATCATGCGATCCGCGGTGTACTCCAGTTCTTCCTGCGTATTGAAGCGCCCGATTCCGAAGCGGATGGAGGTGTGCGCCAGATCGTCGCCCACGCCCAGCGCTTTTAAAACATAACTCGGTTCCAGCGTGGCTGAGGTGCAGGCCGATCCGCTTGAAACAGCAATATCGTTGATCCCCATCAGTAGAGATTCGCCTTCCACATACGCAAAGCTCATGTTCAGATTGTGAGGCAGGCGATGCTCCATGGAACCGTTGATGAAGGTCTCATCCAGTTCGGATTCCAGTTTAGTCTTTAGCCAGTCCCGCATCTGGCGGTGGCGCGCCGATTCGGTCTCCATTTCCTTCTGGCAGATGGCGCAGGCCTCGCCCAATCCCACGATGCCCGGAACATTCAGAGTGCCCGACCGCATGCCGCGCTCATGCCCGCCGCCGTCCATTTGGGCGGTTAGCTGCACGCGCGGTCCCTTCCGCCGGACATAGAGAGCACCAACGCCCTTCGGCCCATAAATTTTGTGGCCTGTAATCGAGAGCAGATCGATCTTGTCCTTGATTACATTAACGGGAACCTTGCCCACGGCCTGCACGCCGTCACTGTGAAACAGAACGCCGCGCTCCTTGCAGATAGCGCCAATTTCCGCCACCGGCTGAATCACGCCGATTTCATTGTTGGCGTACATGATGGAGACAAGAATCGTCTTATCGGTAATCGCCTCGCGCAGCATATCCAGGTCGACCAACCCGTCGGCCTTTAACGGCAGATACGTTACCCGGCAGCCCTCTTTTTCCAGCTTCTTGCAGGTATCGAGAATGGCCTTATGTTCAGTGGCCGCGGTGATGATGTGGTTGCCCTTTTCGGCGTACATCTCGGCCACGCCCTTGATTGCCAGGTTGTTTGATTCAGTGGCGCCGCTGGTAAACACGATCTCTTTCGGATTAGCGCCAATCAGGTCCGCAATCTGTTTGCGCGCTTTCTCAACTGCCTCTTCCGCTTCCCATCCGAAACTGTGGTTCCGGCTGGCCGCGTTACCGAACACCTTCGTGAAATACGGCAGCATCGCCTCAAGGACTCTCGGGTCCATCGGGGTGGTAGCGTGATTGTCCAAATATACGGGCTTCTTCATAAATTCCAATCCTTATAATCTCCGCGGCGCGGGCAGGGTAGGACTCGCCACAAACACAGGTACCGGAATCTCGCCGGCGCAACCTGCACTCGGACCCGCATCCTCTTCCTCATCCGACATGTCTGCAATTGAGATGCTCGCCAGCAGCTGCTGGATGCCGTCATGCACCTTCCGCAGCGGTTCTTTTACGGTGCAGCGGTCAGACTGGCTGCACCCGCCGTGGTCTGTAAAACAGGAAGTCAAAAATATCGGACCATCGATCGACCGGATCACTTCCAGCGCCGTGATGTTGCGGGCGGGGCGGGCTAACCGGTAACCGCCGTTCGTCCCGTGCTCGGACAGCAGGAATCCGTTCTTTCCTAATTTCTGCAATACTTTGGAAAGTAACGGCAACGGAATTTGATAAGCGTCTGCGATTTCCTTCGCACTCGCGCTGGATTTCTTCACAGCCAGGTGTTTCAACGCGATCAATCCGTAATCTGCTTTCTTGGTAAGTTTCAACATGGGAGGCACGATATACGACTGAACTAGTCCTAGATAGAGGATACCGCAACATCCGGAAACCGTCAAGAGCATGCTGCCTGTTTGCAACATCTTAAATTGCGACCGAAGTTATCCCATATCTTGAAGGATGACCTTCCCGGCATGCGCGAGAATACCGGATGGTAAACTTGCGAGAACGAGTGCGTTTGGGACACATACCTTATTGATGATTCGTCTGTTTCGCGTTTTCGTGCCCACCAGCGTCGTCGCGCTGGTGTTATCGGAAGTCATTCTTATCTTCGCCTGCTTTATTGTTTCCACCTATCTTGTGGTGGAGTCAGACCCGCAAGTCTTTCTGTTTTATGATGGCGGCCTCAGCCGTATCGCCCTGGTGGTGGTGAGCGTGATGCTGGGCCTGTACTTCCAGGATTTGTATAGCGACTTCCGCATCCGCTCAAAAACACTTCTGATTCAGCAATTGTGCCTGGTGATCGGGCTGGTCTTCTTTTCGCAGGCGCTTCTCACCTACGTGAATCGGGACCTGATGATGTCCCGCTGGGTCATGATTTTCGGTTGCGTAATGCTGCTTTTCCTCATTCCAGTCTGGCGCATGCTCTATGTGAGTGTTGTGTTCCGGGCAATGGGCGCCCAGAAGTTGCTGTTTCTCGGCACCAATTCGGTAGCGCTGGAAATTGCCGCCCGACTCATAGACCATCCACAACTTGGCCTGGCCAGCCTTGGATTTATCGATAACAGCCGGGAGAAAGGCGAAGAACTGGGCGGCGGAAAGGTGCTGGGGAATATCTCCGAACTGCGCGACATCGTCCTCGAATGCAAGCCGGACCGGATTATCGTGGGGCTCTCGGAGCGGCGGCAAGCCCTCCCGGTCTACGATCTCCTGGATCTCCGGTTTCTGGGCATCCGCATCGAAGAAGCCGCCACAACCTACGAGGCCGCCTTCGGACGCGTCTCCACACGGGAGCTGCGTCCGTCGCAACTGATCTTCTCAGCCGAATTGGGTCCGCAGCCCCGCAGCGTCGCCATTCAGGCGCTGTACTCAAAGCTGATCGGCTTGATCTCCTTCGTCTTGCTGTTCCCTCTGATGGTACTGGTTGCACTGGCTGTACGGCTCACGTCCAAGGGGCCGGTGCTTTTCCGGCAAAACCGTGTTGGGCTGAACGGCGACATTTTTACGGTCTATAAATTCCGCTCTATGCGAACCGACGCCGAGGCCGCAACCGGCGCGGTATGGGCAACCCGCGACGATCCGCGCGTCACTCCGATCGGGAAGTGGCTGCGGCGGTTGCGGCTGGATGAACTCCCGCAAATGTTCAACGTGGTCCGAGGTGACATGTCGATCGTAGGCCCGCGCCCGGAGCGCCCTGAGTTTGTGCGCACCTTGTCTGAGCAGATCCCGTTTTACCGCCAGCGCCACTGTGTCCGTCCGGGTGTAACCGGATGGGCGCAGATCAACTACAAATACGGCGAAACGCTGGAGGATACCATCGTGAAATTGGAATACGACTTGTATTACATCAAAAACCTGTCTCCGTCCCTGGATGCTTATATCCTCTTTCACACCCTCAAAGTAATGCTGTTTTCCCAGAGTGGACAGTAAGACTCCGAACTTTACAAACCTTAACAAGCGAAGGTTTGCGGGCGCGCATCTCTCCAATAGCCGAACATGCACACCTTCAATCGACTTTCCCAGACCATTTCCCGGCGCCGCACGCTTGCGGCCCTCTTAGGCACTGGAGTATCTACTTTATTTATTCCGGCATGGAACGAGACTGTGGAAGCCGCCGATAGTATCACCTGCGTCTCCACCACGCCCACTGTGACCGAGGGTCCTTACTGGGTGGACGAGAAACTCTTCCGGTCGGATATCCGGACAGATCCGGCTACCGGCGTCGCGCGCGCCGGAATTCCGTTGACGCTGACCATCGGCGTACAAAGTCTCAGCACGTCAGGCTGCTCGCCGCTGGCCGGCGCCTACGTGGATATATGGCACTGTGACGCCAAGGGCATCTACTCCGATGAAGGAACCTACAACCCTGGAGGGGGCACAGGTACCGTTGTTACTACTGGCCAGAAATTCCTGCGTGGCTATCAGATCACTGACGACAACGGAAAGGTTACGTTTACAACTATCTATCCCGGTTGGTATTCCGGCCGCACGATTCACATTCACGTCCGCGTTCGCACCTACTCGGGCACCACGGTTTTAAGCAATTTCGTCACGCAGATCTTCTTCGATGAGGCAATCAACAATACCGCGCTCGCGCAGTCGGCCTACTCTCGCAGCGGCAACCGCGACACGACGAACGCGACCGACATGGTCTATCGCGTCACGAACCCGGAACGGATGCTCGCCACCACTACAGGCGACAACACCTCCGGCTACACATCTGTGATTACGCTTGGCGCTGCGGTTCAAACTCCCACTGCTTCGGCGCCAACAATCTCGTCCGGCGGTGTCGCCAACGCCGTGAGTGGCGCTGCGGGCGTGACGCCGGGCGCATGGATCAGCGTGTACGGATCAGCCCTCGCGACGACGTCGCGCGCGCTCGCAAGTTCCGATCTGGTCAACAATACGCTTCCTACTTCGCTGGGCGGAGTAAGCGTCCAGATCAACGGGAAGGCAGCCTTTCTCCAATATGTAAGTCCCGGCCAGGTGAACGTCTTGGCGCCTGCCGACGCTGCGACAGGAAGCGTTGCCGTCACGGTGAAGAATGCGACAGGCACCTCCAATAGCGCTACCGCGACCATGGCTTCTGTGCTGCCTGGGCTGTCTGTGCTTTCGAATTATGTTCGCGCCATCCGCTCCGATGGCACGATCATCAACGGCACCGGCGCCGCCGAGTCTGGATATACAACTTCGGCTGCCGCAGGTCCTGGCGACACGCTCTCTCTCTACGGCACTGGCTTCGGCGCGACTTCGTCATCCCTTGCCGACGGCCTTGTCTTCACCGGAGCCTATCCCACAACCAATCCGGTCACTGTGACCATTGGCGGTGTCGCTGCTCCTGTGCTGTTTGCCGGCCTTGTGGGCCCGGGACTCTATCAGATCAATGTGACGATTCCGTCCGCACTGGCCGATGGCAACCAGGCCGTCGTCGCTACCGTCGGCGGCGTTAGCAGCCAATCATCGGCGCTTTTGAAAGTGGCCGCAAGCGCCATGCTCGCCGGTTTGAACCGCAAGCGCCCGTTTCGACAGAAGCGAGGGATGGAACAGCTGGCTTGGCTTGGCGGCCTTCACGAACCCATCGAACGCGAAGGCTGCCTGGTACAACTCGCCTAGCGGAATGTAACCGTTTTGGCGCTGTTCTGGTACGAGGTCAGCGCTGCGCTGTCGAGGCCCGTCGCGGTAAACTTCGCGGAGCTTATGCCGCCGACGGAGAGAACCGACAGATCGCCGAGTGGCACGTTCAATAGCGCTAGGGATGGAATGGTGAAGCGCCCTGCGCTGGTCTTCTCCCGGCAGACGAATGCCGCTCCAAAGGTAGACAAGGCCGAACCGCCCACAATATTCACGAAGCCGTTGGGATCGCCACCGCTCCAGGTGACCTCGAGATTTTGCGTGCGGTCGATCACATTGATGCTCGCTTTGTTCTCCCACTTCAAGACCGGCGGCAAGGTGAGTGTGGCCTTGAATGGTCCAACGGCATTAGCGCCGGTGCCGCCGGTTCCATTGTCCACGGTATAAGTTCCAGCTTCCAGGTAATCCGGACCCGCGGAAATTCCGCCCGGAAGCGGGGAGCCGGCCAGTTGCTGGGAGTATCCCCCGTCGGTCCCTTTGTTCACTCTCTTGGTGCCCTTCGGACCGGTGATGTTCAGGGCCGCGCCGGCGTCGAGTACATCGGGCGCCACCGGGTCCGCACTGCCCAGGTAATCGGTCCCTTTGAAAAGATAAGATGTGCAGTAGCCGACTTCGTAGCTGCCCTGGCTGGCTGTGTAGCGCGCAAGATCGTACCTGCCGAAGCTGCCCGAAGTCGAGTCGCTGATAAAGGTCCCTGTGAGTCCGAAGAGCGTGACGTCGGTGGCAACTCGCGTAAGGCTCACCTGACCGGCCCGCACCGCGCCGGCGACTTGAATCGCAGCGGTGTCGGCATCGCACGCGCCGCCCCGCCGCGCTATGGCCATTGAAACGTAGTTACTCACCACGTCGCCGGTCTTCACCACGACAGGCACATGGCACGCTTCCGCTGCATCGTCGGGAACAGTGAACACTATCTGATCGATGCCCGAGCAGCAGCCCGATCTGCCTTTGTAGATAATGTTGGCCTGTTTGTTTCCTACCCAAACCTGAGCGTCGACGTCGAGCGGTCCGGGAAACACTCCAGCCGCGTCGCTGCCCGTGATGGGACCCAGGCCGACGGCCCACAGGATCATCGCCTGGCCGGGTTTGGCGGAGTTGATTACTGTGTTGACGGGCCGGTCGGTCTCAGTGTTCACGTTCTGTAAAACGCCGGGTCCGTTGCCTTGTTGATTCACGGCAAAGATGCCAACCGCGGTCTTGACTACTTTGAAGCTGACCGCCGCACTGGTCTGATTGTTGTAGGTGACCGTTAACGAGCCGGTTCCGATGGGTGTGTTTGACGGCAGAATGCCGCAGATTTGCGAGGCCAAAGTGTAAACCATGGGCACATCCAATGTGATGCCATTCACGGTCACCTTAATGGATGTACCCGACAACGTGTTGGGGAGGGGAAATGCGCTAACCTGCACCAGCGCCGCAGGACCCAGCCCCGTCCCAAAAACCAAGAACATGGAACCCTGCGCGATACCGGAATTCGGAAGTCCGGCCAGGGAGTAGCTGGCGGCATTCAGGATGCCGCCGGCACTGACAACAGGCTGCGCTGCCGCGGCCGATGTCAACACGGCGATGCCCATGGCCAGATTGTAGAATTTGCTCATCTGGCCATGATAAATCACGCCGTTCGTGTCTACTGGTAATTTACTGATTTTCCGGTTGTGGAAATTGCCGTAAGAAATGCGTAATCGATCGACGGCGCCGTAAAGCGCACCGGGGTCGCATTCAGGCCGAGCGATAAAGAGCCGGTCGGAATTGTGATGCCGCCCACGGAGCCTTGGCCGGGAACGAGCGCCAAAAGTATGTACGGCGGCACGTTGAACGTCCCCGCGCTATAGGGCGCGGTGCAGGTGAATTGCGTGAAGAGCGTCGCGGCGTTAGTGCCGGACAGGGCGCCACTGCTGAACGAGCTCCCAGTAACTGTGACAAAGCCGGAATAGGGGTTCGAAGTATTCCAGTTGACCGTCACGCCTTGGGCACGGACGACGGTATTGATTGCGTCGATGTTAGTCCAGTTCAGTGCCGGCGGCATGGTGATCTGGGCGCCTGAGATGGCGCCGACATCGGCTCCGCCCGTGTTGGTGAAACTGAACAAGCCACCCGTTGCCGGGATGAAGAGCGGAGACCTGGAGCCTTGCGCGTCACTGCCGTTAAGGGAGTACGTTCCCAGCGCGTTCTTGGTGAGCGTCATCGAGCTTGAGTTCGGCAGTCGCATCGTAACTACACCGGCGTCGAGAATTACCGGAGGCACGACGGTGGGAGGCGTGCCTCCCGTATCGATCTGGATCTGATACGTCGTGCAGCTTCCCAAAGAGGTCTGCTGGATCGATACGCCGCCGCCCGTCGAGGTGAACTGGCTCGCCGTGTATTGCGAAAACGCTGCGCTGGCATAATCACTGGTGGACGTGGAACTGGGCAGCGATATCCCGCCGACGGAAATTCCCGGAGTTTGAGTGGTTGTCTTACCCACGAGTATGTATCCGCTGCGAACCGACCCTTTATTCAAAATGTCCTGATAGTCGGTAGGTGTCAGTCCGGTTGTGGAAGTGTCGGAGCAGAAGGTGCCCGATGCTGCCACTGGAATCGTCGCCGTGTTGCCGACAAAGTTGCCTGTCTGCACAACGACGCCGACATTGCACCCCGATACCCCTTGTGGAACCACTACATTGATCTGATCGACCGCCGGGAATGCGGATCGGCCCGCATAGGCGACCGCGGCGGACTGTCCGCCGATATAGACCTTGACATTCGATTTGCTCGTCAGGTCCGCTTGCGGAAACGGATACTTCGTCTCATCGCCTGCGGCGGCGCCGAGACCGCTGCCCCAGAGAATCACCGTGTCGCCGGGATGCGCGACGCGCGCCGGAGCCAGCGGCAAATTGGCGGCATTCAGCATTCCGCCGGAGAGGCCGAAGGCCGCCGCGACTACCGTGATTGGTGCTGCCGCACTTGTTTGTCCATTGAATGTCACCGTAACTGTGCCCGTACCCACCGGAGTAGCGGAGGGAAGAATTCCCGCGATCTGCTTGTCAAAAACATAATATAGAGGGGCTTGAGCCGTGACGCCTCCAACCGTGATGCTGACCGAAACGCCCGACAGGCTTGTCGTCAGGGGACCTTGTGTCAGATCGGGAAGCGATGGCGTCTGCGCGAGCCCGAGTCCGGTCCCCTTGAGGGCGAACAGCGACCCCTGGGCGATTCCATAGCTTGGCGAGCCCGGCGGGGCAAAGCTGTAGTTGTTAACGATGGAATCAATCTTTGGCTGTGCCGCGGCAATTCCTGCCGCAACTACAGTGAGTAAACCCAGCCGTATTTTATTTCGGTACTTCATTGTCTCCTCCTGTTATCCTTCTTTTGGCGCGATTCCCAATGACTTCATCTTTCGGTAGAGATTGCTTCTTTCGAGTCCCAGCAACTCCGCAGTCCGTGTTACGTTTCCTTGCGCTTCATCCAGCTTTTTCAAAATATACTCCCGCTCGGCAGCTTCGCGCACCTCTTGTAGACTCCCAAATCGCTCCACTGTTTTCTCAAAAACAGCGCGGCGCGCGGCATTCAGTGGGATATGGCGCGCATCCACACGCACCTGCGGATTCATAATCACAATCCGCTCCATCAGGTTGCGCAATTCGCGGACGTTGCCGGGCCAGGGATACTCCTCCAGCACTACATACGCTTCCGGCGTCAATTCCTTCGGCTTGCGGCCGTACGCTGTAGTGTATTCCTTCAAAAAATGATCCGCCAGCAATGCTACGTCTTCGATCCGTTCCCGCAGCGGCGGCACATAGAAGGGAATCACATTCAGGCGATAGAACAGGTCCTCGCGGAAATTGCCGCGTGCGATCTGGTCTTCGAGGTTCTTATTGGTGGCCGCGACCACCCGCACATCCACGGTGATGGATTCGTGCGCTCCCACCGGCTCAAACCGCTGTTCTTCCAGTGCGCGCAGTACCTTCGCCTGTGTCTTCAGGCTCATGTCGCCGACTTCGTCCAGGAACAGCGTCCCATTATCGGCTTTCCGCAGTTTGCCCACCTTGTCTTCGCCTGCGCCGGCGAAGCTGCCTTTGCGATGGCCGAATAGTTCGCTCTCTATCAGCTCTTCTGGAATCGCGGCACAGTTCACTTCAACAAACGGTTCCCGGGAACGCTGGCTGCTTTCGTGGATTGCGTGAGCCACCAGTTCCTTACCCGTTCCGCTCTCGCCGAAGATCAGCACCCGGCCGTTGGTTGCCGCCATCAATGCCAGTTGCTGGCGTAACGCTTTCATGGGAACGCTTTCGCCAATAATCTGCGGTTTGCGGTCCTCTTTGATGCGCTGCACTTCCAACTCCAGCTTTCGCTGCTGGATGGCGTTCTTCAACAGCACCGTAACTTTCTGAATGGTCAGCGGCTTTTCAATGAAGTCGAATGCGCCCAGCTTCGTCGCCTTCACTGCGGTCTCGATGTTGCCGTGTCCGGAAATCATGATCACCACGGGCCGTTCGGCGAAGGAAATTTCCTGAATGCGGGAAAGCGTTTCCATCCCGTCGATACCGGGTAGCCAGACGTCGAGAAGGACAACGTCGTACGGTTCCGATTCCAGGCGCTCCAGGCAGGACTCGCCATCGGCAACCGCGTCTACCAGGAATCCTTCGTCCTGAAGAACGCCGCACAGAGAGGTCCGGATACCCGGCTCGTCGTCTACGACGAGCACGCGAGCGTTTCTCATGCGCGGCTCTCTGCCTGTTGCAGTTCCGGATCGCCGGCGGCGAGCGTGGCAATCTCCACAATGAATCTCGCGCCCGAGGGTGTGTTGTCTTCGACGCGTATATTCGCGTTGTGATCGGAGATGATGCGGTTGACGATGGCCAGGCCCAAGCCCGTGCCTCGTCCCTTTGTGGAGAAGTATGGCAAGAAAAGTTTTTCCTTATCTTCCGGTGAAATACCGCATCCCGTATCGGCGATGATCAGCTCGATGGAATCCGGCGTGGGGGCGCTGGTGCGGATGGCCAGCCCCTTTACCAACGAGTCTCGCATGGCCTCGGCCGCATTATCGACCAGATTCACCACCGCGCGCCGGAATTGCTCGCGGTCGATATTGACCTGCGGCAGCGCCGCGGCAAGGTCCTTGCGCACCTCGATTCCGTCCAGCCGCCCGGCGAAGATGCTGAGCGCACTTTCCACCACGTCGTTCAGATCCGACGGGACCGGCTGCGCGGCCGGAAAACGCGAGAACTGTGCGAACTCATCCACCAGGGTCTTGACGCTCTCCACCTCGCTTGAAATCGTGGTGGAGCATTCCCGCAGGATGCGTCCCGTGTCAGGGCCGATGCCGCGGTCGAGCTGGCGGCTGATTCGCTCGGCGCAAAGCGCAATCGGCGTCAGCGGGTTCTTGATCTCGTGCGCGATGCGCCGCGCCACTTCGTGCCAGGCGGCTGCTTTCTGTCCACGCAGCAGATCGCTGGTATCTTCGAGCACCAGAACATAACCCGAAGAAACATTGTCGTCGAGCGAGGCAACCGTGGCCGACAGGTGCAGCACCCGCTCTTCGGTGCGCAATTCGAACTGGCTGGCTGCGAGTCCCATACGGTGGGCACGGTTCATCAGATACCGGATCTCGGTGGCATCCTCATTGCTGAACAGATGTTCCAGGCGCGTGGCGCGTTCGACCAGTTCCGCCGGGAAGATCCCCTTCAGCGCACGGTTCACCCGTTGAATTCGCCCGTCGGAGGTCAGCGACAACACCCCTGTAGGAATACTTTCCAGGATGGCTTCGGTGAACCGCCGCCGGTTCTCCAGTTCGCGGCTGTTCGCCTCCAGGTCCTGCGTCATTTCGTTGAAGGCCCGGACCAGGCTGGCAAGTTCGTCGTTCGCGCCTACGCGGATGCGATAAGCAAGGTTGCCGGAGCGGACCTGCTGCGCCGCTCCTAGAAGGGCGGAAATCGGAACGCTGATTTGCTTGGCGAAGAAGAGCGCGATCCAGGTGGCGATGAATACTACAAATAAGGTGATGAGCGACAACATCTGCAGGGACGCCCAGCGCGTTCCTTTCCGGTCATTGTCGAGTTTCAGATACCGCTGGTAGGCTGCGTTGATCTCGGCCTGCGTCTTGGCAAGATCGATGGGAAGCGCCGTTCGCAGGACCAGGGTTCCTTGCGCGACGGTCGCCTCCACGGTAGTGATCTTTGGAATATCCGGTTTCTTATAAGGTGGAGCGTCGCAAAGCTGGTTCCGGCTGCCGTCATGGGTGCGAATGAAGAGCTCCTCCACTTTTCGATCCGTGCACAATTGCTGCAGCGAACTCGAGTCCAGATCCGCCACCGCGGCGAACCATTCCACCTGCGCCTGCGCCTTCGCACGGGATTCCTTTTCAATCGCCTCGCCGATGCGGACGTAGTTCATATTTACATCGGCTGCCGGTTTGCTGAACCATTTATTGAGGTTGTGATTCAGAATGCTGTAACTGTAAACGACGAGAAAAACAACAGGTGTCACACTCAGTGCCAGGGCACCAAGCACCAGTTTCGTACGGATTCTGGAACCCTCCCGGTTGCTGTGCCGTTCGATGTACAGTTTCACGAAATTCCGCACCAGCATGAAGGCGAGGGTAACGGTGAGCAGGAAGATCAGGGTCGAGACGGCCCAGATGACGTACGTCTGTTCGGGACTGGAAGGACCAAAATCACCCAGGCTGGAGGAGCCTAGCCATACCACGGCGGTGACCAGAATGGCGAGCAGGAAGACGCCGGCAAGATACATTACCCGCTTGCGCATATGCGACGATGCCTCCTTTGAATTATGCAACGAAACCAGGCGCTGCGGTTGTCTGGGCTGGCTGCAGGATTGCTGCGTTACAGATTGGGTTCGTTTTGCAGGAAAAGCTGCTGAATTACGCTCGGCGGGAGTTGAGCACACCAGCGGCTACACTGTTGACGTCCGACATTCGCCTCTCATTATGGCTTCAATTCCTGCTAACTCCTAGATTCCAGGTAATACACCTGCCATTTTTTTCCGGTTATGTTTTTTCTTTGCTCTCAATAAGTTTGGGCACCACCTGTGGGGTACTGTATAGTCTACCCCCCTTGCAACAAGGAGAAGATCCTGTTACCGTTTCGTTAACACGAGTACCAGTAGGCAGGCTCGCTGTCTCAGAGTCCGCTATTTTTTCGGTGGAGAGGTTAAGAATGGAAAAAGTTTGGGGAGAGAAGTGCACTCGCACCTTCTTTAGAAGCATCGTCCTTTCCCTATTTTGCCTGTCGCTTGCTTATGCGCAGGAAAACTCGGGACGAATCCTTGGGACAGTAACAGACGAAACGGGTGCGTCGGTGCCGGATGCGAAAATTGTCGCAACCAGCCCGGTGTCTCCTCGCGGCATCGAATCAACCAGTGACTCCAACGGTAACTACACCTTATTCAACGTTCCGATCGGTGTATATACAGTTTCTGTCACTAAAACCGGATTTTCAACCGTGAAGCAGGCGAACATCAATGTCAGCTTGGGCTCTCAAGTAAACTACAATCCGAAATTGACGGTAGGGCAAGTTTCGCAGGTAGTCGAAGTGTCCGATTCAGCGGTCTCCCTGGATACCACCTCGAGCCGGACATCGACCAATATCTCAGCAAAGCAATTTGACGGTGTAGCGAAGGGCCGTACCTTTAATTCCATTCTGGCTATGGCGCCCGGCGTCCGTACGGAAATCAAGAATGGTGGTGTTGGCGTCGGCGGCATTCAAGTCGACGGTTCGAGCGGATCGGAAAACGCGTTCATCATTGATGGCGTCGATGTCAGTGACGTTCGCCGCGGTTCGTTGCGTGCACAAAGTGCGATTCCGTTCGAGTTCATTCAGGAAGTGCAGATCAAGAGCGGGGGTTTCGAAGCGGAATACGGCGGCGCGACCGGCGGCGTTGTGAACGTCGCGACGAAAGGCGGTTCCAACGAATTCCACGGCCAGGCCTTCTACGAATTTACCGGATCGGGTTTGAACGCTCGTGACCGTGGCTATTGGCAGCGGTCTCCGTTGAATGCGAACCTGGCTGATTTCTTCAAACCGAAAGAGGATGATTACAGCCTGAAGTACCCGGGCGGCAGTCTGGGCGGGCCCATTCTGAAGAATCAGCTGTTCTTCTTCGGAAGCTTCGCGCCGGAGTTGGAGCACACCACTCGCAATATCGGGTATGCGAGCGGAGCAAAAACCTATAAGCAAGACATCAAGCGCTACTATGGCATCGGACGGCTTGATTATCAGCCGGTGCAAAAGGTGCAGATCAATACCTCCTACATCTGGACCCCGCAGAAGATCAACGGTTATCTACCCAGCCGTGATATTCGTACCCCAGCCCCGACGAACGATCTGTCCATCCAGGGCGGGTTCAATCAATCGCAGGCCTACACGATTTCCGGTACTTACGCAGCGACTTCTCACCTTGTGTTAAGCGTGCGCTTCGGATACCGGTATTTCAACGATAAGCTCGGTAGTTCCGGCTTGCTCGGCAATTACGGATTATCCGGCGCTCCTTATATTCAATATCTGGACGCGACAGCGGGTATCGCAGGAATTCCGGCTAATATCCAGGGACCCAACGGCTTCAAGAATGTGTCCAGCACATTCGGAGTCGAGACAGACATCACCACTCGAAAGAACCTTTACGTGGACGGAACCTACGTCTGGGGCAAGCATACGTTCAAGGGCGGTTATCAGTTCGCCCGGCTGCACAACCAAGTGTCTGACGATTATACGAACGGTGACTTCGAAATCTATTGGGGTGAGACTTATACCCGCGGCAGCATCACCAAGCAGGCCGGCCAGTATGGCTACTATATCTGGCAGGATGGCGTTAGCCATAAGGGCAACGTCAGCAGCCAGAACCAGGGCGTCTTTGTACAGGATTCCTGGAGAATTCACCCTCGCGTGACGTTGAATCTTGGAATCAGACTCGAAAGCGAGTATTTGCCTCCCTACATCGCCGAACAGGGCGGTGTGAAGATCGGCAATCCGATCAGCTTTGATTGGGGTTCGAAGGTTGCTCCGCGCCTCGGCGCGGCATGGGATATTTTTGGCGATGGCAAGTGGAAACTGGCCGGCAGCTTTGGATTGTTCTACGACACCCTGAAGTATGAGCTCGCCCGCGGATCGTTTGGATCCGATCACTGGATTTCCCACGTTTACAAGCTGGACAACCCTAACGTCTATTCCTTGAGCAAGGCCACCCCTGGCGCGCTCGGCTCTGAAATCATCAACTTCAACAACCGCACTTTGCCCATCAACGCGCAAGGTGTGATCGACGGTGTGGATCCGAACATCAAGCCTTACGAATCCCGGGAGTTCAGCGTAAACGTCGAGCACTCGCTGGCTGCCAGACTGGTCGCCGGCGTCCGCTATACGCACAAAGATCTCCTTCGTGCGATTGAAGACATTGGCGTTCTCGATCAAAATGATAGCGAAGTCTACCTGATCGGAAATCCCGGTTTCGGCCAGACCCGCAACGATCCCACGCACACCTACGACGGTAAGACTCCGAACGGAGGCTACCTGGTCCCCAAGGCCGTTCGCAAATATGATGGCGTCGAGTTCCGCTTGCAAGGACAAGCCCACAACTTCGGGTATGTCACCAGCTACACTTGGAGCCGTCTGTTTGGCAATTACTCTGGCGCAGCTAATTCGGATGAGTCCGGACGCTCCGACCCGGGTGTTTCGCGTGCGTTCGATCTTCCCTATTACTACTTCGACGCAACCGGCAGCCAGCAAAACGTCCTTGGCCTGCTGGGTACGGATCGTCCGCATACCTTCAAGTTCTTCGGTAACTATGAACTGAAGAGCAAGGTTGGCAGCACGAACTTTGGTCTGAACCAGCTTGCTTACAGCGGTACGCCCGACACCACCAGCTTCATCTACTTGTCCGCCCCGACGTTCCCTTATGGGCGCGCCGACATGGGCCGGACTCCTGTCTTTACGCAGACCGACCTTCTCGTTTCGCACACCATCAAACTGAAGGAACGGATGAGCGTGAAGCTCTCGGCGAATTTCATCAATCTGTTCAACCAGGCCGCGGTTATTTCCCGCGTGACTCAGTTGAACCGGTCAGGTGCGGTTTCCGCTGCCCAACTTCCCCTCAGCCAGTTCTTCAAGGGCTACGATCCCAAGCAGTTCGTGGGACCGAATATCAGTTCCCCGGCGTATAACGCGATCTATGGGTTGCCTGGTGCCAGCTACCGCGCAGGCGGTGGTCCGTCGACTACCCTTGACAACTACAGCAGCGCGTTCGCAGCGTCAAACCCGAATTTCGGAGCCTATCAGGATTTCCGCGTAATTCGGCTCGGCGTTCGCTTGATCTTCTAAGCGAATATCGAAAGAGGTTGTTTGTCAAAAGAGGCGCCCGGGGAACCGGGCGCCTCTTTTTTTT
>JBDUEM010000179.1:0-15541 GCA_040002435.1 Bryobacteraceae bacterium
CTAAACTAGCTATAGGAGAACCCAAACATGCCACTATCTTCGGACGAAAAACTACTCGCCCTTAGCAAAGACGTCATCGAAGGTTTCGACAAAGTGAACGGCGGCGTCCATTCCGGTTTTAGACCCGCTCATGCCAAAGGCATTCTGCTGAAGGGCGTATTTAAGCCATCAGCGGAGGCAGCCTCGCTTACGCGCGCACCGCATATTCAGCGGGACTCCACGCCGGTAACGGTGCGCTTTTCAGACTTCGCGGGTATCCCCACGGTTGCCGACACGCAGGGGGAGGCCAGCCCGCGTGGTTTTGCTCTCCGTTTCGAACTTGCCGACCATGTTCATACGGATATCGTCAGTCATTCGGTTGACGCGTTCCCAGCGCGCACGGCGGACGGATTCCTGGAGTTTATTAACGCGCTGATTGCCACTGATCCGGCCGGACCGCACCCGAACGCCATTGAACAGTTTCTGGGCGGGCATCCCGCGGCGTTGACGTTTGTGCAGATTCCCAAGCCGATCCCGGTGAGTTTTGGAACGGAAAAGTATTTTGCCGTCTCCGCGTTCAAATTCACCAATGCGACCGGAGGGACGCGATTTGGCCGCTACAGGATCCTGCCGGTGGCCGGCGAACAACATCTGGATGAAGCGCAGACGGCGGCACAGTCTCCAAACTTCCTCTTCGACGAAATCAAGGAGCGGGTCGCTAAAGGTCCGGTCAAGTTTAGAATCCTGGTTCAGTTGGGAGAGGACGGCGACACGGTCGATGATGCCACGGTCCGCTGGCCTGAAACCCGTCAGCTGCTCACGTTCGGAGAAATCAGTTTGACAGAAGTTGTGGCGGACAACGCAGCCGCACAGCAGCAAATCATCTTCGATCCCATCCCGCGAGTCGATGGCATCGAGGCCTCTGCGGATCCTCTCTTCGAGCCGCGGGCAAACGTTTACCTCATGGCCGGCAGACGGCGCCGCACGGGTGGAAAAGCAATCGGTACGGGGATCTAACTCCGCGGGCCGTGTACGGCCGATGCGCGGCTCGGAGTTGAGCCAGGTGCAGGCCCTGGCGCGCCAGCTTTGGCCCGACGCCGGGGACTGTGATTTTCAAGGCGAACAACTCTTCGTCTGGGAGCGGCAGACCGGTTCGCTTGGCGGATTCGCGTCATTTGCCATCCGGCCGTGGGTGGATGGCGCCAATAGTGCGCCTTGCCCTCACGTGGAAGGTTGGTTCGTCGAAGCGGATATCCGCCGCAGGGGTGTCGGTCGCGCGCTAATGGTTGCCATTGAAGAGTGGTGCCGCAAGCACGGTTACCTTGAACTGACGTCCGATACGCTTCTCGATAACCAGGTAAGCCGCGAGGCTCATGCCGGTATCGGTTTCCTGCCCACGGAACAGATTCAATACTTCAAGAAAGCGATTGATCCTGACATCGTCGATCACCATTCCGCCGCCGTTGTCGAACCATTTTCCGGTTCGCGGTCGGAAATTCTCTCGTTGTTCTCGCAAGCAGATGACTCTCCATCAGCAATTGCTTCGTACATTGAGTTGGGAGAAGTGCTGGTTGCGCGCATCGCAGGGAGAATCGTCGGACACGTGCAACTGGTCTCCACCGGTTCTGATTGGGAAATCAAATCGCTCGCGGTACTCGACGGCCGGCAGGGTAAGGGTATCGGTTCCACACTAGTTCGTGCTGCCCTTGATCGCGCAGTTTCAGCAGGCGCCACGAGCGTGCTGACTGCCACGGCATCCGCCGACATCAGCAATCTCCGTTTCTATCAACGCCTCGGATTCCGTATGGAGCGCATCGAGCGCGATGCGTTCAGTGCCGCAGACGGCTACGTGGGCCTGGAAGTCGATGGCATTCCAGTTCGCGATCGCGTTTGGTTTTCCATGGACGTTAGCTCGCGCCCTTGAATCGAAGGCGAGCCGCACTCACTGGTTCTTCCCTACTGTTCTCAGCCCCTCGAAGATCCATCCCGGGCGGTAGGAACGGGACTGCAGCCCGATGCGCCTATTCTGGCGTCCGACGGAGTAAAGGGAGAAATCATGAACTGCAACTTTTCGAAAGTCATCTTCACCGGCGTAGCAGCCGTGTTGTTTGCGTCTTCCGGCGCAGCGCAGGAGACCGCGTTCCACAAGTGGAACTTCAATATCGCCGGAGGCTTCACAGCACCCGCCGGCGCCACCGCCGACCATTTTGAGGGATCGGGTAATATTTCGACGGGCGGAGGCTACAACTTCAGTCCACTGCTCGGCATAGTCGGCGAATTTCAATACAACGCCTTGGGCTTCAGCACAACTACTTTGAACGCACTCAACGTGCCGGATGGGAACGCCCACATTTGGTCGCTGACGGCGAACCCTATCGTGCGCCTTCCATTGGGACACAGGATCGGTGTGTATTTTACGGGCGGCGGCGGCCTTTATCAGCGGAAGCTGGAGTTCACCAGCCCGGCCACGGAAGCAGTATTCAATCCGATTTTCGGAGCCATTGGAATTCCTACCAATCAGATTCTTGGATCGGTCACCTCCACCACAGGCGGCCTGGATGCGGGGGGCGGTTTGACGTACGCACTAAGGGAGAGCGGTGCAAAGCTCTACGTGGAATCACGCTACAACCATGCCTTCACGGATGGCCCGGGAACCAGTTATGTGCCGGTTTCCATCGGCATCCGCTGGTAAAGGAGACCCCACATGAAACTGGAAATCGTGCTCGCGGCATCGCTCCTGCCTTGCATGCTCAGCGGCCAGCCGGCAGACCACGGCTGTAAGATGTCGGGGCAGCTGTTCTCCATAGACCCGGTGCTGAACGAGATTGGTTTGAAGAGCCCGTCTGGAGAGCTTATGGAACTACCCTTCGACGAAGGGACCGCATTCATCCGCTTGCCGATTACCAGCGACACCTCGTTTGCCGGGGAACGGATTGGACCCGAATCAATGGACGCAGGAGACGAAATCTGTGCCCTGCCTGGTGTCAATCCCGGTAGCAAGAAGGTTTCCGAGGTCCTGGTTGTCAACCGGCGGCAGATTGAGGGCCAACAGAAACGGGCGATCGCGTCGTGGTTGAACTCCGGTGCATTCGGAACGGTCGTCATCGCGGAGCCGGAGGCGAGAATTTTTGTACTGCACTCCGAGCTCCGCGGCGGTTCGACTCGCGACATCCTCGTGGATGCAACAAATCCGGCGGAAATCCGGCGTTTGCTTCGGCCTTTGAAATACGTGACTAGCCGCCGGCCGCAGATTCACGTTGGCAACCGGGTTTACGTTCGCGGCGAAACATTTGACGGAGGGAACTCGATTAGAGCGAATCAAATCTGGATTGGTGATTTCCAGGCCGTTGCCGGAACCATCGATTCCCTTCAGCCCATAAATGAAACACTGGCCTTGCAGGAAGCGGACGCCGGCCAAACGATTTCGGTTCGCATCAAGCCTCCGTCGCTTTTCATGTTGGATCCAGATAATAGACCATCTGAACATCACCTGCTGCCAATGGAATTCAGCGATCTCGAAAAGGGAGACGGTGTGGTCGTGGTGGGGAAACTGGATGCAAGCTCGGGATCGATGGAGGGCGTAGCGTTGATTACAGACTTTGGCCGGTTCGTAAAAACGTCGGGCTCTACAAATCCGGTCTCATGGACTCTGGGGAATTTTGAAGCGGATATTCCATAACAAAGACAGGGGATGCAGCCAATGTCGCGTCGGCTGCATCTCCCTGGAAGGAAGAAATCGTTCTACTTTACCGGTGAGGAAAAGCTGGTCTCGCCCAGGATCACTTCTGCAAATGCGCAGTACACTTGCACCTTGGCGACGTTCGGAATGTAGGAAGGAACAACCACCTGGCGCTTCTCACCGCCCTTGATCTTGAACGCATCGAGTGTGTAGATGTTGCCATTGGAATCCACCACGCGCCAAGTTGGGGCTGGCGTGTCAGGCACCTTGAAATCGGCGGAAACGCGCAGAACGCTCTTGCCATTCTCATAAGTGTGCATCGCGGTACCAGTGTTCGCCTTTGGGCCCTGGAAGGTGGCAGTGGTGTGGACATCGCCATTCGTGGCGGCAAATGTGACGCTGGCGGCGATAAACATGGCTGCCAGCGCGAAAACGGACATCATACGGTTGATCTGTTTCATACAACTTCTCCTTGTGATTTGGGTTGCGCTACTCTTCCGCGATCTGTACGGCGTGGCCGTCGGGATCGCGAACAATGATCGCCTTCGCCTCCGGCAACTGCACGACTCCGGTCGAAATGAAGGTGGATCGGAACTTCCGGAAATCCTGCTCGGCTTCCGCCGCGCTGATGCCGGAGAACTTGGTTTGCCAGTGAATCAGATCGTTCGACCGTTCATCTGGCGGATAAGGGCGGCCGTCCCCCGGAGCGAGGTATTGCAGGAACTCGATGCCGGGGCCGGAGGCGGCTCTTACTGCGCTGATGCGGAGCCTGGCTCCAAACACATTGTTCAGCCGCTCTTGTTCGGGACCGTAATTCTCGCTCTCTCCGGCCACTTGCATGCCGAGGATGTCACGGTAGAACGCTAAGCTTTTCTCTGTGTCTGTAATCACGATGGCGGTGTGATCTATTCCCAGGAACAGCTTTTCTGAAGCCTGATGCCACTTCGTGTTGCCCTTGTCAGGCGGGAACGCGAGGATCTCCAGCGGATGTCCATCGGGATCGCGAAAATAGAACGCACGGATGCCGGCCGCGTTCTTGTTCCACTCCGGCAGCAGCTGCGGCGCTGTGGATGCGAACTGCACCTTGTGTTCACGCAGGACCGCATACGCGCGGTCCATGTCGCTGACAATGACCGCGATGTGCTGGAACCAGCGGTCGTTGCTGCGCGAATCAGCCGGGGCAGGACGCCCTTTCGGCGCCAGGTATTCGGTCAGTTCGATGAACTCACCGCCCAGCCGCATACGGGCCGTCCGCGTATGCAGTCCGAAAACGCCCTGCAGATGCTCATAGGCCGATCCGTCGACCTCGCCTTCCGATACTTTTTCGAAGGCGAGGACTCTTGAATAGAAATCGACGGAACGGTCGAGATCGGATACCGTGAGTCCGATGGAGTCAACCGTCGAAACCAACGGCTTGCGGTCGGAAGCGCCAATCGCGGTGACAAGAACAATCAGGCTTAGAAATGTTCGGCGAAGCATTTTAGTGGAACCTCCCGATCAGGTGATCTCCGACGCGCAGTGCGTTGGCCATGATAGTCAGCGCGGGATTTACCGCGGCGCTGGACGGAAAGAAGCTGCCGTCCACCACGTACAGGTTGTCCAGGTCGTGCGCCTTGCAGTTGACATCCAGCGCTGATGTCTCAGGATCGTGCCCGAAGCGTATGGTGCCGTTTTGATGCGCCACGCCGGCCAATGGGATGCGCTGCCCAAGAAATAGATTCCGGGCAAAAACGCCCTGGTGGCAGCTATGGCCATGGATGCCGCAAGCCGTCTGCTGCTGCAGCAGGTGCTTCAACTTTGCGATTAGCCGGTTGTGCCCTTCTTCGTTCGCCAACTGGTAGGAAAGGACAATATTTCCTTCGCGGTCGAGCGTCACGCGATTGTCGGGATCGGGCAGATCTTCCGAGGTGAGCCAGAAGTCCAGCGAATGATTCGCCATCAGGTCCAGCGTGAAGCCCGGCGCGATAGCGGGGGCGCCTGCCTTCAAGGTCTCGCCGTCCAGTTTGCCCACAAAGGAGATGTGGCCCATCGGGTACTCCCAGTCGGGCGCGCCGAAATAGAAGTCATTCACCGATAGCGTCTTTTGAAACACCGTGGGGTTGGGGCATTTCGAGAGAGCCATCAGTACCGAGTTGATATGCCCCATATAGTGCCGGCCCACCACGTCCGACCCGTTGGCAAGGCCTCTCGGATGACGCTCGTTTGCGGAGCGAAGGAGAAGAGCGGCCGAGTTGATAGCCCCGCAGGAGACCACTACGATGTCCGCGGAATATTCTTCCCGTACTCCGTCCCGCTTGACGATCACTTTCGACACTTCCCTTCCGGACGGACTGGTCTCCAGCTTTTCCACCATCGCGTTGGTCAACAGGGTGACGTTCGGCATGGCTAGCGCCGGGTCCACGGAGCAGACTTGCGCGTCGGACTTTGCATACACCAGGCAGGGGAATCCGTCGCACGTGCCGCAGCGGATGCACTTGCTCTTGCGCGGATCGCGCTCGTCCAGCATGACGCCGAGCGGAGTATGAAACGGCTTCAGGCCCAGCCGCTCAAAGTCGTCGCTCAGAGCTTGCATACGGGGTTCGTGGCTTACCGCGGGGTGAGGATAAGCGCAACAGGCGTGCGGCTCAGTAGGATCTTCTCCTCTGTTCCCATGTACGTTATACATGGCTTCCGCCTTGGCGTAATAGGGCGCCAGATCGTCGTAGGAGAGGGGCCAGGCAGGAGAAAGTCCGCCGTAGTGATGGATCTCGCCGAAGTCCTCCTTGCGCAGGCGGAACAGCGCGGCACCGTAAAACTTGGTGTTTCCGCCGACGCAGTAGTTTGTATGGGGATGCAGTGGATGGCCGTCCCGGTCGTGCCAGACTTCCTTGGTCTGGTACTTCCCTTCCACATTGACGGCGCGGGTGTTCCAGTTGTCCTTTTCACGCCGGACATAATCGCCGCGCTCCAGAATGAGAATACGCTTGCCGGTTGAAGCCAGTTTGTAGGAAAGTGTTCCACCGCCGGCGCCAGTGCCGATGATGATGACGTCATAGTGATTCATGTGAAATGCTCCTAGAGTGCTGCGAAGTTGCAGCGGAAGATGCAACGCTTACCATTCGGGTGATACAGTTTGGCGCAAAATATTCCGTTCGCGCCCCGCCGGACACGGTAAAGCTGGCCGGCGGCGAACATGCCCAGCAGCGGCGCGGTGAAATAGACCCAGAGAGAATTCCAATCCTGCGCCGGAAAGGCCGAGCCGAAGGTACGTGCGGGATTCATGCTCATCCCCGATACGGGAGATTCAACGGCGATGTACAAGGCCACCAGGAAACCCGCGAACAGCGGCGTCCAGCGGTGGAGCGGCTTGGAATTCGAGACGGCCAAGACGGTGAACATCATGGTGAGCGAGATCAGAATCTCGGCTAAAAATGCGGTGCCTGGTCCTGCCGGTCCAGGTACGGTCACAACATAATTCACTGCGGAATGACGCAGTGGAAACCCGATAATCAAATCCGCCAGAAACACACCTGCGACACCGCCGGCAAATTGAGCCGTGATATAGAAGATGGCGTCCCAGCCTTTCACTTTTCCCAGAAAGTAGTAAGAGAGTGTGAAAGCTGGGTTGAAGTGTGCTCCTGAGCGTTGTCCCCAGGGCGAATAGACCAGGCAGATCGACGTCGTGCCCATGGCGACTCCCATCAGCATGCGCCGCACCAGATCGCTTGAGATTGCCTGGTTCACGGGTGACGCGGGGTGACCTAACAGAACGCCGAAGGCGCAAGCGGCGAACAGGAAGATGCCGAGGCCGGAAGCCTCCATCAAGTATTCCGGCCAGTGATACTCAATCGATGCGGTTGGGGTTTGCATGTTGCACTCGTAATGCCCGTGAACTTGCCGAATATTCCCGGGAATAAATGCCTCACGGGGCCGGATAACATCGCCATAGACCGCAATGGAAAACAAACTATACGAACGGCAAACGGCGCTGGTGGAAGCCAATATCAAGTGGCTGAGGCAGGTGCAGGCGATCATTCAGGAAATCGACGATCAGACCTTCTCCACTTCGCCGCAGTCACTGGTCCCGCATCGCGTTGGCGGGCACCTGCGGCACATCATGGAGTTCTATGAATGCTTTCTGGACGGGCTTTCTACGTCGCACATCGACTACGACGCCAGAAAGCGTGATGAAGCCGTCGAACGAAGCCGGGCTGCAGCCGCCGTCAAGATCGGCTTTATTCTCCACCGTCTGGAGACGACAGCCAGTCTTCGCGGGGATTGTATTGTCTGGGTGAGGCTGGAGGGCTACGGCTATCTCACGTCTTCGGTCGGACGCGAGTTGCATGTGTTAAGCAGCCACACCGTCCATCACTTCGCCCTGATTGCAATGACTCTGAAGGCGCACGGGGTCGCCGTGGACCCGGACTTCGGAATGGCTCCTTCCACTCTGCGCTATTTGGCCGCCCGGGCCGCTGCCTGATGTGCACCGTCAGTTGGGTCCACGACGACGGCGGGTACCAGTTGCTCTGCAACCGCGATGAGAAACGTACGCGCGCCAGAGCGACTCCGCCAATCGTCAGAATTCGGGATGGCGTTCGATTCATTGCTCCCTCGGACGGCGATTTCGGCGGATCCTGGATCGGCGTGAACGAATTCGGCGTGTCGCTCTGTCTGTTGAATGGGAATGGGCCGCGCAGCGGCAACCACAAGAGCCGGGGGCTCTTGCTTCTGGATCTAATATCCGCACAGTCAGTTGACGATGCCGTTGGGCGCACATCGCAGACTGAGCTCTCGGTGTTTGCGCCGTTTACTCTAGTTGCGCTGGAACCGGACCTGCCCGCCGCCATACTCGAGTGGGACGGCAAGGATCTGGCGGTGGTACTCGACGGCGACCGTTATATGCCTTTAATCTCCTCGTCCTTCGACACTGACGAAGTACGCGCGCGGCGCCGGGCAGAGTTGGACCGGCTGGTGCAGCTCAAAGGCCGGCTGAACGTGGATGTTCTCGAATTGTTCCATAAGAGCCATGGCGAAAGTCGCGATGCCTATTCAGCCTGTATGCACCGCCCCGACGCGGAAACCGTAAGTTGCAGCCGGGTGAAAGTTTCGGACACACACATCGACTTCTTCTACACGCCCGCTGCCCCGTGCGAGCGGGTAGGAGTTCAATTCAATGCCCTTACAATACCTTCTGATTGCGTTAGCCACATTTGCCAGTGAAGACCTGACTTGTATTGCCACTGGCGTCCTCATCTCCCAAGGTCATCTCAACTTCTTCGCAGGCACCGCTGCCTGCCTGGCCGGAATCTTCTTCGGCGACCTGGCGCTGTATGCAGCAGGCCGCCTGTTTGGACAGTCCGTATCGCGGTGGATTCCGCCTGGGAAACTGGCAAAGGCTTCGGAGTGGATTGCGGAGCGCGGACCCACCGTCATTCTGCTCAGCCGCTTCACTCCGGGTCTGCGCCTGCCGACGTACCTCGCCGCTGGCTTTCTACGCACTCGATTCTGGCAGTTTAGCGGCTACTTCCTCTTCGCCGCGGCCGCCTGGACTCCCCTCCTCGTAGGCGCCACCGTTTTGTTCGGTGAGCACTTTTTCAACAAGGGAATTGTGTTGACGCTCGTGGCGATGGTGCTGGTGCTGCGGTTGCTGCGCTCACCCCGCCTGTTTCGATGGGAGTTCTGGCCCATGTGGGCGGCGTACGTTCCGCTGATCCCCTACTTCGTCTTCCTCGCAATCAAGCACCGCTCCTTCACCGTATTCACTTTGGCCAACCCCGGCATTCCATTGGGCGGCTTAACCGGAGAATCGAAGGCCGACATTCTCACGCATCTCAGCCGCGAGCCCGGCGCGGTGGCGGATTTTGCCCTGGTATCGAGCCCCGGAGAGGCTGATGAATTCATGATGCGGCGTCAGTTGAAGTTTCCCGTCGTTCTGAAACCCGACGTCGGCGAGCGTGGATCGGGCGTGGCAATCATCCGGAACCGGGAGGAGTTGGAAGCCTATCTTGGCAGTGCCACTGGAGCCACCATCATGCAACGCTACATCGCCGGAGTGGAATTCGGACTCTTCTACTGCCGGTTTCCCGGAGAGGCCAACGGCAAGCTCTTCTCAATCACTCACAAGACCTTTCCCTCTGTCACCGGAGACGGCTACAGCACTCTGGCTGAGTTGATTCAGCGCGATTCCCGAGCTTCCTGCATTGCCGCGAGTTACAAGAAGTCTTGCAAAACTCCTATGCAAAATGTGCCGGCCGCCGGTGAACGTGTCCAACTGGTTGAGATTGGATCGCATTGCCGCGGCGCCATCTTTCTGGACGGCGGTCGATACCGCACGCAGGCTCTGGAGGAGTCGGTTGACAGGGTGAGCAAGGCGCATCCAGGCTTCTATTTCGGCCGCTACGATGTCCGTACTCCCTCGGTCGAGGCATTGCAGCGCGGCATTTTCAGCGTCATTGAATTGAATGGCGTCGCCTCAGAGGCGACTCACATTTATGACCCGGCAGTAAGTGTGTGGGAGGCCTACCGCGTGATGTTTCAGCAGTGGGCCCTGGCATTTGAGATTGGAGCGAGGAATCGGGAGGCGGGGATTTCAGATAGGCAGTTCGCGCCGGTGCAAAACGAGCAATGCAGCCGAACAGAGGAACACAACTACTGCCAGAGCGAAGAGCTCACCATGGTCGCCAACGGCAGGGAGCGTAATTCCTAACTTCGTCAGGTGCCCGGCAATAGCGCCGCTGATCACAGCCAGAGACAGAGCCGCTCCGAAGATCAAAGTGCTCGGTAGCAGCAATAAAACCGCCGCGATCAATTCGACTACCCCGGAACCGATCCTGCCCCACGGCTCCAGCCCCAGTGTCGAGAAAATGTAGACCGATTCTTTAGCGCCGGTGAATTTGAAGAACAAGGTTTGCAGCAGGATGACCGCGGCGGTTCCGCGCAGTACCCAACTGGTGATGATAAATGTCTTACTGTGTGACATGTTCGCCCTCCTGAAAGGCAAGAAATTGAGCAGCCTCGGCCTTCCCGAGGTATCGCTCCAGTAGTTTCGGTTCTGTCTGGGTTAGATCCACGAGGATCAGCCCATCCAAGGCATTGGAGAATTCGGGGTCCACATTAAACCCCAGCAGTTTGCCGCCGAGCCGCAAGTACTGCCGCAGCAGCACCGGCACTCCGGCGTGATTCGGTTCGAGATCGGAAACAACGTCGGACAGTTCATCGAGTCCAAATACCGTGGCAGGGACCTTCGGCTGTAGCAGTCCCGCGGGGCGCTGCGGCCGAAACGGATTCCGGTTGGTCACCAGTCCCGCCCAGCCCCGCAGGGATGCGTGGCGCTCCAGAAACGAGACCATCAACTCACGCGAGATGGATTTGTATTGGTTGCTGATGCTCACGGGACCGAAGAGCGTTTTGTATTGCGGGTTTCTGGCGACGAACTTGCCGATGCCCTTCCAAAGCAGCAACAGCGGCGTGAACCCTTTCTGGTATTCGGCGCGAACGAAGGAGCGCCCCAGTTCTAGGGCCGGCCCCAGTTTAGAAAGAAATTCACTGCTGTATTGAAACAACGAGGCCGTGTACAAAGGCCCGTCCGCTTTCCCCAAGCGGTAGGCGCCCACCACTTCGCGCTTCTCCGCATTCCACACGAACAGATGAAGGTAGCAGTCATCGAAGTAGTCCAGATCGCAGGGCTTGCCGCTGCCCTCGCCAACCGCGCGAAAGGTGATCTCCCGCAACCGCCCGATCTCACGGAGCACTGCAGGTATGCGGTCCGCGCTCGTGATATAGGCTTCAAGATTTCCGGAGCGGTCCAGCAACTCAAGCGAAGCCACTTCCCTGGTCATCTCGGCGGCATTCGACGCCGCCGCGACAGGTTCAAGCTGCTTACGCCGGCGCGCGGCCATCGGCAGCCGCGTATTGGGCTTGAACTGACTCCGGTTCGCCAGCAGATAGGTCCGCCAGCGCAAGTACTCCGTGCGTTCCTCATCGGTCTGAAGAGCAAGCAGCTTCCCGCTGTCGATCGGGCGGCCGATTCGAACGTCCACCAGCTTGCGTCGCTTGTTCAGCAGCTCACGAGCCAGCAGCGCCGTGCGCAGACGCGGGTGAACCATTCCCGCAGTCTGGAAAAGCAGACTGTTTGCTCCACCGATGTACACCGGAATTACCGGCAATGCCGCGCCCTTCCGCGCGATAATCCGGATCATCCGTGCGATGGACGGGCTCCACGCAGGATCGGTAATGGACCATTGCCCCCATTGAAAATGAGAAACCTCGCCGGCAGGAAAGACGACCAATAATCCGCCGCCCCGCAGAAACTCAAGGGCGGCCCGCATTCCGCTGCGATTCGCCGCCGGGGAACCCGCCACATCGACGGCGATCACCAGGTCGCGTAACTCCGGAACCACGGTCAGCATGCTGTTGGCCAGGAACTTCACATCGGGCCGTATGCGCAGCATTGCCGTCGCGAGCACTGCGCCTTCCAGCATTCCGAAGGGATGATTCGCCACCACCAGCACAGCGCCTTTGCGTGGGATCAGTTCCAGGTCCCTCGCGGCAATGTTGTACTTTACTTCCAGGTGATCCAGCAGGCGCTCAGTGATGGGCCTTTCCGGACCCTGCGAGCGCAGAACGGAGTAGGTCTCAGCAATGGCGCTGAGGCCAAGCATTGTTTGTATTGGCACGGTGGTTATTCCTTCGTAGCTTCCAGCACGTAGAGCGGGCCCTTCCGAATAAGGCGTCCGCTGATCTGAACAGGCTCTCCGATCTGCATTCCCTTGGCCCCAATAAGCAGGATCGTTTTCGATTCACCCGATGCATCGCGGACAACGAACGCGGGTGGAACGCCGCCACTGATGCATCGGACAGCACAATCGCGGTGAACCTTTCCCTGCCCGGGATTCATCACGCCCAGATAGCACTTGCTGTCCACAATCTCGCCGGTCATTGTCATGGGACCTAAATCGGCTTCCATGTCGGGTACCCGAGGAGCATCGTCAATGGGCGTCAACGAGCCAGGAAGCACCTCGAGCATCTCGACGCCATCCCGGCGAATCAATGCGCCCTTCAGCCGCACGTGCATCGCGTTCTCAGTGAACCCGTGTTTGCCGGGCGCGACCAGGAGGAAGCGGTGATCGCCCGTCAGCAGCATCGGGTATGGCCAGGATTCGATGGTTCCTGTGTAATCCCGGTATTGCTGATACTGGAAGACGCTGGCAGCGAAGGGCGCCTGGCTGTAGACCAGCAGAATGGCCACCATTACGCCGAGCCCGATCAGCACGGCAACTATCCGCATGACGAAGCCGCTCAAGCCGGCAGGCGCCTGCGGCGAGTATCCGATATAGAATTCGTCGTTCATATCACGGAAGGCTCCAAGCGTGTTCCCGGCGCGTGTGCGCAGGGATGCACCAGGACCTTATTCCCGACGATCTTCGTTTGAAATGTCGGTACTTTCTCGGTGAACGGAGGCGGCGAGGCTCCGGAATCAGGCAGGTATTGATACCCGTGCCAGGGACAAGTGATGCATCCGTCAATGATGCGGCCCTCTCCTAGCGGTCCGTTCTGGTGCCGGCAGACATTGGAGATGGCGGAAACCTTCCCGCCGTAACGGAACACTGCTACCCGCTCTCCTGACAGCGTGATCACTTTCGCCCGGTTGTCCGGAATGCTCTGCACGTCGGCGACCTCGACGAAACCGCCCGCGACGGCTTCAGTGCATTCCCGGTCCAGGCGGCATTCTTTGATTGCCGCCGAGAGGTGCAACCCGATTACGACGACCATCCCAAGGCCCAACAAACCCGCCAGCCAGGGGCTTGTTTCCGATTGCAGTGCGCCGAGACTCACATGCGCGATAAGCAAAGCATAGGCCGGGTAAACCAGCATGTGGATGCGCTTCCAGACAGGAGCGGTGAGATTGTGAAGCCAGAAATCATGACTCGTCGCAGCCATCAGGAACAGAATCACGAGAGCAAAGAAGCCCAGCGCCTGGAATGGGAAATCAGCGACGCTGTTGTATCGCGTATTGCTGACAAACAAGCTGACCAACGGATTCAGGTTGCCCAGGGCGTGAAACTGAATCAATGAAAAAGCGCCATGGGCCAAGGCGAAGAGGAACATCGTGACGCCCAGGTGCCGGCGGTTATAGAGCAGCGGCAGGAACCGCCGGTTCAGGCGGCAGAGGGGTCCGATACACAAGATGACGTGGAGCAGCAGGAGCGCCAGCGTTCCGAATGCCCGGATGAGAAGCGTTTCCGCAGTAGCGTTGGGATGAACCACCGCGCCGGCCCCTACGAATATGCCCAGGTAGACGATCACGAATCCGGCAAGGACACCGTCGTAAATTCGCTTCTGGCGATTCCATCCGACGGCTTGATATCCAACGCTCATCGAAGCTTCTCCCAAGACAGAGTGGCATTTCGCGGCGTGTTGGGACGGCGCGCGGAAAGTGCCGCGATAAAGAGAAGCGGCACAAGGATGGCCAGCGCGGTCCAGGTCCAGCAGTGTGCTCTGCGCATGGGCCGCGTCATCGGCTTGCACCTATCCAGCGCAACAGCAGCAGTGGCCAGAGTGCGGCCACACCTGGAAGTATCAGCAGCCGGAATCCCACGCCGGACCCGGCCGCACCATGATCGACCCGGGCGATGCCGGCCGTCAGAAAGGCAACTCCAAACAGCACTCCAGCCAGAGCATACGCCGTCAAGAGATAAAGGATCCATTCGACGGCGGCCATGGATTAGAGCTCCCCGCCGTAGATCGGAATCACCGCGCCACTGATTTGCCCGGGCTGGCTTGCGGCAAGCGTCTTCAACATGTTTGCGACTTCCGCGGGCTGCACCCACTTGGAATAGTCCGCGGCGGGCATAGCCGACCGGTTGGCCGGGGTATCCATGGTGGCCGGCAGGACTATGTTGGCTGAGATCTGTTTGTCCTTGTTCTCGAGTGCCACAGTCCGGATCAGCGTGAGTAGAGCCGCCTTGGAAGCTGCGTAGGCGGCGATGCCCGGCTGCGGCTCCACGGCTGCCCGGCTGCCGATTGCCAGAATATGTCCTCCGCCAGACTCGCGCATCATCGGGAGCACGGCCTGGATCAGGTGAAGAGCCGACTTGAAATTCGTGCTGAACATCCGCTCGAAGGTGCCCTCATCCGTAACGGCTACGGATTGGCCGCCTGCGAACGTTCCAACCAGGTGGACCAGCGCATCAATTCTTGGGAATTTCGCTACCAGCTCCCGGGCTTCGGCCGCGCTGGACAATTCGGCTTGTGCGGCCGAGAACCGGGCATGCGGAAAGTCCGTGGCCTTGATCGAGCGGGAAACCCCAATCACGCTGGCGCCGGATTCCAGAAACGCATTCGTCACGAAGGTTCCGAGTCCACCTTTCGCGCCCGTAATCAAAACAACTTTGCTTTCGAGTTTCATGATTTCTTGCTACTCTCCTGACGACCAAGCTACCCGAAATTCCGGATAGAGCGTGAGTCCGCCGCAGGCAAAGATGGTTTGACCGGTGACATAGGACGCCTGGTCAGACGCCAGGAATGCGAACACGGAAGCGATCTCGTCAGAGGCAGCGGCGCGCGCCATTGGAATGTGGCTCTCCACTTCGCCGCGTGCCTTCGGGTTGTCGATCCAGGCTTTGTTGATCGGGGTCACCACCGCGCCCGGACCGACAGCATTCACACGGATTCCGCTTCCCGCATATTCGAGCGCCAGGGATTTGGTGAGGTTTTCCATCCCGCCCTTGCTAATGGAGTAGCTGAGGTACTTTGGCTTGGGAATGATTTCGTGGACGCTGGAGTTGTTCAGAATGACACCGCCGCCACGCGGCAGAAAATGGCGGATGGCCTCGCGGGCGCACAGGAAGGGGCCGCGGAGATTCACTGCGATAATGCGGTCGAAGTCGCTCGCCTCAATCTCGT
>JBDUEM010000180.1:0-15508 GCA_040002435.1 Bryobacteraceae bacterium
GTATCGGCCGCCGCAAAGCATGCCAGCGCCGACAGAGCCAACAGGAACGGGACACGGTTCATGCAGCTAAACCTCCAAACGTATGTTTTTTATAGCCTATACGGACGTCGGTGTCAATCCAGGCATATCAGTATGCATCGCCTATTTCAGCCCGCGAAACCACAATACAGTATCGGGTCTGGCCCCGGAAAGAAGGTCGCCTCTGCTTGTGACGTTGACGACGTGATGGCCGTGCGCCGAGCCGATATAGCCCAGGATCCGCCCCGAGTGGCGGTCGATTTTCATCAGCCAGCCGGTTGCGCCGGTGGGTTCGTTTCGCTGCTGTGTCCCAATCCAGAGAGCGCCGCCGCTGATGGCAACCGTGGTCACCATCCCCAGGTTCGCCCATTCCCCGAGATACTTTCCCGCCGCGTCAAAGCGCTGCAGCCGGCCGTTCTGGCGGTCGGCTACATAGACGATTCCCTCTTCATCCACGGCGATCCCATGAGGCTGGCGGAATTGCCCCGGATCGGATCCGGCGCTTCCCCACTCCCGCAGCCGCTTCCCATCGGCGGTGTATTCCAGGATACGGGCATTGCCGTACCCGTCCGAGATATACAGATGTCCGTTTGGCGCGAAAGCGATGTCCGTAGTGCCGGCGAAGCCCGATTTCCCCGCAGGCTGACCGCCCACCGCAATTTCCAGGAGCTTTTCGCCCGTCGGTGTGAATTTAAAGATATTCGAACTGCCCGCATCCACGGTCCAGACATTCCCGGCGGGGTCAATGCGGATGCTGTGCGGAATCTGAAACATCCCCTTGCCCCAGGAGCGGAGCACTTTTCCTTTGCGGTCGACCACGAGCACGGGGTCCGCTTTCTCGCCCCGCTGCAGAACGTAGAGCACGCCCGCCTTGTCCATTGCGACGGACGATGGATAGCCGATCTCCCAGCCGGCGGCCGGCGCCTGCAGCTTGACTTCAGTTTGCTGAAGCGGCAACTCCGGTGCGTGCTCCACCAGGGTCCGCAGCGCCTTCGCCTGGGTGTCGAGCGCGGCCGTATCCGCGGTCTGTGCAAAGGCGGGAAAGCAGAAGACGGTGAGGGCGAGGACTTTCCGCATCATCGCCAGAGTCTATCGCGCGCGGCCGCTCTCCCGCAACACAGGTGGTCCCGCCTGTTCTGAAACTCGCCGGGTATCAGATTGCAGGGTTGGCTTGACGGAAGGCGGTTCGCCGTGGGAGGATTCGAATAACGTAATCGAATGCCGAAAACGAAATCCGATCATGACGATCTCGCGGACGATAAGGATCTCTATTCCGGCCTCATCCGTCTGCACGTACTGCACCATGCAGTAGAGGAACCAATCTTCGGTTTAGGAATGATTGAAGAGCTCTCTCGTCACGGTTATCGCATCAGCCCTGGAACTTTATATCCCTTGCTTCACAGTCTGGAAAAGAAGGGGTATCTACACTCCTCCGAACAGGTAAAGGGGAAATCCCGCCGCAAAGTCTACCGCGCCACTGCGGCGGGCAAAAAAGCTTTGACGGCGGCAAAGAAGAAAGTGCGTGAGTTATTTCACGAACTGATGGAAGGCGAGTAACCGGTGAAGAACAGGCGGGCCATTCTCGCGGTGCAGGTGATTCTGGGCTCCGGCTTGCTCTTCGCCGAGCAAGGCGCTCCGCCGGCGGAGTTGACGCTGGCCCAGGCGATCGAAGCAGCCGCTAAGAATTATCCGGCCATTCGGGTGTCGCAAGAACAACTCAACGCGGCAGCGGCGGGAATCCGATTGGCGCGAACCGCGTACCTCCCCCGTGTGGACGCGT
The DNA here is from genome assembly GCA_040002435.1 of Bryobacteraceae bacterium. Classification (GTDB taxonomy): domain Bacteria; phylum Acidobacteriota; class Terriglobia; order Bryobacterales; family Bryobacteraceae; genus JANXXV01. Next base: position 1,799 of record JBDUEM010000180.1, read on the forward strand.
ACGCGCAAATGAACCGCGCGACAAGAAACAATACATTCGGGATGCTGTTGCCGCAGAGCGTCCTTCCTTCCATTTCCGGCCCGGTGCTGGGCACCAACTCGCTGGGATCGGCATGGGGCGCCGCCGTGGGAGGGCTGGTACGGTGGGAACCTTTCGATTTCGGCCTGCGGCATGCAAACACCGCTGTAGCAGAAGCGGCGCGAACCCAGTCTCAAGCCTCGCTCAAGCGGACGCAATTTGAGATCGCAACCGCGACTGTAGACAGCTATCTCACGCTGGCGGCGGCACAGGAAGCTGTCACCGCGGCCCAGGCCGGGGTCCAGCAGGCAGAGAGCACGCTACGGACAACCAAGGCACTGGAGACGGCAGAGCTGCGGCCCGGAGCCGATTCTTCCCGCGCGGAAGCGGAACTGGCCGCGGCAGGCACGCAGCTGATTCAGGCACGGCAGGCAGTCGAAATGGCGCGCGCGGCACTTTCCCAGTTTGTGGCGGTGGACCCGGCTCATCTGGCGATTGCGTCTTCGCGCCTGCTGCAATTGCCGCCCGAAGAGGAACAACCGGCCGCCAATCTTCAGGCAAATCCCGTTGCTCTCGAGCAAGGCGCGACAGTCGAACATGCGCGCGCCCAACTCCGGGCATTGGAGCATTCCTATTTTCCGAAGTTCGCGCTGGAAGGGGCCGTCTACGCGCGCGGTTCAGGAAATCAGCTTGACGGAACGCAGCTTGGCGGGCTCAACGGTCTGGCGCCGAACATAAAGAATTACGCCGTTGGCTTCAGCGTCACCATTCCACTCATGGATCTCGCTGCGATTCATGCGCGCGAAGCCGCCCAGTCCGCCACGATCCGTGCAGAGACAGCGCGGTCCGAACAGATCGTACTCGAACTCCGGACTCGCTGGAATACGGCGCTGGCCCAGCTCCATGGCGCCAGGCTTGTCGCGGCGAACACTCCCATTCAGGTTTCCGCAGCGCGTGCGGCCACCCGGCAGTCCACGGCGCGCTATGAATCCGGGCTCGGCACCATTGATCAGGTGGCCGAAGCGCAGCGGTTGTTGAGCCAGGCGGAAATCGACGATGCCCTCGCCCATCTCAACGTGTGGCGCGCGCTGCTCGGACTGGCCGCGGCGGCGGGCGACCTGCAGCCTTTCCTGGCCGAGGCCGGCAGGTGAAAGGGAGAGAATGCGCCTCGTCTTAGCCGCCCTGACAAGACCCGTCACGCTGGTGGTCGCACTGCTCGCCATCGCGCTGTTTGCCGGGCTGGCACTGCAGCGGATGCCCGTGGATATCTTTCCGCAGGTGGGCGATCCCGCCATCTATGTGGCGCAACCGTATGGAGGCATGGATCCCGCGCAGATGGAAGGGTACATGACCTATTACTACGAGTATCATTTCCTCTACATCACCGGCATCGACAAGGTCACCAGCAAGAGCATTCAGGGCGCTACTTTGATGAAACTGGTGTTTCATGCGGGCACCGACATGAGCCAGGCGATGTCTGAGACCGTCGGTTACGTGAATCGCGCGCGCGCCTTCATGCCGCCTGGAACGGTGCCGCCCTTCATCACACGGTTCGATGCAGGCAGTGTTGCCGTGGGTCAATTGGTTTTCGACAGCCCTACGCGGACGCAAGGGGAACTCCAGGATTTCGCGCTGAACCGCGTGCGCCCGCTTTTCGCCACACTCCCCGGGGTATCGGCGCCGCCGCCATTTGGAGGAAACCAGCGCACCATCGTGATCACACTGGATCCGGACAGGTTGCACCAGTACCGGATCTCGCCGGATGAGGCAGTTTCCGCGATCAGCAAGGCGAGCCTGGTGATGCCTTCCGGCAACATGCGGTCGGGAACCTTGAATCGCATCGCAACCACGAACGCGGCTCTCGGGGGCAATCTTTCGGAATTGCTGAACACGCCTATCCGGCCCAAGGCCGGAGCTACCGTGTATCTGCGCGACATCGGAAGCATCGAAAACAGCACCGATCTGGTGAGCGCTTACGCGCACGTAAATGGCAAGCGGACAGTCTATATTCCGGTGACTAAGCGTTCCGATGCCTCTACCCTCGCGGTGGTCAACGCGGTGCGGGCCGCCATTCCGAAGTTCAAGAACGCCGTGCCGGAGGACGTTGACGTGCGGCTGGAGTTCGACCAATCGCCTTACGTCACCAACTCCATCCGCGGCCTGGCGCTGGAAGGAATGTTGGGCGCGGGCCTTACCGGCCTCATGGTGTTCCTCTTTTTGCGTGATTGGCGCAGCGCAGTGATCGTGGTGCTGAATATCCCTTTTGCGCTGCTCAGCGCGGTGATCCTGCTCTGGGCGGCAGGGCAGACCATCAACATCATGACGCTGGGCGGACTGGCCCTCGCGGTAGGTGTCCTCGTGGACGAAGCGACCGTGTCCATTGAGAGTATCCACAGCCAGCTAAGGCCGGGCGTCTCGCGGGCGCGCGCCATTGTGGAAGCTTCCAGGCAGACCTCGGTTGCCCGATTGCTTTCCATGCTGTGCATCCTCGCGGTATTTGTGCCGTCCTTTTTCATGCTTGGGGTCAGCAGGCAACTGTTTGTTCCACTGTCGCTGGCCGTGGGATTTGCCATGATCGCGTCCTATTTGCTCTCCAGCACCCTGGTGCCTGTATTCGCAACCTGGCTGATGAAGGATGCAGAACAACACGGTGAGGAAAAACAGACTTTCCGGGCGCTTTATGAACGTTATCTGGGCGTCGTGCTCCGCTTCCGTCTTCCTGTTGTGCTGGTATATCTGGCGGCCGCCGGCGGTTTGTTATTTTTCCTGCTGCCAACGCTGGGCACAGAACTATTCCCGGATGCAAATGCTCCCATTCTGCGAATCCGGTTGAATGCTCCCGCAGGTACCCGGGTGGAAGAAACCGAGCGCATCGTTCTGCGGGCACTGGATATCATTCGCCGCGCCGCGGGGCCGGAGAATATTGAAATTATCAGCGACTTCGTAGGAGTCGTCCCATCCAGTTATCCGGTGGATTTGATTCACTTGTTCACCAGCGGTCCGCAGGAGGCCATTGTCCAGATTCAGTTGAAGCCCGGCGTCAGCAGCGGAGAAGCGCTTCGCGAGCGGTTGCGGTCCAGTCTGGCGAAAGATTTGCCGCTGACGCGCATCTCCTTCGAGGCGGGAGACATCGTGAGCCAGGTGATGAGCTTCGGATCTCCCACGCCGATTGAGGTTGCGGTAATGGGCACCAATCTGAAAGACGACTACGCCTACGCGCGCAAGGTTCAGGGCCACATGGCGGCACTGCCCTTTTTGCGGGATCTGCAGTTTGCACAGGAACTCAACTATCCGACGGTGAATATCCAGATAGACCGGGAGCGCGCCGGGCAGTTCGGGCTTACCATGACGGACGTAGCCAGGTCTCTGGTGCCGGCTACCTCGTCTTCACGATTCACACAGCCAAACTACTGGCGCGACCCTAACACCGGAAACGCATTTCAGATACAGGTGGAACTGCCGCAGAATCGGATGCAGGGAGTAGAGGCGCTGGGCAGCATCCCGGTGATGCTGGCAGGCAACGCCGAAACGCATCTGGATGACGTTGCAGTAATGAAGACAGGGACCATGCCGGGCCTGATTGAACGGGACAATGGCCAGAGGGTTGTCAGCCTGACAGCCAATCTGGAAGGCTTAACGCTGGGAGATGCAGCGCAGAAACTGAATGCGGCGGTGGCTGAATCGGGTCTGCCGCCCAGAGGGGTGACGGTGGCTTTCCGCGGACAGATTCCCGCCCTGGCGCAGACGATCTCGGGCTTGCGAACCGGACTGCTGCTGGCCGTACTGACCATCTTCCTGCTCCTCACCGCGAATTTCCAATCAGTGCGCCTGGCGTTTGCCATTCTCCTGACGATCCCGGCCGTGCTCTGCGGTGTCGTCCTGATGTTGCGCTTTACGGGCACCACGCTGAACATCCAATCGTTCATGGGGGCCATCATGGCGATTGGAATTGCCGTCGCGAACTCCATTCTGCTGGTGACGTTCGCCGAGCAATCACGGCGCGAGGGCGCACCTTTGCTTCGGGCGGCGCGCAAAGGCGCCGGCGGACGCTTGCGTGCCATCCTTATGACCGCCAGCGCCATGATCTTCGGGATGGTCCCGATGGCCATCGGTTTCGGCGAGGGCGGTGCGCAAACCGCGCCACTGGGCCGCGCCGTGATCGGCGGCCTGATCGTATCGACCATCGCGACACTGACCATCCTGCCTTCCCTGTACGCAATTCTTCAGTCCGGGTCTTCTTCCGCCTCCCGGTCTCTCAATCCCATGGACCCCACGAGCCAATATTATGAGCCGGTGTAAGTCTCTTCTTTTTCTGTTCCCGCTGTTCTTATCCGCCGCCCCGCGCGACGACGCGGCCACGGTGGAACTGGTATCGGTTGCCGCCAAGCCAACTTCGCGCTTCATCGAATTAAACGGCGAGTTCCAGCCATTCTTAAGTACTGCCGTGCATGCGAGAGTAGCGGGATACGTAGAGCGGGTTCTGGTGGACCGCGGCAGCCGGGTGAAGAAAGGGGATTTGCTGGCTGAGTTGAGTGCGCCGGAAATGCAGGCGCGCATTACGGAGGCGTCATCCAAGGTCCAGGGGGCCGAGGCCGACCGCCTGCAGGCCGAAGCGCAGGTCGCCGCCGTAAGAAGTACATACGAGCGGCTGAAGAAAGCCGCGCAGACACCCGGCGCCATCGCGGAGAACGAACTGGTCCAGGTGCAGCGGCAGCTTGAGGCCGGTGAAGCCCTCGTGCGGTCGCGGGTGGAACTCAGCCGTTCGGCGGCGGCAGGCGTGCATGCGCTTCAGGAGATGCAATCCTATTTGCGGATCACAGCGCCGTTCGATGGTGTGGTGACCGACCGCTTCGTGCACCCCGGCGCCTTGGTTGGCCCAGGGTCTGATACCCAGCTACTGGTTCTCCAGCAGATTTCGAAGCTGCGGCTCGTCGTGGCGGTTCCCGAGGAAACCTCCGGAATCATCAGCAAAGGCGCAATAGTGACCTTTCGAGTGCCGGCATTCCCAGACCAGACCTTTACGGGAACCGTCGCCCGCAGTTCGCATACCCTCGATCCCAAATCGCGCACAATGGCGGTGGAACTGGATGTGCGGAACGACCGTGGACTGCTGGCGCCGGGAATGTACCCCACCGTGAAATGGCCGGTTCACAAGTCCGGGCTGGCGCTGACGGTTCCGCGTACCTCCGTGGTCACCACCACGGAACGGACGTTTGTCATCCGGCAGAGGGACGGGCGGGCGGAGTGGGTGGACGTCAAGCGGGAGGCCGTTGAGGGCGACCTGCTGGAAGTGACCGGAAACCTGCACGACGGCGATAAGATTGTCCGCCGCGCGACCGATGAAATTCGCCAGGGCTCCCCCTTGAAGGCCCCCGCGAAATAGTCTTAGAGCCGCATGGGCCTTCAGGTGTATCCTGGTATATCTGGGTGGGCCGTGTGTGCCTCGCAGTGTCCGTTTCAAATCCGCTAGACACGAGACGGTAGATTTTCACCCAGCGCGTGATCCTCCTGAGCCGTGGAAAAAGGTCAACCTTCCAGCATGGGACCGGCCAAAGTAATCGAGTGCCCGCAATGCGGATCTACCTATCCGGATGGGACGCTTTCTTGCTCCAAATGCCGCACGCCCTTTGATGTCCCCACGGTGATTGCCGAAGTCACTCACGGCGGCACCGTGCGCATGGATCCTTTCGCTCCCTCGGCGGCAGGGAATCATTTTGCGCCCGGCAGTATTCTTGGGGACCGCTACGAAATTGTGGCGACGCTGGGCGAAGGCGGAATGGGTACGGTCTACAAGGCCCTGGACAGGGAACTCGACCGTCTGGTGGCCCTGAAGGTGATTCGCCCGGAACTGGCGCGCGACCCCGAGATTCTGGACCGCTTCAAGAAAGAATTGATTCTGTCCCGCAAGATTTCGCACCGGAACGTCATTCGCATCTTCGATCTGGGCCTGGCAGGTGGAACGAAGTTCATCAGCATGGACTTCATCGACGGCAAGGATCTGATGAGCAAGCTCCGCGCCGCCGGTAAACTGGAGCCGCGCGAGGCCGCGCAGATCATGGCCGACGTCTGCCGCGGGCTGGCGGCCGCGCATGCCGAAGGCGTGGTTCACCGGGACCTGAAGCCGCAGAACATCATGATGGATCCGCGGGGCCATCCCGTAGTGATGGACTTCGGGATCGCCAGTTCGCTGGAGGATCATTCCATCACGCGAACCGGCGTCCTGATGGGCACGCCGACTTATATGTCTCCCGAGCAAGCCATGGGGACGAAAGCGGACGCGCGCTCGGACCTGTTCACCTTCGGCGTGATCTTTTATGAACTGTTGACCGGAGATGTCCCCTTCAAATCTGAAACGATGATGGGCCAGCTTCTGCAGCGGGTGCAGGAGCGGGCGCAGCCGCCCATCGCCGTGAATCCGAACATTCCCGCGGTTCTCAGCGACATTGTTTCCAAGTGCCTGCAGCCGAAGGTCGCCGACCGCTACCAGAGCGCTAACCAGATTGTTTATGACCTGGACGCCTGGCTCGATCCGGCGACGTCGGAGACGGTTCGGATTACGCTGCCGGCCGGCGCCGTCACCGCCGCTCCAACGGTTAAGGTGCCTGCGAGCAAGCGCGTCATCCCGCGCCGGCACTGGATGGCGGCCGGCGCGGCTGCCGCATTGGTTTTGCTGATAGCCGGCGTGTTGACATACCGGGCTAACTTCACCGGTCCTCCCGCCAACCTCAAGCCTGTAACCATGCTGATTGCGGATTTTGCCAACACCACGGGAGATCCTGTCTTCGACGGGACCATCGAACCCATGTTGAGCATCGCCATGGAAGGCGCCTCTTTCATTACCAGCTACAACCGCGGCGAAGCCCACCGGGTCTCGGCGCAGTTGAACGGCGGAAATACAAAAATGGATGAGGCGAAAGCCTACCTCGTGGCGTCCCGGCAGGGCATCAATGTAGTAATCGGCGGGTCTATCGATCGCAAGGATGACAACTATGTCGTGCGCATCCGCGCCATTGACGGCCTGAGCGGGAAAGAGATTGTCGCGCGCGAGGCCAGTACGTCGAAGAAAGAGGATGTTCTGGGGGCGGTGGGCAAACTGGCGGCTCCCATACGCCGCGCGCTGGGCGACGCCTCGCCGGAATCGGCAAAGCTTGCCGCCGCGGAAACCTTCTCGGCCTCGTCGGTGGATGCCGCGCATGAATACGCGATGGCGCAGGAGTTTCAGTTTGCCGCCCGGTGGGACGATGCCATCCGCAGCTACAACAAGGCGATCCAGTTGGACCCGACCTTCGGCCGCGCCTATGCCGGTCTCGCCGTGGTCAACGCGAATCTGGGCCAACGCGATCAGGCGGCGCAATATTTCCAGAAGGCGATGGCCCACATCGACCGCATGACGGAACGCGAAAAGTTCCGCACCCGCGCCAGTTATTACCTGGCAGTGAGGAACACGCAAAGCGCCATCGATGAATTGTCGAAGCTGGTTCAGCAGTACCCTTCTGATTCGGCGGCGCTGAATAACCTGGCTGTCGCCTATTCCTACCGGCGCGATATGACCAAAGCCGTGGAAGTAGCCCGCCGCGCCGCCGCGATTTATCCCAAGAGCGCTCTGCCGTTGATGAATGTGGCGGCATTCTCGCTGTACGCGGGGGATTGGGCAGGCGCGGCGAAAGAAGCCCGCGCGGTGCTGGAAATCAATCCCAAGTATGCCAAGGCGTATATCGTTCTTGGAATGACGCTGCTGGCGCAGGGAAAGCCCGGCGAGGCGGAAGAGACCTATCGAAAAGCCCAGGAGCTGAGCGCGCGCGGTGCGTCCTATTCGGCTAACGGCTTGTCCGACCTGGCGCTGTATCAGGGCCGGCTGGCGGACGCCTCGGCGATTCTGCAGGAAGCCATTCGGGCGGATGAGGCCAACCTGTCCGCGTCTTTCGCGGCTGTCAAGATGACCTTGCTGGCCCAAACGCTGCTGCAGCGGGGACAGAAGCCGGCGGCACTGGCCTTGGTTGAAAAAGCACTCGCGGCCGGCAAGCAGGAAGAAAATCTGTTGGCCGCCGCGGAAGTTTATCTGGCCGCGGGGCAGGAAGGTAAGGCCAAGGCGCTTGCGGCGGAGTTACGTTCCAGGCTCGGACAGGATTTCCAGGCCTATGCGAAGCTGATTGACGGACAGATCGAATTGCAGCGCGGAAACGCGCGCGGAGCGATTGACCTGTTCAAGGAATCCATTGAAATTGCTGATACCTGGATGGGCCACCTCGGGTTGGGCCGCGCCTATCTGGGGTTCAATGCATTCACCGAAGCGCATTCGGAATTCAGCACCTGCATGTCGCGGCGCGGTGAGGCAGCCGCCCTTTACCTGGACGAAGTGCCCACCTATCGTGAGGTCGGCGTTTTGCAGTATTATCTTGCGCGGGCTTTGGAAGGGCTAAAAAGCCCCGGCGCCACCGATGCCTACAAGGTCTTCCTGGCATCCCACAAGGTGACCAACGAAGATCCTCTGGCAATCGATGCCCAACGGCGGCTGGGCGGGAAACTAAAACCCTAAAAGTACTAGGCTACCTGGGTGATTAACTTTTGCCCGGTTCAGCTTATAATCGAACTTCCCCAATGTTTGTGGATCAGAGGCTATTACTTGCATTCATACGTTCGCTTATCATTGATCCTTGCCGGTCTGGCCACGCATGCCGTGGCCGCAACACCGCTGCCGGGTCTGAACTTTTATAAGAACTATTTCGTCAAGGGCGATTACATCGCCGCAGGTGTCGGAGTCAGAGGGGTAGGCTCGGGGACCATCAGCATTTCCGGGGTGGGTCTTCCGCCGGATGCCGATGTCGTCGCAGCTTACCTTTATTGGGAGACGCTGGAAGGGACCAACACAAGCGGAGCGGCCGCGACCATTCGCGGCAAGCAAATTACTGGCACAAAGATCGCCAGCGTCGCCGTCCCGCGCTGGTCAGGATTCACTCAGGCGGCCGTTTACCGCGCGGATGTCTTTGCATATCTTACATTTGATCCGGCAACCTTCAAAGCCACGCCCGTGGGTGATTATGCGGTCACATTCGCAGACAGCCATAGCCTGACGACGGCCCCTTCCACCGAGGGCGCCACGCTGGTGCTGGTTTACCGGTCGCTCGATCCCGCCGTTCCGTTCCGCTCCGTCGTGCTCTACGACGGAGGCCAGACCCTGGCCCGCAGTGGTGACCAATTTAACCTCACTATTAAAGGGTTCGATCAGGCTTCTTCAGTCAGTCCGCAGGCGAAGTTTACGCCGATCGTTGGCGACGGACAGCTCGCGGACTCCACTACCAACAGCGACCAGTTGACTTTTAACGGAGCGCTGCTGGGGAACGATATCTTCAAGGGCACGCTCGGAGCGTATTGGGACAGTCCGACGTTCGACGTAGGCTACCTCGTTACTCCAAACGCATCCCAGGTGACCGTCTCGTCGGCATTCGTGAGCGATGCCATTACCTTCGCCGCGGCCGTCTTCAGCACTACGGTCCAGGATTCAGACGGCGACGGTCTGTTGGACGTTTGGGAGACCAGCGGATTCACGGACGTGGACGGCACATTCATCAATCTGCCGGCGATGGGCGCCAATCCGAATGTGCGCGATCTGTTCCTCGAAATCGACTGGATGGACGCCGCGGATCATTCCCACAAACCAAAGGCCGCCGCCTTAAGCACTGTGATTGCGGCATTCGCGGCCGCGCCGGGTGGTGGCATCAACCTGCACATCGACTTGAGCAACTCCATTCCGGAACCGCTCACCTCGCCGCCTTCCAGCGCCTGGAAGTTCAAGACCAACGGGTTTGCCTATTACAAGGATGGCGTGGGCGGCGGCACGGCGAATTTCTCCTACAGCCGGCGTCACATTTTCCACTACTCGCTGTGGGCGCACCAGCGGCCGAACCGGCTGGATGGCACCGCCAATTCCGCCTCGGGAGTTGCGGATCTTCCCGGCAGCGACAGTATGATTACCCTTGGGCTATGGCGGCACGACAATTCCGCCGATGACAAGGTGGGAACGGTGGAAGAGCAGACTGGAACGCTGCTGCACGAATTGGGGCACAATCTGAACCTGCGTCACGGCGGCGGCGATAATGGCAACTGCAAGGCGAACTACCAGAGCGTCATGAATTACTTTTTCCAAACGCACGGGTTGCAGGCGGAAAACGGCGGCATCGTCTTCGACTATTCGCGCCAGGTGCTGCCCACCATCAACGAAGCCAGCCTGCTGGAGTCTGCGGGGTTGGGCGTGATGCCCTACCGCACGCGGTTCTTCGCTCCTTCGCCGTTGGGAAGACTGCGGCGCTGTGACGGAACCGACGGCTCGGTGATGATGGCCCGTGTTGACAGTTTGAATGCCAGCGGAGTGATCGACTGGAATAATAATCTCATCACGGACGCCTCGCCCATTTCTGCCGATCTGAATTACGATGGCATCATCGATTTCCCCTACACCGGGTTCAACGACTGGACAAATGCGGATCTTCGCCAGGTAAGCGGCGGATTTGCCTACTCCGAGGGCGAAATTGCCAACGGCGAGATCGCCAACGGCGAAATTGCCAATGGTGAAATCGCGAACGGCGAAATTGCAAATGGTGAGATCGCCAATGGCGAGTACAACTATGAAAGCGCCATCAGTACGAATCCGCCTGCGCCGACCAATCTGTCGGCTCGCGTTTCGGGAATATCGGTAAGGCTGGCCTGGAATCCGGTGCGCCTCAGCATTGTGAGACAGTATCAGGTGTTCCGGTACACTTCCGGACAGACCGAGGCGGACGCGGTTTCTGTTCTGACTCCCAAGGGCAATCCGGCTCTGGCAACTTATACGGATCCATCGGCACCCGCGGGAACAACGTATTTTTACTTCGTTCGGACGGTGGATGAATTTGGAAATCCAAGCATTGGAAAGAGCAATACAGTCCAGGTGGCAAGATAATGATCATAAATTTGAAGTACGGCATACTTTCGGTTGGTTTACTGGCGGCATCTCTGAATGGCGCGACTTTGACGAACGGCGGATTTGAATCCGGGCTGACGGGTTGGACGGTGACCGGAAATGTATTCCCCTCCGTCAGTCCAACGACGGGCCTGGTGAACGTCCTCGGCGGGGCAGACTGGACGGGCTTCTCTCCCCAGGAAGGGAATTTCTACGCCGAGTTGTCGAACGCTCCGAGTGTCAACAACCCGCCCATCCAGGATTTCTCGATGATCTCCACGGGTCCGTATTTTGTTCTACCCGGATCCAATGGGACAATCGATTTCGTCTACAACCTGTTGACGAACGAGTTTGATAACGGGCTCGATTACGCCGAGTTCCGTATTAACGGCTTTCTCGTGCAGAAGTATCTGGTGTCAGACATCTCTCAGGCTGGCGGCTGTACGGTCAATAGCGCGCCTCCGGACGGGTCCAGCCTTTGTGTGGAATCGGGATGGATCAACCAATCCTTCTCGCTGGCGCCCTACGAGGGACAGAACGTGACCTTCTCGTTCGGCATCTACGATGACTTCACACGGGATCCGCAGGGCGATCCGTTCCAGACCGCGGACAACCAGTTTGACTCCGTGCTGCTGCTCGATGGCATTTCCGCCACGGGTCTGGCCGAAGCAGGAGTTCCTCAGGTGCCGGAACCCTCCACCCTGTTGTTGACCGCGGGCGGAATTGCGGCAGCCTTCCTGGCGCGCCGTCGCGCGAAGGCATAGTCCCGGCTGCGGCGCGTCTGAGATAAACTTGTTCCCGGGAGAAACTCCTTGGAACAAACCTATCTCGGCCGCCGCCGCTTAATCACAAATTCTCTTCTTCTCGGAACCGCGGGATTGGTGCGCGGAATCTGCGCCGATTCCCCCGCTGTGGAAACCCATTCTGGTACTGTCCGCGGCGCTTCCGCGCAGGGCGTCAATGTCTTCCGCGGAATCCCTTACGGCGGGCCTACAGACGGAGCGCGTCGCTTCCTGCCTCCATCGAAGCCGGCGAAATGGGCAGGCGTTCGGGACGCAGTCGAGACCGGACCCCGCTGCGTACAAAGCCCCGGCAACCTGTTCCTGAATCCAACCATTGGCGAATACTTCCGCGGATCGCAGAACCGCAAGGATCTGGCCGAGCAGACCGACAGTGAGAACTGCCTGGGGCTGAATGTCCTCACACCCGGGACAACAGGCAAACGGCCCGTGATGGTCTATATTCACGGCGGCGGCTTTACCGGCGGCTCCAGCATTCTGACGCTCTTCGCCGATACATTTCCGCGGGAACAGGATGTGGTTCTCGTCGGCGTCAACCACCGGCTCAATGTCTTCGGCTATCTGTATCTTGGGGATCTCGACGACAAATATGCGACCGGCAATCCTGGCCAGCTCGATCTGATCGCGGCGCTGGAATGGGTACGCGACAACATCGCGAACTTTGGAGGCGATCCGGACAACGTCACCATCTTCGGCGAATCCGGCGGCGGAGGCAAAGTCAGTACGCTTCTCGCCATGCCAGGCGCGAAAGGGCTATTCCACAAGGCAATCGTCGAGAGCGGGTCCCTGCTTCGCGTCAATACGAAGGAACAGGCCACCTCCAACGCAAAGGAACTGCTGGCCAAGCTTAGCCTTAATGAAAAGCAGCCGGATCAATTAGCGAAGGTGCCGGCCTCCGATCTTTTCAATGCCTCCAAGTCTATGCGATGGGAACCGGTCGTCGACGGCCGCTCAGTTCCTCAGCAAATTTGGGATCCGAAGGCGCCGGACCTGTCTGCCGGTATTCCGATGATTATCGGCTACTGCAAGGACGAATCGACGCTCTTCTTCGGCAAGGACGAAACGGCGTTTCACCTGAAGGAAGCCGAACTGCGCGAGCGAATCGTGAAAGCGGGCTTTCCCGAGCCCAAGGCAGACAAATTAATCGCCGCCTATCATCGCGATCACCCGCAGGACACGCCCACGGACATCTACTCGCGTTTCGCCACGGGCCGCGCCACGGGCAAAAACGCCATCCGCCAGGCGGAGCTGAAATGCGAGCAGGGAAAGGCCGACGTGTACATGTACTACTTCGCCTGGGACACACCGTGCGGCGATGGAAAGCTGAAGGCGTTCCACACCGCGGAGCTGCCGCTGGCGATGCGGCTGGTCCGCTATCCCGAATCGGAGCAGGTATCCAGGCAGATCAGCGCCGCTTGGGCCGCGTTCGCGCGGAACGGCAACCCGAAACACAGCGGTTTGCCGGCCTGGCCGCGGTATTCGCTTACGGAGCGCGCCACCATGATTTTCGACGGCAAAGCGAGTAAAGTGAGGAACGATCCGGACGGAGAGCAGCGGGCCATGCTGCGGGAGCAATCGTAATGAAAACGCAAGATCCCAGAAACACAGCCGGCATCGACCGGCGCACCGTCATCGGCAGCGTCTTGGCAGTGGGCGCCGCCAGTATAGCGGCTGCCCCCGCGGCTACCCCGCCCCGTTCTATTTCAGCGGGACCTGTTACGGCCTCGCGCGCCAACGGCGTCGTCGAGACGGATGCGGGCAAAGTGCGCGGCTACGTCAGCCGTGGTGTGTCGGTGTTCCGGGGCATTCCGTACGCCGCCCCAACAAGCGGTGCGAATCGTTTCATGCCGCCGTTGAAGCCGAAGCCCTGGGCCGGTGTGCGCAGCTGCCTGACTTATGGGCCCGGGTGTCCCAGCGGCATCAATATTTCCGAGAACGGCGACAACACCACGCGCG
>JBDUEM010000181.1:0-15452 GCA_040002435.1 Bryobacteraceae bacterium
ACAAACCAAACTGCCCGGAGCTGATATAGCGGGCCACGCTCTCCGTGGTGGCGCCGATCCGCGCCAACTCGTAATCGTGGATTGCCCCGGCGCCATTCATGGCAATGTGATCGATGAGACCGCGTTCCATCATGTCGATGATATGGCTATTGACGCCCGCGCGCAGCAGGTGTGCTCCCATCATCAAAATTCGCGCCGCACCAACGGACCGCGCCGCTTCCAGGCGTCTTGCAATTGCCGGCAGGTCGGCGTGCTCAAAGCTCGGCGTGGGATCTTCCAGCGCGAGCCAGCGGCCGAGCGTTAAATCGTGAATTCGTTCGGCTAGCGGCAGCAGCTTGAGACGGCTACGGTCAAAAGCAGTGTACTTGGAGGGAGCGCCCATTTACTGGCTGATAGGTGATTGCTTGGCCACCGGGAACAGCACTTCAAAAAGCCGCTCCTGTTCCAGGAAATTGGGAACGATAAAATCCGCGCCAACGCCAACGAGCCGGGATCGCTTCCATTCGTCAACTACCAGGCAGTCGGGTTCGGATGTGGCAACGCCCACTGCGACGCCGCCGACATTTTTCACGTTCTCAATTTCAACGTACCCATCGCCGAAGCCGAGAAATTCATGACCGCGAAACTCGGCGGAGTTGATAATCCGCTGGATGAGGATTGCCTTGGAGAAGCTCTGGTAATCGTCCAGTGCGCCGTACACGCCACCATCGAAATAGCGCGTAACATCCAGCAGGCGGGCTTCTTCCTGCATGTAAGCGTCGTCAGTGCCGCTGGCGAGATACAGCTTGAAACCGCGTTCACGCAGGCTTTCCAGCAGCGCCCGCGATCCCGGCACCAGGTAGGTCTCGGGAGAAGTATTGCCCTTCTTGAGGTCCACGATACGGCCTTCAATCCGCTGCCACAGCGCATCGAGATACATCCGCTTATAGGAAAGAGGGTCCAGCGGAGTGCCGCCTCTCTGCCGGATCTGATCGGCAAGTTCGATCATCTGGTAGACCGTCTGCTTTCCCGTCAACCGTCCCACAAAATCTTCGACAATGGCGCGGATCTCCGCTTCCGTTTCGCCGGATTTCAGATCCACTAATACCTGCACCATCATCGGGATCATAATGTCCATCCAGCCGGAGCGGATGGTGGAAAGCGTACCGTCGAAGTCAAACAGCGCCACGCGAGTTCGCTGCGCAGAGGCCCCTTTGGTGATGATTTCGATCATTTAACCATATTGTAAGCGAGGCTCAGCCAACGGATGCGAGTAAGGAGTTTGGAGAATACCGAAAACGCATGATAGAGTACCGGAACAGAGCATTCATTACAATGAACCGCAGACAACTCTTAACCTCCACTGCCGCAGCGGCAGCCTCTCAATTGCTGCCTTCAGGCCAGCAGCCGGCCCAGGCAGCCACGCCGAAAAAGGCGCTCATGAAACTCGGCTGCCAAAGCGCTCCCACCACCGACCAGCATCTGGATTTTTTCGTTCGCCACGGCGTAATGAATATATGCGGGGACGTCGTCGATTCAGCCAAGCAGGGAACCTACTCGGTGGAAGATCTGTCCCTGGTGAAGGAGCGCTGCGAGAAACACGGAGTCTCGCTCGATATGGTGGCGCCTCCGTTTCTGGCATCCAGTCACGTTGATCGCACGGCACGTCCCGCCATTATGTTGGGACAGAGCCCGGAGCGCGACCGGGATATCGAAAGCGTTCAAACGTTGATTAAGAATTGCGCGAAGGTAGGCATTCCGTCCATCAAGTACAACATGAGCCTGTTGGGCGTGGTGCGAACAGACCGCACTCCCGGGCGCGGCGGCAGTACCTACAGCACGTGGCGGTTGCAGGAAGCCAAAACCTCACCGAAGTTCACGCCGCTGACCCGGGCGGGACACGTGACCGCGGACATTTACTGGGAGCGGATTACCTATTTCCTGGAGCACGTGATTCCAGTGGCCAACGAGTATAAGGTCCGCATGGCGTGCCATCCCCACGATCCAGGGATGCCGCCCGAAGGATTTCAGGGAATTGATACGGTCCTGGGAACGCCCGACGGGCTCAAGAAGTTTGTTTCCATCAAAGAGAGCCCGTACCACGGCTTGAATTTCTGCCAGGGAACAGTCTCGGAAATGCTGCACGATCCGGGCAAAGAAATTTACGACGTAATCCGCTACTTCGGATCGCGGAAGAAAATCTTCAACGTCCACTTCCGGAATATCCGCGGTCATCGTGATAGTTTCCAGGAAACGTATCCAGACGAAGGCGACGTCGATTTCGTGAAGGCCATGATGGTTTACAAGGAAGTGGGATATCCGTACATGATGATGCCGGACCACGTGCCCGTCCATCCGGACGACAAAGGGGGCCTGCAGGCCTTCGCATTCGCCTACGGCTATATTCGGGCACTCATGCAGGCCGTAGACCACATGTCGTAAGGACGACTGCTATCGCCTATCGCAGGAATACAAGCCAGATAGCCAAGCCTAGTACGCCAATGGCGGCCAACTCGATCCAGTGACGGTAGTCATGCCAGATGGCGGCGGCCGGCTGCGCGGGCTTTGCCTTCGGCTTGCGATTCGCTCCAACGCGTGTCTGCACGCCGGAAGGGAGCCCCTGGATGGATCGCACCAGCTCTTCGCGTCCATTGCGGTCCGCGATCAGGATGGTAGCTGAATTCATGCCGCTGGTGCTCTGCTCCAGCCGCTTACGCAGCCGGGGAGGCACATCCGCAACGGAGCGGTAAATTTTGGTTCGCTTCCCTGTCGAGATAAAGATCGTCGAACTCTTGACAGTAACTGTTTCCATTCGTTACGTCCCCACAGCACTTTCGTGCTTCGCAGCCACATGGGAAGGTTCACTGTCCCCCGCGTGGTCAATAATCACCTGAATAAAACCCATGGCCGCCTTGGAAAGCCCTTTATCCTTACGATAGATCAAGCCCAGCCGCCTGATCATGGGCTCCGGCGCCAGCGACACCGCAGCCAGCCGGTCCAGCGCGATTTCCTCGCGGCAGTGCGAAGCCGCCAGGAACGAAAGGCCAAGTCCCGCCATCACAAAATGTTTGATCATTTCGGTGGAATCCAGTTCCATCGAAATTTGAATCTCACTCTCCACCGGCTCCAGCCAGACATTCAGCCGCGCCCGTGTAGTACCAGACTTCGGAATCAGCAGCGGCTCGCCAATCAGGTCGTGGCAAGTGACGGACTGCCGTTTCGCCATCGGGTGGTCCGCCGGCACAAGCAATTTGATCTCATCGGAATGAATCTTAACTACTTGCAGCTTCTTCTCCTGCACCGGGAGCTGGGTGATACCAAAATCGGCCAGGTTGTCGATGACGGCGCCCACCACACGCGCGCCATAGGACCGGTCGACGTGAAGTTGTACATTCGGAAATTGCTTCTTGTATTCCGAAAACACGGTAGGCAGAACGTAAATACAGGTGGCCTCGTTCGCGGCAATCAGAATTTCACCCCGCGGCACACGCTCCAGTTCGTTAATTGCTTCCTGCGCGCGCTTCCTAAGATGAAGAATCTGTTCCGCGTAGTCGCTGAAAATCCGGCCCGCCGTCGTCAGAGAGATCCGCGTCCCGAGGCGTTCGAACAGAGTCGTATTCAACTCCTGCTCCAACTGGCGCACCTGTGCACTGATTGCCGGTTGGGTCCGATAGCACGTCTGCGCCGCCTTGGAGAAGCTCTTCAGCCTCACGATCTCCAAAAACGTATGTAGTTGGTCCAGATCCATATTAAATTGCGATGGTTAGAGCGATAACGTGCTGCTTCTGCCTTCCCTTTCGGTTGCGGTTGGAGTCGCACTGATTATAGCATTGGGTTGTGGAAACTCGAAGCGGCCTCTGCAGGCGATGGGGCATAGTGAAACGACGGCAGACAACGAAGTGATTCGCATTGCGCCGATTTTCCTCGCCTTGACCTTCGCTGGCATGGCCTTCTCACAGGGACCCGAAAATGTCCTGGTGGTTGTCAATCAACCGTCGGGCATCTCCCGTCAGATTGCTGCCTATTACATGAAGAAGCGCGCCATCCCGCCCGCGAATTTATGCACCTTGAGAACTACAGAGGACGAACATGTTTCGCGCGCCGTCTTCGACAAGGAAATCGCCAAGCCGCTTGCCGCATGCCTCACGGCAAAACACCTGCAGGAACAGATACTCTACATTGTCCTGACCAAAGGTGTTCCTCTGGTGATCGACGGCTCCATGAGCATGAATGGCGAGTACGCCTCGGTCGATTCGGAGTTGGTCCCGCTCTACGCGGACATGAAGGGCGATCGTCACGCCCTGGCCGGACCGTTGAACAATCCATTTTTCGGCAAGATCGATATTCCGTTCACTCACTCGCGCTTCCCTATTTATCTGGTGACGCGTTTGGCTGGTTATGATTTTGCGGATGTCAAGGCCATGATCGACAGAGGCTTGCTCGCCCGAAACCGCGGGAAGTTCGTGATCGACCTCCGATCCTCGGAAGACGCCAGCGGAAACCACTGGCTGCGCACGGCAGCTGTGCTATTGCCGAAGAATCGCGTGAACCTCGACGAGACCGACGAGGTTCTCTACAACCAGAAAGAAGTGATCGGATTCGCATCCTGGGGTTCGAACGATAAGAACCGCCACAAGCGCCTGGTTGGTTTCGAGTGGCTGCCCGGTGGAATTATGACGGAATTTGTTTCCACGAATGCACGGACCTTCAAGCGGCCACCCGATACGTGGAACATTAGTACGTTCAAAGATACAAAACTATTCTGGGCCGATTCCCCGCAAACGCTCACCGCCGACTACATTCACGAAGGTGCTACCGGTGCATCCGGCCATACCGATGAACCGTTCGTGCAGTACTGCCCCCGTCCGGATTATCTGCTGCCTGCTTATTACAACGGCCGTAATCTGGCGGAAAGCTACTATGTCGCCATCATGGGAATCAGTTGGCAGAACGTGGTTGTGGGCGACCCGCTTTGCTCGCTGGGCCGCCCCTAACGCAGCCGGAGCGTTATTGCGCGCCGCCGGCACGGTGGCCAAATCTATGGCTCATCCGCTGATGCATCCCTTCAGCCTTCTGCTTCTGCTCATCGGTAAGCTGCGTGTACAACCGTGAGAAAGCCTTGGCCCGGATGGCCGTAAGCTGCCCCGCCAGCGCACTCTGCTGCTCGGCCAGCTGCGTCAATTCGGCATCGGATTTACCAGCCTTGATCGCCGCCGAGAGAGCCTGATGGCTTTGCCGCAGTTGTTGGCGAATCGGTTTCGCCGCCTCCTGCGACTGACTGAAGAGAGTTTGAGCCGACGCCTTCTGGGCATCGGTCAGGTTCAGCCGCGAAGCCAGGAAATCGAGCCGCCGCTGCGGTCCTGATGCATGGTCCTTCGCTGCGAAGAGCATGCCCGTCGCCAGTAAGCCAACGGCGCACACGCTGTAAAGTTTCTTTCTGAGATTCATTGTGTTGCCTCCTGATCCGATACTGAACCTCAACTGTAAAGCGCTTATCAGTAACGTGTAAATGTGTGTAAAGTAACGTGTGGATTAGGTCATCTCGTGCTAAATTCGCGGATGGAGGCGGTCCTTTTGAGAATTTTGGTCATCGATGACGACGTGGAGCTTGCGGGGCTGCTCAGGCAGTTTCTCCAGCGCGAAGGCTTCAACGTGGAGTTCGCCCACGAAGGCCGCGCCGGACTCGAAATGGCTCTGCACGGGCAGTTCGATCTTCTCGTCCTCGACGTCATGCTCCCCGGCATGGACGGCTTTGAAATCCTCCGCCGCCTGCGTCCACAATCCCGTATCCCCGTACTTATGCTGACTGCTCGCGGCGAAGATGTGGACCGCATCGTCGGCCTGGAACTCGGCGCCGACGACTATCTCGCCAAGCCCTTCAACCCCCGCGAACTCGCCGCCCGCATCCGCGCCATTCTGCGGCGCATGGAACCAAAACCGGCCACCAATCGGATCGAAGTAAACGGCGTAACGCTAGACCCCGGCTCGCGCGAAGTGTTGCGGAACGGAAAGCCTGTGGAAGTGACAACCATCGAATTCGATATTCTGGAACACCTGATGCGCGCGGCCGGCCGCGTGTTGTCCCGCGACGCGCTGATGGAGGCAATGTATAACCGGAAGGCCACGGCATTCGACCGGTCGATGGACATGCACATCAGCCACCTTCGAAAGAAGCTCGAAACCGACGGGACGCTGATTAAGACGGTGCGCGGCATCGGCTACCAGTTCTGCCGCTCGTCGGAAGAAGGCGCTGAATGAATACCCTACTTGGCAAGACGCTGCTTTGGTTTTTGGGCACCGCCGTTCTTACAATGATGGCCATCATGGGAGCGGCCGCGTTGAATTTCAATTCCGGTGGACAGCGGCCCGGACTTTTCGGCACCTTTGTCGCCCTGCAGTTTCTGGAAGCGCGCACCTCATTCGAGGCCGGTGGAAAGGCCGAGCTAAAGAAGACCATGGACCGCATTCATTCCGTCACACAAGGTGAGAGTTTCATCACGGACTCGGCAGGACATGACCTTCTGTCCGGGGAAGACCGGTCGGACCTCACGAAGTACGTAGAGCCCACGTCAATCTTTCCGCAGGTGCGCCGCAACCGCTCCATCATCACCCGGCAAAGCCCGGACGGCAAGTATTGGTATGTCCTGATAGTCAATCGCGGCAAGTGGTTCACATCGTTTGTCCGGCCGGAACACGCACTGTTGATCCTGGCAGTTCTAGTTTTCCTCTGCTACGCCTTTGCGCGCCACCTGACGAAACCAGTGCGGCAGTTGCAATTGGCGGTAGACCGCTTTGGGCGCGGAGATCTAACCGCGCGCGTGGGATTGCAGCGCCGCGACGAATTGGGACAGCTGGCCACGACCTTCGATCAGATGGCCGACCGCACCCAGACCTTGCTGGCCGCCGAACGGCGATTGTTGCTCGACATTTCTCATGAGCTTCGATCCCCGCTTGCCCGGCTGAGCGTAGCGGTAGAATTGGCGCGGTCTGGCGACGATGCGGAATCGCACCTCAACAGGATTCAGAAAGAAGCCGACCGCTTAAACTCCCTGGTCGGCGAGCTGCTCCAGGTGACCCGCGCGGAAGGCGATCCCTCACAACGCAAGCTGGACCCGGTGCGCCTCGACACTTTGGTGGAAGAGGTAGTGGACGACTGCGTCATCGAGGCAGAAGCGCGCGGCTGCCATGTGGAGCTGAAAGAGAAAAAGTCGGTCACGCTCGCCGGAGACGCCGAGCTCCTGCGGCGCGCCGTTGAGAACGTAGTGCGCAACGCCGTTCGCTACAGCCCCGCGGGAACTACCGTGGAAGTGTGCGTCAACAGTACCGCCGGAGAGTCCGCGGTTACCGTTCGTGACTTCGGCCCCGGTGTGCCGGACGAAGCTCTCGCGCGCATCTTCGATCCCTTTTACCGCGTTGGGACGGATCGGAATCGCAACAGCGGCGGTGTCGGCCTCGGTCTGGCAATCGCCAAGCGGGCAGTGGAACTGCACAAGGGCCGCCTTTGGGCCGTGAATGCCGCACCTGGTCTGATGGTGAAAATGGAGATGCCGCTGGGCGCCGGCGTGGTTACTTCTCCAGCACTTTCACGTTCTTTGGCAAGTTGAATAGCGAATCGTCCAGATCGTCATTCACAGTCACGGACTCTGCAAATATTTCGAAGATCTTCTCGCCGTTGCGTTCGCGCAGGACGTTGAACGGCCACTGCACCCCGCCGCCGACATCGCGGTATTTCGAGAACAGGGTAACCTCTTCAATCCTTTCTTTGCTCTCCGGATCACGGCGGTCATAGACCTGGCGCACCGGCAATTTTGTCATGTGGTGGAAGGCGACATGGATCACGTTGTTTTCAGCGTCGGTGATATCCACCATTTCCACGGGTGTGTTGGAAAGGATATCCGACCCGCGCGACTCGATTGTGAGCCCGGGTTCGTCAAGCCTTTCACGCAGGAAATACAGAATGTTATTTCGCGTAGTCGCCTTATAGCGCGCCAGCGTATCCGCGGGTACGGGCTTAGCGCCGCGATAGGTCAACTGATAGCCGGCATCTTCCAGAAATAGGACAACGCTGTCTTCTTTCTTGCCGAAGGATTGCCGTTCCCGCACATGCAATGCATCCTTCTTTGCGGGGTCCGCGTGCAGATCAAAGCGGGTGTAAATCTTGGCGATGGAAAGCCCGGTTAGCCTCTCGCGGTAAAACGAGTACACCCTTCCTGTTTCTACCCGGGTACAGACGCTGCGGAATTTCTCGCCGCCTAGCGCAGCCAGGGCTTCGTTTACCACCCGCCTTCCGCGTTCCAATTGCGTTTCTGCCGAAAGCAGCGCAGTGAAGAGAAATGCCAGGAAAATCGCTCTCATGGTTTCTTGCTTAGATCCTCTGCCTTAAGATTGGTATTCAACGTCCAACTGCTCACCGCCACGTCCGCAAACTTTGCACCGCCTTGCTCGATGACGATGCGGAACGGAAGCTGAAGTCCATCCACATTCCGCCAATCGGAAAAGGTCTCCACCACGGAATTGCCGGACTGGGTGTAAGTCTGCTTCACAGGCAGCCCCGAGGCAGCATCCAGTTCCACCGTCACCGTGTGCCCAGCGTCATCGGAAATCTCCAGCTTATTTTCACCACTCAGATTCACCGTACGTTTGCTGTCCCGATCGCTCAACAGCAGTCCGAAGGGTTGACGAAAAATTTCCATCTGAACCTGCTGGATCACCTCCTGCGGCATCGGAACTACGCCTTGTGGCGTCTGCAGCCAGCCGGTTGTGCCATCCGAATAGGCGACCATCTTTCCGAACGGCAGCTCCTGCGTTTGCCGGAACGTGGACGGCAGCACGGACTGGTTCGTCTGTTTGGCTTTCATCACGCCCGGGCCTGTTTGCAGGCTCACGTCCGCCACTTCGGTCACATCCTTCACAGACGCCAGCTTATCGGCGCCGCCGACGGCTTTCTGCGCGCGCTTTAGCAACTCGGTTCCCTTGGCCAAGGTCGCGCTATTGGCTTTTGCGGGAGCTTTCTTCGGTTCCGGAATGGTCAGGTCGATCGGCGTTACGGTCCCCAGCGAAGTTAGTGGCTTGCCAAAATCCTCCGGCTTCCCTACCGCGACAATCGTCAGGTTTGCGGGCTTGATATACTCCTTCGCCACCCGCAGCACATCGGCCTTCGTCACCTGCTCGATGCTCTTCTGAAATTCGAAGATGAAATCCTTGGGATAGCCGTAATACTCATACGTCACAATTCGTGCTAGTGTCTTTCCGGGGCTGTCGAAGTTGAAGACAAAACTGTTGATGGCTGTTTCCTTGGCCGTCTCCAGTTCCTGGTCGGTCACTTCGGTTGTCCGGATCTTTGCGATCTCTTCGTTCACCGCGCGGATCGCATCCACCGTATTCGCAGATTTAGTGCTGCCGCTCACGCGAAAGATCCCGGGATGATCGAAATTGGCGCCCCAGGACGCTCCGATACTATACGCGTATCCAAGCTCGGTTCGGACACGGCGGAAAAGCCGGCTGGAAAAACCGCCGCCCAGAATGTCTGACATCACTTCCAAAGCGGGGTAACTCTTATCCCGGAAGATGCCGCCCAGATGCCCGATCTCGAAGAACGTCTGCGTCACATCGTTCTTCGTTGCCAGAAAAGTTCCCGGCGCAGGCGTTCCCTCCACTTGCGGAAACAGGGGTACCGGCGGCTGCTTCACGGTCCAGTTGGCGAAAAGCTGTTCCACCTTCGCCTTCATTTCCGCGGCATTGAAATCTCCCTGAATCGCAATCACAGTGTTCGCCGGAAAGAAATAGCGATTGTAGAAAGCCACAACGTCTTCGCGCTGGATACGTTCCAGATCCGCATATTCGGTTTCACTTCCATAAGGAGTGTTCCGTCCGTAGATCAGATCGCTAAACTCCCGGCCCGCGATGCCGGATGCGTCGTCGTTCCTTCTCGCAATAGAACCACGCATCTGGCTCTTCAGGAGGTCCAGCTTGTCCTGGCGAAACGCCGGCGTGGTGAGAACGTCACGGAAAACACCCATGACCTCGTCCGTGTTTTCGCGCAGACAGTTGAAAGACACCCGCCCGCTGGTAAGTCCAACCGCGCTCTCCACCCCCGCGGCCAGATTCTCCACCTGAACGTCGATTTCTTCAGCGGTCTTTTCTTTTGTCCCCCCGGTCCGCATCACCGTCCCGGTGATCTGCGCCAGTCCGTTTTTGTCCTGCGGATCGAATAGCCCGCCGGTGCGGATCAGCGCAAAGCCGCCAACCAGCGGCAGTTCATGGTTCTCCAACAGATAAAGCTTGATGCCATTCGGCAGTTGATACACCGGGATTTCCGGAATATTTACCTTTCGCAGCGGAGGAAACTTCAGGCTTTTATAAGAAGGCGGAGTATGGGTCTGCCCGTACAGTCCCGCCGCCAGCAGAAGGGTCAACCCGAGACGCATCCTCACTTCGCGCTCCCGACGGTATAAGCCACAGTCCGCCCGCTGGAAATAAAGTATTGCTTTACTACCCGCTGCACATCCTCCGCCGTAATCTTCTCGATCATATCGATGCCCTTGAACATCATCCGCCAGTCTCCGTATTCGGCGCGGTAGAAGGCCAGTTGCGAGGCGAGTCCGGAGTTGCTGTCCAACTGGCGGATCAGGCCTGCCCGCAGCTTCGTCTTCACTCGCTGCAGCGTCGCGGCATCCAGTTTCTCCGCCTTCAAGCCATCGATCACCGCGTAGATTGCCTTCTCATTTTCCTCGACGCCGTGGTCCGGCGCAGGCACGCTGTAGAGTTGGAAAAGGTTCGGATACTTGCCGGCCGGGGTGGTCGCGCTCGCGTCTACCTCCAGCGCTACCTTCTTCTCCAGAACCATTTGCTTATACATCAGACCCGTCCGTCCGCCCGTGAGGATGGCGCTGATCACGTCGAACACCGGGTCGTCCTTGTCGGTTTGATTGGGCCGCTTATAGGCAATCGTCAGCAGCGGCTGGCTGTCTGATTCCACCACCGCCCGCTTCTCGCCCTCTTGCACCGGCTCCACGGCTGTCACCGGAGGCGGCGGCGGACCGGCCGGTATCGTCCCGTAATATTTCTCGGCAAACTTCTTCACTGTCGCCGGATCCGCATCGCCCACAATAGCGATGGTCACGTTCACCGGCGTATAGTATTTCTTGAAAAACTTCTCGGCGTCCTTCGCACGGAGCGCCTCAATCTCGCTCGCCCAACCGATCATGTTGCGGTAGGGGTGGGCCAGAAACGCCGTGCCCTGCAAAATCTCCTGCAGCTTACCCTGGATGTCGGATTCTACCCGCATCCGCCGCTCCTCCCGCACCACGTCGCGCTCTTTGTAGAACTCACGGAACACGGGCCGCCGGAACCACTCCGACTGCAGCAGGAACCACAATTCCATCCTGTTCGCCGGCAGGCTATAGAAGTATGTGGTGTAGTCCGGCGCGGTGCCTGCATTGAATCCCACGCCTCCGTTCTCATTGATCACCCGGATGTAAGCGTTCGGATCCACGAAGGAATTAGCCCTTACGATGGCCACGTTCAAATCCGCTTCCAACTGCTGTACTTTTCCCGGGTTGGCGGCGGCTCCCTTCCATCGTTCGTCGTCCAGCTTGTCGTAAGCTGTTTCCACGGCGGCCAGGGCCTTCTGCTCTTCCGGCCAATTGGTGGTGCCCAGCGAAGTCGTACCTTTGCCAATCATGTGTTCAAACATGTGGGCCATGCTGCTCTCGCCCGCCGGGTCGTCCACCGTTCCCACATTCACCAGCGAATGAAAGGCCACTACCGGAGCATCATGCCGCTCCAACAGAATGAAATGGAATCCGTTCGGGAGCGTGAATTCAGTAACTTTCTTTTCGAAGTCCTTCAGGCTCTGCGCCCGGGCGAGCACCGAAAGCGTGCACAACAAAATCAGTCTGCGGATCACTCAAAGACTCCTGTCAATTCAGTGTAGAGGAACGGTAGGCCCTGACACTACGACGTACTCCGCGGATTGTTGGTGTCTAACAGACGAAAAAAAAGGACCGGCCCGAAGGCCGGTCCCGCAAGGTGTTTCCACGTTCCTGCTTCTAACTCAAACAACTTCCTAGTGCGGGTTGGTGTTCTTGAACCGCACCGTCACCGTCGTGCTATCTTCCTGGCCGGCCGCATTACGGACCGTCAGCTTAAAGATGTAGTCACCTAAAAGCCCGCCAAGCTGCACTCTGGTAACCGCCTGTCCCTGGTCGATCACCGCCGCGCCCGTGCTCAGTGGTTCCCAGAAGTAGGTCAGAGGACCACCCGCCGGATTTACTGACTGCGACGCATCCAGATTCAACTGACGATAGATAGTCTCAACCGTCGAGGGTCCGCTGATGATCGCCGTGGGCGGCTGCGTAGGAGTTACCGTAACCGCAATCGTACAGGTCGCGGTGGTATTGTTGGCGCCCGTCGCCGTCACCGTGTAGGTGGTGTTTCCGGTCGGTTTCACCGTGACCGGGCCAGTTAACGTAGCGCCCGTTACGCCGCTGATGGAAACCGCGGTCGCATTGGTAGCCGTGTAGGACAGAACCACCGGATCACCCGGCTTGGCCGAAGTGGATGGCGTAGCCAGACAAGCAGCTAGTGTAACCGGCGGAGGCGTGGTTACTTTGTTCACGGTCACGGTCGCGTTCGCCGTTGCCGTCCCTGTCTTGTTAGTCGCCGTCAGTACATAGGTGATGGTCTCGGGCGGATGAACGTCCTGAGTGCCATTCAACTGTACTGTGCCCAGGGTGCTGATGGAAACGCTGGTGGCGTTCTCCACGGTCCAGCTCAGTGTGGAAGCCTGGCCCTGATTGATGGTCGTCGGATTGGCGGTGAAGCTCACAACGCGCGGAACCGG
Organism: Bryobacteraceae bacterium; assembly: GCA_040002435.1. Taxonomy (GTDB): domain Bacteria; phylum Acidobacteriota; class Terriglobia; order Bryobacterales; family Bryobacteraceae; genus JANXXV01. The sequence goes on from JBDUEM010000181.1 coordinate 12,824, forward strand.
TATCGTGTTCACCGTAACCGTCACGCCGCAAGTTACCGGACCGCGGCCGTTGGTCGCCGTCAGCGTATAGCTGGTGGTCTCCGTCGGCGTTACTACCTTCGATCCGCTCCCCGGCACTGTGCCGATTCCAGGAGCGATCGTTACGCTGTCGGCGTTCGACGTCGCATAGTTGATCGTGGCGCTTTCCCCAACCTGAATATTGGTCGGTGTCACGCTGCACGAAAGGAACTGCGCCGGCGGCAGTTCTTCCACCGTGATGGTGGTTGTCGCCGTTGCCTGGCTCACGCTGTTTCGCGCGGTCAGGGTGTATTGGGTGGTCGCCGTCGGCGACACGGCACGAGTGCCATTCTTGGCATCAACCGTTCCCAGGCTGCTGATGATTACCGAATCCGCATTCAAAACCTGCCAGTCGATGGTAGAGGACTGGCCGGAACGAATGTTGGTTGGGCTCGCCTGGAACCGGATGATCTGTACCTGCTGTTGCGTAACCGGCTGCTGGGTGGTTACCGAGGTGCGGGCGATGCCTTGCGCGCCCTTGTCGTCCTTCACCGTCAAGCGGAACGCATAGCTCTGTCCCGCCGCCGCCGGGAATGTGGCGGTTGCCGAACTCATCCCCGATATGGAAACGGCCGGTCCCGCAATCTGGCTCCATTGATAGGTGATGGGGTCTCCATCCGGATCAAACGAGCCGCTGCCGTTCAAGGTAACCGTGCCGGCCGCAATACCCAATTGGTCGGCGCCCGCATCGGCTACCGGGGCTTGGTTGCCGCCCGTCTGTACCCGCCGCGTCAGCACTTCGTACCGCACGCGAGGAATATCCACGGGAACAGCGTGTTGAATCCCGTTGTAGCCTTCCAGGTAGTCTTTCGGATGCATGAAGTTTCCGAATTGGAATCCGGCAACCACGCGGCCATTGTTCTCCCGGCCCACGAAGGTCTCGTTCAATCCGCCTTCCAGAGTGAACGCGAACCGCTCACTGATCGGGAAGATGAACCGCAGAGTACCACCCGGACGGTCTGCGCCGCCGCGGCTCTTCAGATATCCGAAGTTGCCTTCCAGGTAGTTATTCTTGTTCAGACCGAGCGTCGTGCTGGCGCCGATCTGGTCCACAATGCTGAGATAGGTCTGATCCACCAGGCTCTTCGAAACGAAGCCATTGATGATCGGGCTGCTCTCGTTGATCACCGCGCTGTTCATGAAGCCCTTCGATCCGAACAGGCCGACCTTACCGCGCGTGAACAGGTAATCCATGGTGAAGGATGCCTGGCCAAGATTTCCGCCGTGCTGCATCCCGCTCATATCCACATGCTTAAAGCTGGCGAAGATGCCTGCCTGCGCCCTGGGAATGAAGCGGTCCACAATACCGACGTCGAACTGCCCTTCCTTGCGTCCCCGGAAGCCCATGTATTCGCCCTGGGCTTGAATCGCAAATTGTTCCTTGAATGGGGAGAAATACCGGCCGCGGCCGCTGAAAGTCAGATCGCCATTTCCATCGACGCCGGCATTCAGTCCGACAATCGCGAATTTCGGCATTCTCGCTTTCTCAATTTGTTCCGCTGTGCGCGTATCCACGATTGATGCCGTCTCGCCGCTGGTCAGCGGCTTCGGCATGCCCTTCACGTAGGCATCCAGGTCGCCCTGCGCCTTCTTCAGATCGGCCAGCTCCCTCTTTAGCGCGTCGTTCTCGCCCTTCATGCCGCGAAGCATGTCGGCGATTTCGTCGAGTTTATCCAGACGTTTCAAAATGTCGTCGCAGCACTTCTTGCTCATAGCCGCGTCGGGCGACATGGCGGCGATCGCTTCGCCAATGGTGCCGGCGCTGACAATCTTGCCTTGCCCGTCGGTGACGGTTAACATGACCCGGCGGTTCATAAACCGCCCGTCCTTATTTCCGCCGTCCACTTTTGGATTACGCTTGCCCATCGAGACCGTGGAAAGTTGTCCGGGTCCTGCACCGTACTTCACCAGAAACGCCTTTACCGCGTCGGCGCGCTTTTGCGCCAGCTTCTCGTTGTAGTTATTAGATCCAATCCTGTCCGCATTGCCTTCGATCTTTACTTTGTAATCGCCGTGTTTCTGCAGCAGATCCGCCAAGCGAAGCAGGCTTGGATATCCGTCCGCTAAAACAGCGGAATTAAACTCAAAATTAATCTCTTCCCAGTCATCTTTCGATGCCGTAGTATTCAATCCCTGCGAATACAGGCTGGCACTAAATATGGAGAAGAGAAAAAGTACTGTGGCGTAACGCCTCATAGATACTCCCCCTCTCATTAGCAATCAACTCTCATGTGAACTGACCTCCCTGAAGCTCAAGGAGGTCAATCTGTTACAAGGATACACTAACTCCCCCATAAGACTCTCCCAACGTTTGAATGTTTCAACTATAATATTGAGTGATTAACAACTGGCTTGCCGGGCGGGTTGTCGCTCGCTTCGGCGGGAGGAAAGTCCGGTCTCCATAGGGCAGCATGCCGGCTAACGGCCGGGGGTTTTCGTGGAAACGCGAGGGCTACGGATAGTGCAACAGAAAATATACCGCCACTTTGAAGGTAAGGTAACTTACTAAATTAAGGTGGTAAGGGTGAAAAGGTGCGGTAAGAGCGCACCGCGTCCGGAGTAATTCGGATGG
>JBDUEM010000182.1:0-15369 GCA_040002435.1 Bryobacteraceae bacterium
AGAGCAATTAATGCGCCACTTTCTTGCCACCTTGACTGAGTTCTGCAAGTCGGTCCAACTTTTCTTCAACCTATCTTCGCCACCAAATCAACAACATAACAAAATAAACGCAACACCCCAGCACCCCCCGGCTCTACTCTAACCACGAAAAGACAGGCCGAAAAATCGCCGTCAAAGAGAGAGTTTATGACTGAAGAAACAACATCCGTACCCATGGCGATGCCGCTCAAAGCAGCCGTCGCCCTCTACATCGTGGCGCTAAATCTAACCTTGATCGCAGTCTTGATCAAAATCTGGCCCGTGGCGTTGACCACGGCCGGCGCTACTCCCTGGTCCCCCGAAGGCCGCTTCCTCATCATCGCCGCCGCCGCTGGAGCCCTCGGCAGCTACATCCACTTGGCCACGTCATTCGTCCACTATGCCGGCAACCGTAACCTCATCCAAAGCTGGGGCTGGTGGTATTTCCTTCGGCCTAGCATCGGTGCCGCACTGGCACTGGTAGTCTACTTCGTCCTGCGCGCGGGCCTCATCAGCGGAGGGGACGAAGCGGCCACTGCAAATCTCAACCCTTACGGAGTGGCTTCTGTCTCTGCCCTCTCCGGCATGTTCTCCAAGCAAGCCACCGAGAAACTCCGCGAGGTCTTCGAGCACCTCTGCGCCACCAAGTCGGAAATTAAAGAAAATTCATAAGGTCCGCAACTTCTGGATCTGCGAAAGCGTCGTTAACATCATGGCCTATGCTCCTAGAGTTGCTTTCTTCACCGACTCGTTCCACGAGGTGAACGGGGTGGCTCTTACCAGTAGGCAATTCGACGCTTTCGCAGCGCGGCGTAATTACCCATTCCTCAGTATCCACGCCGGTTCCAACCCCCAGACGGAGACCAAGGGTTCCGTTACCACAATCGAGCTGGAACGGAGTAATGCCGCCTTTGCCCTCGAATCTGATCTCGCGTTCGATCCCTTGCTTTGGCTTCACCGCGCCCGGGTGGCGCAGGAAATTTGCACATTCAAACCCAATTTGATTCACGTTACAGGTCCAGGCGATTTTGGAATGCTCGGCGCCTATGTAGCACACCAGCTGAATATTCCGCTTGCGGCGTCGTGGCACACGAACGTTCACGAATACGCCGCGCGGCGCCTGGAAAAACTGTTTCACTTCGTCGCCGATAAGCCGCTCCACCGCATCTCGGCCGCCGCTGAACGTGGCGCGCTCACAGGCGCCGCACAATTCTATAAGATTGCGAAGGTCTTATTTGCCCCCAACCAGGAATTGGTTGATCTTTTGCACGAACGAACCCAAAAGCCCTGTTACCTCATGCAGCGGGGCGTGGACGCGGAACTCTTCCATCCCGGCAAGCGAACTCCGGGGTATCGCCCCTTCACCATCGGCTACGTAGGTCGTCTCAGCCCGGAGAAGAACGTCCGCTTCCTCGCCGCACTGGAAGAAAGCCTGCTCCAGGCTGGACATTCCGAGTTCCGCTTCGTCATCGTCGGGTCCGGTACGGAGCAGGAATGGTTAACGGAAAACATGCGTCATGCGGAATTTCCCGGCATTCTGAAAGGAGAAAATCTCGCCCGCGCTTATGCCGATATGGATGTCTTTGCGTTTCCGTCTCATACCGACACGTTCGGGAACGTCATTCTGGAAGCGCTGGCGTCCGGCGTACCGCCAGTCGTGACCTCCGGCGGCGGGCCTAAATTCCTGGTGAACCCCGGCGTAAATGGCTTCGTTTCGCAAAATGACGGCGAGTTTACCGATTCCATCCAGCTTCTGATGACCAATGGCCGTTTGCTGGATTCCATGCGTTCCGCCGCTCGCGCCTACGCCTGTTCGATTGCATGGGATACAGTATTTGAGAAGGTATACGGCGCCTACGAAGGGACTTTGTTTCGCGATGACACTCTGCGCGCCGCCTCCTGACTCGATATGGCGAAAGTGTTTCGCGACAACCTCCTGGCCGGCAAGGTGGCGTTCTTAACCGGCGGTGGCAGCGGCATCACTCTGCGTATCGCGGAACGCTTCGCCTCACATGGGGCGCAGGTGATGCTGGTGGGGCGAAGGCAGGAAAAACTTGACGCGGCAGTCGCCGGAATCCGCGCCGCCGGCGGATCGGCCGATAGCTGTTCCGCGGACGTCCGAGACTATGAAGCTCTTCAGCAGGCCTTCCGAAAAACCCGGGAACTCTGGGGCCCCATCGATTTGATGGTATGCGGCGCAGCCGGTAACTTCCCGGCGCCGGTTCTGGGAATGTCTGCCAACGGATTCAAGAGCGTCATCGATATTGATCTGCTCGGCACTTTCAACACCTGCCGCGGGGGCTATGAATATCTCCGCAAACCAGGCGCCTCTATCATCAGTATCTCGGCCAACCATGCTTTTACTCCCATTCCTTTGCAGGCCCATGTTTGCGCGGGAAAAGCGGGTGTAGATATGCTTTCCAAGGTTCTCGCGGTCGAATGGGGTCCTGCGGGAATTCGGGTGAATGTCATTACGCCAGGTCCGGTAGACGACACGGAAGGCATGCGGCGCCTGGCCCCAACTGATGAAGCCCGCACCAAGGTCTCGGCGGCGGTTCCGCTGCGCCGTCTCGCCACCAAGGATGAAATTGCCGACCTCGCCCTGTTTCTCTCCTCCGACGCGGCCGCCTACATCACGGGGTCCGTCGTTGTGTGCGACGGTGGACAAGGTCTCTCCGGACACACTCTCGGTCTCACATGACCACTCCGGTACGTTCTGCCAGCAGCCTGGTACGTCAACTCGGCGTCACCTCGGCCGCCGCGCTCGTCGTTTCTAATATGGTGGGCACCGGAACGTTCACCGCGGGCGGCTACCTGGCGGGCCAGTTAGGGAACGCGAAGTACATTCTGCTGGTCTGGATCATCGGGGCCGTGTGCGCTCTGGCGGGTTCGTTTTGCTATTCGGAACTCGGCATCAACTTCCCCAGCTCCGGCGGCGAGTACGTCTATCTCACGCGCGCCTACGGACCAACCTGGGGCTTCATGACCGGTTGGGTTTCGTTCTTCGCCGGCTTCTCAGCCCCTATTGCAGCCGCCGCAATCGCTTTCGCGGGATACATCGGTTTCTTCATCCCGCTGGTCAAGGATCACCCGCAGATCACCGCGTCGCTCCTGATTGCGGTCTTCACCGTTGTGAATTGCTTCGGGCTGAAGCGCGTCTCCAGTATTCAGAACATCCTCACCGGGACCAACATCGCCGTGATTGTTTCTTTCATCGTCGCCGGGTTCCTGGTAGGGAACGGAAGCTGGAGCCACTTCTCTGAGGCCGCCAGCCGCACCACCACCACGGCTCTTCCGGAACAGTTTGTGACCAGCCTGTTTTTCATCTACGTCAGCTACAGCGGTTGGAATGCCGCCACCTACATCGCCGAGGAACTCAAGCAACCCGCCCGGACGCTTCCCCTTGCGTTGACTCTCGGCACGCTGATCGTCGCTGCTCTGTATTTGGGCTTGAATGCGGTGTTTATCTACGCGACTCCGCTGGAGGAGATGAAGGGGGTGCTCACCGTCGGCTCGGTTGCCGCCACTCACCTATTCGGCCCAGACATCGGAGATGTCTTCAGCGGCCTGATGGCGCTGTCGCTTGCTTCGACCGTCAGTGCCATGGTCACCATCGGCCCGCGCCTTTACTACGCCATGGCTCGCAACGGAGCGTTCTTTTCCATGGCCGCCAAGGTGGATGAGCGCCGGCATACACCAGTCGTTGCGATCCTCTGCCAGGGGGCCTGTGCGATGCTGATGACCCTGACCCCGTTTCCCGAGCTCTTCCTGTACATCGGCTTCACCCTCAACTTTTTTGCGGTGATGTCGGTCGCCTCCATCTTCATCTTTCGCCGCCGTCCGGATTGGCAGAAGCTTCGCGTCGTCAGCTTCGCGTTTCCGCTGGTACCTGCCATTTTCCTGCTTGTTGGCGTCGGGATCACTCTCTACGGCATCACCATTCGGCCCGCCGTTTCTCTGGCTGCGGTGGGCACCGTCGCCACCGGCGCCGCTGTGTATCAACTGCGGTCGAGGCAGTATGCCGGGGTCTGAAGCGCTCAGACGGGAATTCTATGCGCGGCCAACCATCGACGTAGCGCGGGATCTGCTCGGAAAGGTGCTGGTTCACGGAGAGACCCGGGGCATTATTGTCGAGACGGAAGCTTATCCCGGGGGGGATGATCTGGCCTCCCATTCGGCCCGCGGACTTACACAACGCACGCGGGTCATCTTCGGTCCGCCGGGCCACGTCTACGTCTATCTCATTTATGGCGTCTATGAATGCCTCAACATCGTAGCCGAACCGGAAGGCCAACCCGGCTGTGTTCTGATTCGAGCCATCGAACCCACCGCAGGCCTGGAAATCATGAAACGCAGGCGGCCGGCTGCCAAACGCCTGGAGTCTTTGACTAACGGGCCCGGCAAGTTGACGCTAGCCTTCGGTATTACTCGCGATCACTATGGCGTCGATCTCACCAAGGGTCCCCTGCGCGTAGAACGGCAACACGGACGGCCACGGTTTGATATCGAGACCACGCCGCGAATCGGCATCACTCATTGCGCGGACCTTCCGTTGCGGTTTTTGATCAAGGACAATCCCTTCGTCAGCCGCGGCTGATCTGTTACCTTCAAACTGGAATGCTTAAATCGACCATCTTTCGGGAGTACGACATACGCGGTGTCGCTGATGTTGACCTTCTGAGCCCCGGCATCGAGATAATGGGCCGAGCCATCGGCACCTACTTCATCCGCCGCGCGGGCAGCAACATCAACCTCGGCCGCGATTGCCGCCTTAGCTCCGATCGTCTGCATGCAGCCCTGCTGAAGGGACTTCTGTTGGCGGGCTGCCACGTCACCGATGTCGGCGTGGTGCCCACCCCGCTTCTCTACTTTTCAGCCTTTCATCTACAGGCAAGCGGCGGGGTCATGATCACCGGTAGTCACAATCCGGCTGAGTACAACGGGTTCAAAGTGATGGCAGGAAAGAGCACTATTCATGGCGCCGAGATTCAGGAGATCCTTCGCATTATTACCGACGAAGACTTCGCATCTGGAGAAGGCAGTTTGCAAAGCTGCGACATTGTCACACCGTACGTGGACGAGATCGCCTCCCGATTCCAGTTTCAGCGTCGTGTGAAAGTGGTGCTGGATGGCGGTAACGGCACGGCCGGTCCGGCCATGCATCGCCTCCTTGAAAAGCTGAACGTCGATGCTACCGAGATCTTCTTCGACATGGATGGCCGATTTCCGAACCATCACCCGGATCCCACTGTCGAAGAAAACCTGACGCATTTGCAACAGGCCGTCAAACAGCACGGCGCCGAACTGGGCATCGCCTTCGATGGGGATGCTGACCGCATCGGCGCGATTGATGAGAACGGCGTTGTCATCTGGGGCGACTACCTGCTGCTGATCTACGCGCGCGAAATCCTCACCCGAAAACCAGGCGCCACCTTTATTGGGGAGGTGAAGTGCTCGCAGGTTCTCTACGACCAGCTTGAGAAACTGGGCGGCAAGCCGATCATGTTCAAGACCGGACACTCTCTCATTAAAGCCAAGATGAAGGAGGAGCATGCCGAACTGGCTGGCGAGATGAGCGGCCACATCTTTTTCGCCGATCAATACTACGGCTTCGATGATGCGTTGTATGCGGCCTGCCGCCTGATCGATATCGTTGCCAATTCAGGCAAACCGTTATCTGCCCAAACCGCGGGTCTTCCGGCGCTGGTATCGACTCCGGAAATTCGTCTCGACATGCCGGACGAAATCAAGTTTGACGTGGTGGCCGAAGTAGCCGCGCACTTCCGCAAGACTCACAAGATCTTCGATATCGATGGTGCGAGGGTTCTGTTTCCGAAAGGTTGGGGCCTTGTCCGCGCCTCCAATACCCAACCCGTTCTGGTGATGAGATTCGAGGCCGAAACACCCGAACTGCTCGCCGCCTACCGGGCGGAAGTGGAAGCTGCCGTGCAGACCGCGCTGCACGAAAGAAAAAAGGCTGGTTCGTTATGAACCAGCCCAAGTAAAAGGAAATGGCTAAGGGATTGCACCCTCAGCATGCCACGGAGTGCTTGAAATTGTGCCTGGAATTTGGATCGGATTTGTACTACTCTATCCGGCCTTCTGTGGGCTATGCCGAATTACTCAGCCGTTCTCAGTTTCTTGCACCGAAAGTCTCGGTACGTCCGGCCAGCGGTTTTACGATGGATCCGCCGCACACGCCTACGCCGATGTTGAGCAGCGCATTCAGCAGATTGTAGAGGACGGCATAGATCATCTGCTCGGTGACAGGCTGTTTGCCCGGTAGCCGGAATGAAGCCGGCAGTTCCTTGGTGATTTGCAGCCGGATGGAAGTCGGCAGCATATATCCGCAGCGATCTTTGAGGTTGGCGAGGGAAATCGGAGTCTGCAGGACTGCGCCGCTCTGTCCGTCCACGTAGAACTGGCAGCGCGAAAACCAGCCCAGGTTCCCGGGATCAGCGGCGTCAAAGAGCAGCAGCGGCGCCTGCCGTTCGGGCGCCGACAAGTCGATTGTCAGGCTCCGGACACCGTCGTCAAGCTTAAATTCGAATCCGGCTTGCTTGGCAATGTTGCTAATGAAGTCGAGATCGAGTTCCAGCAGCAGCAGCTTGTGCGAACCGGCCTGTAAAACCTGCATCTGAGCCTATTCTAGCGCGGCTTGGTATGCTTTCAGCGTCCTTTCATCGAAAATCACGAAGAAAGCCAAGGGAATACGGGTACTTTTGACGACGTCCACGGCAATTCGGGCCGCTTCCTCCACCGGATAGCCGTATGCTCCCGTACTAATCGACGGAAAGCTGATGGAACTGACGGCGAGCTCTTCGCCAAGCCGCAGGCAAGTCCGGTAGGCGGAAGCCAGCAACTCCGGTTCGCCGCTTTTGCCATCCCGGTAAACCGGGCCTACGGCGTGAAACACGTACCTGGCGGGAAGAAATCCGGCACCCGTGACCACGGCGCTTCCCGTGGGACAGCTCTTGTAGGCCCGCAGTTCCTCCATGATGGCGGGGCCTCCGGCGCGGTGAATCGCTCCGTCCACTCCTCCGCCGCCGCGCAGGCCACTATTGGCCGCGTTCACAATCGCATCGGCCGCCATCTTCGTGATGTCGCCCAACCGCAGTTCCAGGGACACGGAGCTATTATCCGCTATCTTAGTAGAAACATGCCCGCAGCCGATGTGCTCGTCCTGTTCGATATCGACGGAACCTTGATCCGCAAGGCCGGGCCGCACCACCGGGAGGCCCTGATTTCGGCCGTCCGCCGTGCGACGGGCCTGGAAACCACCAACCATCAGATTCCTACACAGGGCATGCTGGACCGTGACATTTTGACCGTAATGCTACGCAACGCCGGCCTCAGCCGGGCTGGCATTCGCGAAAAAATGCCGGAAATCGTGCGGCACGCCCAAAATATTTACGTCCGCACGTGCCCAAATCTTGAAGATAAAGTCTGCCCGGGAGTCCGAAATTTACTGCGCAAATTGCAGCGCCGCAGTGTACCTGTAGGCTTGGTTACAGGGAATTTAACCCGCATCGGGTGGAAAAAGATGGAGCATGCCGGCCTGCGGGAGTTCTTCCAATTCGGCTCCTTCGCCGAGATGGGATCCACTCGCGCCGCGCTGGTCCGAATTGCCCTGCAACATGCTAGACGCGAAGGACTAATGCATCGGGGAACACGCGTATCGCTCATCGGCGATCATCCAAACGACGTCGAAGCCGCAAAGAAAAATGGGGTTCAGTCCATCGCTGTCGCGACTGGTGTGGTGCCGGAAAAGGACTTGGCAGCCTGTACTCCTGACGTACTGTTACCAGACCTGCGGAGCCTAAATATACCATTGCTTTGGTACTAGAACCGTGGTATCGTAATTGCTGCATGAAGATTGTTTAATTCTTCATTATTCAGCTTAGAACGTTGAGCAACGACTTAGGCTGAAAAGGATCGACGCGAATGTTACCTACCGCGCAAAAATTGCATACCTCCCCTCCTGTTCAGGAAAAATTTTCCTTACTAATCATCAGCCCGCACAAAGAAGACCGTACCGCCGTAAGCAAGATCCTGCAAAATCCATGTTGGCGCATCGATCAGGCATCGACGCTGGAGGAAGCGAAACATCATCTTGAATATCGATCCGCATCCGTAATTCTGTGTGAAAGTGACCTTGCTGACGGATGCTGGAGAGACTTGCTTCCTGTTTTGCGGGAGCTGCCGACCGCGGCGTCTGTAGTTGTGATTTCTCGTCAGGCCAACGACGACCTTTGGTCGGACGTTCTCAGCACCGGTGGATATGATGTGCTTTCAAAGCCATTTGACCGCCGGGAACTGGTGCGAGTCGTCGGCATGGCTTGGCGGCAATCCTACACCAAGAGCACCGCGATGCGTAAACCGATTGAAGCTCATCTGGCGCAGGCGGCTGCCAGTTAAAGAATAAAGCCGGTTGCCGTTTCAGTAATCTAACACGATACGGCAACCATGACCCACCCCGTTCCTTTTTCTGAACTGCCGGGCGATCGAAAGCTAGTCGAACGGCAGCTTCAGGAGCTGCTACAGCCTAATCCTCCCAGTGAAAGCGCGGTCTCGCAGGCTATGCGCTACGCCGTGCTCGGCTCCGGTCAACGGATCAGGCCCTTGCTCGCGATCCGCATTGCGAGACTGATGGGCCGAACCCACCACTGGCACGCCTGCATGCGCGCCGGCGCCAGCGTGGAACTACTGCACTGCGCGTCGTTGATCGTGGACGATTTGCCATGCATGGACAATGAACTGATGCGCCGGAATCGTCCCACCGTACATGTCCGCTTCGGTGAAGCGACGGGGATTCTAGCGGCCTTTGGGCTGGTTGCCCTGGCGGCGCGCTGCATCACCGAACTCGACGGCTCCACTGCCGAAAAGGCCTGCTGCGTTGAGTTTCAGACACATCTCTTAAAAGTCCTCGACGTCGGCGGACTGATCACGGGCCAATCCCTCGATCTCGCGCTCTGTGGGGACGAGCGCGAACGCAGCCGTACCCTCATGACAGAACTCAAAACCGTCCCGCTGTTTCTTTTATCGGTACGTGCCGGACTCCTTTTCTCCGACGCCCCCCATGGCGAATCGGAAGCGCTACTCGAATTCGGACGCCGTTTCGGCACTGCGTATCAGATGGCTGACGACCTTATGGACGGCGAGCAATACGACCCCGCGCCGGTGTCTGCTCAACTGGAATCCGCGCGGTCCTGCTTACGCCAATTTGGAAGCCGCAGCCGTGGGCTGGAGGAGTTAGTCGATTACCTGCATGAACGCGCCTTCCAAGACAATCGTAGTCATCGGTAGTGGATTCGGCGGCCTGGCGGCTGCCATTCGTCTGCAGGCCCGCGGGTATCGTGTGGAGTTGTTGGAGGCGCGCGATAAGCCCGGGGGCAGGGCGTATGTTTACGAACAGGACGGCTTCACCTTCGATGCCGGGCCCACGGTGATCACCGCTCCATTTCTGATTGATGAATTATTCGAGATAGGCGGAGAGGCGACTGCGGATCATCTGCAGATCGTTCCAGTGGACCCGTTCTACCGGATCGAGTTTCATGATGGCCGGTCCTTTCAGTACAACGGGGACGCGGAGGAGACGGAGCGCCGGATCGAAAGCTTCTCGCCGGGCGGCGTGCCCGGCTACCGCAGGATGCTGAAGAGTGCGGAAGCGATTTTCCAAAAGGGCTTCGTGGAACTCGCCGACCGGCCGTTTCTGGACTTTACCGACATGATTAGGGTGGCTCCGGATTTGATCCGGCTGCAGTCCTACCGCACCGTGTATGGTTTCGTCGAGAAATACATTGAGGATCCTTTTCTGCGGCAGGTGTTCAGCTTCCACCCGCTTCTGGTGGGAGGGAATCCATTTCAGACGACTTCCATTTACGCACTGATCCATCACCTGGAACGGGAATGGGGCGTTCATTATGTGATGGGAGGCACGGGCGCGCTAGTGCGGGCATTAGCGGCGCTTTTCACGCGGTTGGGTGGAAGCCTCCGTCTTTCGACTCCAGCCCGCCAGATTCATACCTGCGGCCGGCGCGTGTGCGGTGTGGAGACTGCGGCGGGGGAATTGATCGTAGCCGATGCGGTAGTCAGCAATGCCGATGTTGCGAACACCTATCGCAAACTCCTGGGCACTGCAATCCGAAAAACGAACACCGATGCGCATCTGGAGTCCTTGCGCTACAGTATGTCCCTGTTCGTCATCTACTTCGGAACCTCTAAACAGTACCCGCAGATTCAACATCACACCATCATTCTTGGCGAACGCTACCGGGAACTGCTGGAAGACATCTTTCAGAAGAAAGTGCTGAGTAGAGACTTCTCGTTATACCTGCACAGACCATCGCAGACCGATCCTTCCATGGCTCCTCCAGGCTGCGATTGTTTCTACGCGCTGATTCCGGTTCCGAATCAGAAAAGCGGCATCGACTGGCGGCAGCAGGCTGGTCCGTTTCGCGATCTGGTGATGGAATTCCTGGAAGAACGCTACCTGCCAGAACTTTCGTCGCACCTGCTGACGGAGCGAATATTCACGCCTCTGGATTTTGAGAACACATTGGACAGCTACGCCGGTTCGGGTTTCTCGGTGGAACCAATCCTGACTCAATCGGCGTGGTTCCGGCCCCACAACCTGTCCGAGGATTTCGATAATCTATATCTGGTGGGCGCGGGGACACATCCCGGCGCGGGGGTCCCGGGCGTGCTTTCCTCAGCCAAAATCGCGGAGAATCTCATTTGTCAAAGACTCCCGCTGTGAGCAGCCTTTCCAGCCTTTACTCCGAGGCGGCCATCGTCACTGCGAACGGATCGAAGAGCTTTTACTTTGCGACGCGATGGTTCCCTCCCGATCTTGCGCGCGCCGCACATGCCGTCTATTGGTTCTGCCGCTACACGGATGACCTGGTAGACGAATGTTGCAGCGTGGAACAGGGCAGGGAAGACCTGGAGCAGTGGGCAGCGCTTTTGAATGCGGCGCTCGCCGGCGAACCCCCGACCCATCCGGTATTGCGCGTATTCATGGACACGGCGCGGCGCTACTCTATTCCTGACGAATATCCGCTGGACCTCATTGAAGGCATGCGCATGGACCTGGATGGCGTCCGCTATGCCAGCTTCGCAGACCTGCGGCAGTTCTGTTACCGCGTCGCCTCCGTGGTGGGGCTGATGATGGCTCACGTCATTGGGTTTCGTGAACCAGCTCTGCCCTACGCCATCGATCTTGGCATCGCCATGCAGCTTACCAACATCCTGCGCGACGTTGGGGAAGACCTGGAGCGCGGCCGCATCTATCTGCCTGCCGACGAAATGGAGCGCTTCGGCTACTCGGAGCGTGACCTTCGCCTGCGTGTGCGCAATGATTCTTTCCGTGCGCTGATGCAATTTCAGGCCGGGCGCGCCCGCACTTACTACGCCCAGGCCGAGCCGGGGATCGCTCTGCTGGAGGCGCGCGGAAGGTTTGCGGTGAAGGTTGCCTCGGACGTGTACCGGCAGATTCTGTCGCGCATCGAAGCCTCTGATTACGACGTATTCCATCACCGCGCGGTGGTCTCGCCGGCGAGAAAATACTGGATCACCGCGCGCTCCATGGCGGTCCCTATCGCACGCCATCTGCTTTGGAGGGCATAGCGAGACGTTGCGAGTCCGATCTTCCATCGCCACACTGACCGGGCTGGCGGTCCATTACTGCGGTGCGTACCTTTTGGGTTTCCCGCTGTGGACGGACACCATCGCGGAATGGATAATGGCACGGACGCCCTCACGATGGGCGGTCGTGCTGCTCGATGTATGCGGTCCCTGGGCAAAGCCTCTGGCGGCCACCGGAGGACTCGCCACTCTTGGATTAGCGGTGCTGCTGATAGCGATGCTCGGGCGAAAGTGGATGTGGTTTGGAGCGGTCGTTGCGGCCTTGGGATTAGGAACTCTGTTCGGTTATTCATCACCAGCAGGGCAACTTCTGTTCTGGATCCCCGCTGTTGCCGTCTTGCGCTTCCGGGCTGGCAGTACTTCTGCATCGGCGGCTGGGGCGCTCAGCCGGCGGGAGGTGCTGGTGATGGCCGGAGGCGTGGCCGCGGTGGCCGCCGAGAGTTACCTTCGCAACCGGTCGCTGGCAGCGCGTGCCGTTAAGCCGACGCGGCTAGGGCCGCTACCGCCCAGCCTGGGCCGTGAGGAAGTTCGGGAAGGACTGGTGCGCAAACGGATCACTCCAGTGGATGAGTTCTATGGCATGAGCAAGAACACGGTGGACCCGGTGATCGATCCGGCCACATGGCGGCTGAAAATAACGCACGACGGAGAGACCATCCACGAATTCACCTACGCGGAATTGCTTTCCCTTCCCCGAATGGGGCGGTTCGTCACGCTGCGCTGCATCAGCAACACGCTGAAGTCCGATCTCATGGGAACAGCTCATTGGACCGGAATTCATCTTTCCCAGTTACTGGACCGGCGGCGATTACATACATCCATTATCGAGATGGCCGCGATCGGCGCGGACGGCCACGGAGACAGCTACCCCTTGGACTACGCCTTCTCCAATGAGACAATGTTTGCCTTGGGCATGAATGGAGAGACGCTGACGCGTACGCACGGATTCCCGATACGTCTGCTGACGCCGCGCTACTACGGGCTGAAGCACGTGAAATGGATTGCAGAGCTCGCCTTTGTTTCCAAGCCTTATATCGGGACATGGCCCAAGTTGGGTTATACGAAAGAGCCGGTGATTCACACCGCATCGCACTTTGACCGAGTGCAGCGGCAGGGAGACCATATCCTGTGCGGTGGCGTGTCTTTCGCGGGGAATCGAGGGATTCGCGCGGTGCAAGTTCGCCTGGAGAAGGGCCCATGGGTGGAGGCGACGCTCGAACCCGCGCTTTCTGAATACACCCTCACCCGATGGACGGTGGAGATTCCTTTTTCGGGTGAGGCCTTGATGGAAGCGCGCGCGCAGGATGGCTCAGGCGCCTGGCAGTCTCAAGTAGAGACGCCTCTTTTTCCGAATGGCGTTGACGGGCCCAGCTTCCGGAGCATCTCCTCTTGACCGTCTGGCTGGTGATTGGTGTTGCTGCCGCTACTTTCTTTTTTCTACTGAAATCGCGACGGAACTACATGGCCCTCCCCGAACTTCCGGTTCGGCCGGGTCCAAATCCGGATGGTATTACCGTGATCATTCCGGCGCGAAACGAGGAGAAGAATATCGAGCGCGCTGTGAGGAGCTTTCCGGGGGTGCCGGTGCTGGTGGTGGATGACGCCTCCACTGACCGGACCGGCGAAATTGCCCGCGCTGCCGGAGCCAGGGTGATCCAGGCACCGCCCCTTTCCAAAGGAGCCGCGGGTAAGCCAAACGCCTGCCAGGCTGGTGCAAACGCCTCGGAATCCGAGTTTATCCTCTTTGTTGATGCGGACACCTACTATAAGCCCGAGTTTCTGCCGTCGCTGATGAGCTACACACGCAGCGAGTCTCTCGACATGGTAACGGCGTTTCTCAAGCAGGATTGTGTCACGTGGTCTGAAAAGCTGGTGCTGCCCTACGCCTTCGCCCTGTACTTCTGCGGAGTCAACGCGGAGAACGTGAATTCCAGGAAATCGTTTGACGCGCTGGCCAATGGCCAGTGCCTGTTGTTCCGGCGGAACATTTACAACTTTATCGGAGGGCACCGCGCGGTATCGTCCAGCATCATCGAAGACGTGATGCTCGCCTTCATTGCCAAGCGCCATCGCATCAGACTGCGGGTGTTGCGGGCAGAGAAACTCGGATCGGTCCGAATGTATGAGGGAATGGCGGCCATCTTCCGGGGTTTTGAAAAGAATTCCTTCCGCTTTTTGCTGATTAATCGCTGGTGCGGCATCCAGGTGGTGCTGTCGTCAATCCTATTGACCTCCTACTTGCCCGTGCTGGGCTGGCTTATGTGGAATCATCGATGGGGACTGGCACTGCTGTTCGGCGCGGTGCCCGTCGTTTTCCTGCGCGCCTGGTACGGACACATCGGCCGATCTTTGTTTTCTCCCGCCGCCATTTACATCTTTCAGTGCATTGCCATCTCAGCGATGTTTTCCAGCCTGCTGGGACGCGGCGTCCTGTGGAAAGGCCGCCGGGTTTAACATGCCGGCCCATTACGCCGTCCCCTGGGACCTGGTCTTTGGACTGACTCCTTATATAAGATCGGGCCGGGTGCGATCGGTGGATGACTTCTCGGCCGCCGTCGTCCGCCGCATTCAGCCGGAGCCGCACATTGAAGGACTCGGGAATCTGCCTGCCGACCCGCGCTTTCTGCTGGTGGCCAATCACTACCAGCGGAAAGGACTTTGGATCCTGCATCCGGCGTCAGTGATGACGCAAGTCATCCGAAGACGCTACGGGCCGGGAGATCCGCCGGTGCGATGGATTGTGACGGCGAACTGGCCGCCGATCCGGATCGGCAAGTGGCGTCTTGCCTCACCCGGAGACATTCTGCTGCCCAAGGTTGCGAATGCGCTGGCTTGCTATCCAGTGTCGTTTGCGCGGAACAATCCGGGGTATACGGCGAGATCTTTGCGGCGGATCCTGCGCGAGGCTCCAGGTTTGGAGCGGCCGATTGGCCTGTTTCCGGAAGGAGTGGCCGGAACCGCCGGCCGGCTGACCGAGCCTCTGCCCGGCGTCGCGCGTCTGATTTCGCATCTGGGGAAATTGGGTATGGCGGCCGTGCCGATGGGAATTTCCGAGAGTGACCGCCTGGTCATTCGGATTGGAGAGGCAGTGGATAGCGGGACACTCAGGGATAGTCCGGACGCGGCACGATTGTTGATGGAACGGATCGGAGGGTTGATATGAGCGTACTGCTGGCATTCACATCAGGTTGCCGTTAAATTAACAGCACGATACAGGCACTTTATCGGCACTTTATCGGCACGGTGCGTGTGCGAGAGAAAGAGACCGTCAAGCAGGACCCTTGCGGTACCCATTCCGGGTGTCGTGTGAGATTACAGCCAAAGACGTAGCGGAGCTATTCGGCTACAAACCGCGATCGGCGACATCACTGTGCCGCCGTTGGGTGGATCAGGGTTTTCTGGAGGTGGTAGATCCGGCAAAGAAATCGCGCCGTTACCGGTTGGAAGATAAATACGAATCCGTTGTCGCAGAAATGCAGTAGCTGGCCTGCCGGGCTATAAGCCGGTTTCTGTACCCCTTTCTCAAGGGGCGGTAGTCATTCATCTGGGCCGGACATTACTGCCCGGCTCTAGCAACCTACCCGGAAGTTTAACGGAGCGGGCCGCTCCTTCTCCCCTATTTGGTCTTGCTCCGCATGGGGTTTTCACTGCCATCCGAATTACTCCGGACGCGGTGCGCTCTTACCGCACCTTTTCACCCTTACC
>JBDUEM010000183.1:0-15319 GCA_040002435.1 Bryobacteraceae bacterium
GGGGCACGGTTTCTGGATTCCCGCGTTGTTCACCAGGACATCAATCGAGCCGAATTCCTCAATCACTTTGGCGAACATGGTCCTGACCTGGTTTTCGTCTGAAACATCGGCTTGCACAACCATCTCCTGCCCCGAACCATTGGTTCGCGCCTGCTTAGCCATCTGCTTGGTGGTTTCGGCCTGCTCCGCGCCACTGCGATAGTTGATGGCCACGTCGGCGCCCTCGCGGGCGAACCGTACGGCAATCGCCTGGCCGATGCCGGACGAAGCACCTGTGATCAAGACTTTCTTTCCCTTCAATATCGGCATTCCGCCTCCTGTGTAAGTCAGATCCAGCAGGACGCCCCGCTTATTCCCGGTACTCACACTTACAGATCCGGTGCCGATAAAGGAGAAATGAGGGTACTGCTGTTCCTCGCCATCCTCGGCGAGCTCACCTGTTGGGGTCTACCCTTGCACTATCCATTGCAGGACGCCGATTTGCAGCGCTGGTCGGTTGCGCATGGCTTCCCGGAGGAGACGGTTACCGCCCTGGCGCAGAGTTCCGACGGCTATTTGTGGGTAGGCACCAACAATGGATTGCTGAGGTTTGATGGGGCTCGTCCCGTGGCGACACTGGACAAGATTCTGCTCGGTTCCGACAGGCAGATCGCATGGGTAGTAGCGGTGGGCTCCAATCAGTTGTGGGCCCTGACGACGTCCGGCAGTATCGCGGTACTGAAACGGGACCGCTATGGCACTTTCCTGGGAACCAACTTCACCGTCGAGCGCCCCACGGTCAATTTACCAGCGACCGCCAGAACCATCAAAATGGAGGTCGATCCATCGGGCCGGGTGCTGGTCGTACGCTCCGACACCCTGCTGGTCTATGACACCAGATTCTCCCCCGCTTCCGGTTTGCCGCCACCGGAAGTGTTACGCCCACCCACACCGGAACCCATCAGCTACGCGTGCCTTGGAACAGACGGCGAAATCTTCGCCCTGCAGGGCAATAAGCTGCATCGGATTTACCGCGGTCTATGGAAGCAGTTGCCTGCGCAGGGAATCCCACCGGACGCTTCCTTCGAGAAGATCCTGCACGACGGGAAGGGTGGCCTCTGGATCGCCTCAAGCTCAGGGCTTCTACTTTGGGCGAACAATCGCGTGCTTCCCGCGGACGCAGGCGCACCCACGCTCCGGACGCACGTCACGGCACTGCTTAGGGATAAGCAAGGGGCGCTGTGGGCTGGTAATTCCGCGGGGATCTGCCGGGTGGCAAGTTCGCGCGGGGACTGCCGCTCCATCTCGGCCCCGGGGGACAGCGACGAAGTATCAGCACTCCTCGAAGATGGACGCGGAAATATTTGGGCCGGCAAGAGGTGGGGCGGCGTGCTACGGGTTTCCGAGCGCCTTTTCGATAGCTACACCGAAGAAATGGGAATGAAAGATTCCCCTTTCTTATGCGTCGAGGAGGACCACGCCGGCCAGATTTGGGTTGGCTCGTCGGGTGGCGTCTACAGGATCGGAAAAAATGGGAAAATTCAACAATTCCACCACGGACAAAAGCTGGCGGTACGAACCATTCTGAATCTGCCGGACGGCGATCTGCTATTGGCTACCAATCAGGGAATTCTGCGGCAACCGGCTGGCAGTCCCGATAAGCTGCGATTTGTCAACAAACGCCTGCGAGACGTAGGGCTTATGTACCGCGGGACATCGGGACATTACTATCTGGCGACCGGCGAACAACTGCTGCTCGCCGAATACGACGCAAGAGCGGGGCTGCGCGTTTTGGCTGCATACAACGCTCCCAAAGTGCGCGCTGTCGTGGAGGACGCCCAAGGTACGGTATGGGCCGTTTCGCTGCCGCGTGGAATAATGCGTCTGCGCGATGGCCGAATGGAAGTCATCGAGATCGAGAAGCCGATGCCCGGGCTGACATGGATGGATCTCACCGTCGATTCATCTGGCCTGTTCCTGCTTG
This sequence comes from Bryobacteraceae bacterium, assembly GCA_040002435.1. Classification (GTDB taxonomy): domain Bacteria; phylum Acidobacteriota; class Terriglobia; order Bryobacterales; family Bryobacteraceae; genus JANXXV01. Next base: position 1,964 of record JBDUEM010000183.1, read on the forward strand.
GTAGCAGCCGGGGGCTGTGGGGCTTCGACCCGCGCGAGGGCAAATTCCGGACGGCTCTGCCTTACTCGGAGGCGGACTGGGTCTTCCGTTCGCTCGACGATGGGCGGGGACAATATTGGCTGGCCACGCGCAACGGGATTCTGCGCGCGGAGCGGGATAGCCTTCTACGTTACCTGCGAGGAAATCCGGTAGAGCCACGGGAGCAACGTTACACATTTGCGGAGGGACTGCCGAGCCTGAATTTCGGAATCGCCGGGGATCGCAAAGGATTGCTATCGACAAACGGCAACATCTACTTCCTCTCGCTGGGCGGAGTTGTCTATTTTGAGCCCGCGAAGCTGGCGCGCGAACCGGGGCTCAGCGGCAAGCTGGCGATTCGATCGGTTGAGGTGAACGGAAATCCCATGAAGCCGGCGGCCGTAATGGAGCTTCCGGCGGGCGCCGAACGTCTGGATCTGCATTACGAAGCGGTCAACATGGCGCTCAACAGGGCCTTTAAATACAGCTATAAGCTGGAAGGCTACGATCAGAAGTGGTTTGAGGCGGGAACAGGGACCAGCGCTACCTATACGAATTTGCATGCCGGCCCATATACGTTCCACGTACGCGTTACCAACAGCTCATCAATCAAAGAAATCGCGCTGCCGATAGAAGTTCAGGCGTTCTACTGGGAAACTCTACCGTTTCGCATTGCCGTTGGAATTGGCATCTTCCTTCTGATGGGGGGTGTGTTTCTGTGGCGTCATGCGGCACTCGTGCGCCGGAACGCGGAATTGGAAAGAGGGGTACGGGAGAGGACAATCGATTTGGAAGCAGCGACTCAAATGGCCAGGGAGGCGACGACCGCAAAGGCAGAGTTCCTGGCAACCATGAGCCATGAGATTCGGACCCCCATGAACGGCGTGATCGGGATGCTATCCCTACTCGAGGCGACAGGGCTCGACGCCGACCAGCGGGCAATGGTGCGAACCGTCCATTCGTCGGGAGAGTCACTGATGGCGATCGTCAATGACATTCTTGACTTCTCCAAACTGGAAGTTGGCAAGGTGGTCCTGGAATCGATCGCATTTGACTTGCGTCAGCTGGTGGAAGAAACGGCGGCGCTATTTCGACCGGCGATGGAAGCCAAGAGCCTGACTTTGTGGGTAAAGATCGGCGGCGACGTTCCCCTCGCGCTCTCTGGTGACCCGGTGCGGGTGCGGCAGGTGATTTCAAACCTTATTTCAAACGCCATTAAATTCACATCGGCCGGGGGAGTGCGATTGGAATTGGAATGGGAGGATGGGGCCGTGAAGCTCGCCGTACAGGACACGGGGCCGGGGATCGCCAGGGAGCATTTGCCGCGGCTGTTCGAGATGTTTTCGCAAGCTGATGCATCGACCAACCGTCATTTCGGTGGGACGGGGCTCGGTCTTTCCATCTGTCGCCGGTTGGTGGAGGCCATGTCGGGACGGATCGAAGTGGAATCGGCAACTGGCCATGGCACGACTTTTATTGTGACCATTCCGTTGCCGCCCGCCAAACCGGCGTCCCTCCCGGCAACGGCAGATTCGGCCGCACGCAGTTCGATTGCCGGTTTGCGCGTCCTGGTGGCGGAAGACAATGCGACAAACGCTCTGATCACGCGCCGGATGCTGGAACGCGCCGGATGCCTGGTAACCCACGTCATGGACGGAGAGCAGGCAGTTCGCGACGCGATTTCCGGCGACGCCGACATTATTCTAATGGACTGCCAGATGCCGGTGATGGATGGTTACGAAGCCACCCGGCGGCTGCGGTCGTTACAGGTATCGACGCCAATCATAGCTTGTACTGCGAATGCTCTTTCTGAGGAACGGGATCGCTGCGTCGCCGCGGGCATGAACGACTATCTGGCAAAGCCGTTTCGCCGGGAAGATTTAGAGGAGGTTCTCCTGCGGTGGATGCCGGCGCCGGTGGATAGTCGGAGCAAAGTAAGCTGATAATGTTACGGTGTCACTCTGCATTCGCCCGCTCCTCCCGCTGCTGAAGTTCGCAACTGCCGCGCTGCTTCTTGCCTCCTTTCTGATTGCTCAGCCGAAGGCCCGCGTGGTGCTGGTCTCCGTGGACGGACTGGACTACCGTTATCTCCGCGATCGGGACAAGCTGGGCCTGAAAATCCCCAACCTGCGCCGTCTCCTACGTGAGGGCGAGTGGGCCAGCGGGGTGGTCGGCGAAGTACCAACGATTACCTGGCCGGCTCATACTACACTGCTTACCGGTGTGCCTCCCTCCGTGCACGGCATTCAGGCAAATCAACGCTGGGACTATAGTCTGATCAAGTGCCCGACACTATGGGACGCGCTGCGGCGCAACGGATTGACCAGCGCCGCCATTACCTGGCCTGTTACGGTGAACGCGCCCGTAACATGGAACCTTCCGGAATATTTCGAGAAGCGTCAGGGCGGCGCCATGGATCTTGCCGCCATTCGCAAGCACGCCACGCCGGGCCTGCTGGATGAGATCTCCGCGGCATATCCTTCCTTTGCACAGCAATGGATGGACGACCGGACGCGAACACTGGCGGCCGTGTTTTTAATCGAACGAAAGCATCCGGATTTCCTTGCCGTCCACCTGGTGGATCTGGACGCCGAGGAACACGATACCGAACCATTCTCCCCTGCCTCCAACGCGATGCTCGAGTACACCGATGAATTGATCGGCCGTATTCTCGCGGCCGTTCCGGCTACCGCGATTTTCGCCCTGGTTTCGGATCATGGATTTGCAGCGGTGGACAAGACCGTGTACCCGGCAGCAGGAACAGCGACCGGCGGCTTGGTCCTGGCCCACACCGCGACGGAAGCTGCAGAGTTAGCAAAATTGGCTCAAGACCCCGCCAATGGAATCGGACGGCGTGTCTCCAGCCAGGAGTGGAAGCGCTTTATGCCGGGCACCGAAAAACCCGCGGCAGTCTATGAACCGGCAGAACGCTACCTGTTTTCACCGAAAGCTCTGGACGGCCGCTATGGCAAACCTCATGAAGCGGGAGTGCATGGCTTGTGGCCTGGGCGTCCCGAATACCGGTCTGTGTTTCTGTTGCGCGGCCCCGGCATTCAGCCGGGTCAGACCGGCGAGATCTCGATGCTGGAGATTGCTCCGCGCCTGAATGAAATCCTGATCGGCAAGCGGGTTCCTCCCGGAGCTATCGGGCGGGATAAATAGGCTGCGTCCAGGCCGTGTCCCCGGTGGAAGCCTCAACCCTCGCGCGAACATATTTCTCGCCGCCGCGGATTTTGTAGACCGCAACATTGTCGAGACTCTTCCCCAGGATTCTGCCTTCGGCGCCGATGAAGTAGGTCCGGTATTTCGCTGTGTCGGTAGGTTTGATATCGATGCGTAACTCGGATTCCGACGAGCGTATGTCCGCTAATTCCACGCCGGTGGAGGCATAGAAATTCCCGGTTGCGAGCGCTCCCCGAATGGCGCCGCGCGTCAGCTCAGCAGCCCTCACTACCACCCAGCCACGGCCGGGATTCGAGCGGTCGCGCCCCAGTTGCTTAAAGTGATGCGCATCGTCGACTGCGATCCCATTGATTTTGCGCCCTGCCGTCAACAGTGTGTCCCAAAGTTCGTCCATCGATTCGACGCCCCCGCCGCCGGAGTTATTCACATAGGGATGACCGTTATACACCTCAAACAGATTGAGGTTCCGGATTTCCAGCAGGTCCTTGGAGGTGATGGCCCAGCCGAAATTCGGATGGTTCACCGAGGGCAATCCATTCACAGCGCGAATGGCGTCTACGTTGCGCTGGATCGTTTCCACCATCGATTGGCCATGCGCCGGCTCCACAAGAGCGCTGCCGTCGTACCCATTGATATGAACAGGGGCCTTGGCAAAAGAATCCGTCACCTCCTCACCTGGGATCAGCAGGAAACGGTCCTTGGCGGCGTGCACGGCATTGAGCCCGTCGATTTCCGTACGGAAATTGTGATCGGTCAGCACCAGAAAGTTATATCGGTGCTCCTTGTACCAGTTCGCAACATCATTCGGAGTGGAATCTCCATCGCTATTGGCGGTGTGAGTGTGCAGGTTTCCCTTATACCAGTGAAGCTCCGGAGCGGCCTGAACTCCATCTGAAGTCAGCAGCGCGAGAAGCAGGAACAGGCTGGCTGCGGCGGCAAGCCAGATACGCACGGGGATTCTTTGATCTATTTTCACTTTTAAGCTCCTCCATAGCATATCGAACGAGTGGAACCTTGCACCCTTGTAGGAACCGGATGCATCTTTGTGGGATATGCTGCGCCCTTTGCGAGTTCTTGTTTTTGCCCTGACAGTCAGTTTGCCTGGTTTCGGCCAAGCCCAGTTGCGTGGCCTGGCTGACTTGAGCCGCTCCTTTGAGCAGATTGCGGAGGAGGTTGGCCCTTCAGTGGTCCAGATTGTGGCACGCAGTCCCGCGGCGGACGACCAATCCGGATCCCCCCTCTTGAAGGACCAGCAGTCGAGCGGTTCCGGGGTGATTGTCGACACGGCCGGCTACATCCTCACCAACGCTCACGTGGTCGGTCTCGCGCGGCAGGTGCAAGTCGTGGTGCCCATCGCGGCGGAGAGCAGGGCCGCGTCGAAGTCCGTTATCAAACCGGCGGGCAAGTTGGTGCGGGCGCGGGTGATCGGCATAGACCGGGAAACCGACATCGCTGTCTTGAAGATCGAGGAAAAGGGGTTACGCGCGCTGCGCTTCGGTGATTCGGAAGCTCTGCGCCAGGGCCAGCTTGCGTTTGCATTCGGAAGTCCTTATGGGCTGGAGAACTCGGTGACCATGGGCGTCGTCAGCTCGCCCGCGCGCCAGATCCGTCCCGACCAGCCAATGATCTATGTACAGACCGATGCTTCCATTAACCCCGGCAACAGCGGCGGCCCGCTGGTGGATGTGAATGGCAGCATCATCGGCATTAATACATTTATAGTCTCAAGTTCCGGGGCGAATTCCGGTGTGGGTTTTGCTGCCCCGAGCAACATCATCCGCAGCGTGTACGAGCAGATTAAGAAGGACGGACGGGCTCGCCGCGGACAGATTGGTATTCAGGCCCAGACGATAACGCCGGAATTGGCGCAGGGGCTGAAGCTGGAGCGCAATTGGGGTGTCATCGTCGGCGACGTCTCGACGGGCAGCCCGGCGGAAGCGGCAGGAATTGAGATCAAGGATTTACTGCTGACCTTGAATGGAAAAACGCTGGAGAACGCCCGGCAATTCGGTGTAAATATTTACCGCAGGGCGGGTGAGACGGTGACCATCGAGTTGCTTCGCGGAACCGAGAAGATGACGAAACAGGTTGCCGTGATGGAGCGGCCCAGGGACGGCGAGCAGATTCTCTCCCTGGTGAACGAGCCAAACGACGTCGTCCCGCAATTTGGCATCCTTGCTCTGGATCTGGACGCCAAGACGACGCCTTTGCTGCCTCCGCTGCGGCGCTTGTCGGGAGTCGTCGTGGCAGGAGTAGTGGCGAGCCCTTCCGGACGGTCCGACGCATTCTATGCTGGAGACGTGATCTATTCAGTGAATGAGTCGAAGGTGACAAGCGTGGCGGAGATGCGGGAGACTCTTGGCGCTGCCAAACGCGGCGATCCAGTAGCGGTGCAAATCGAACGGTTGGGGCAGCTGCAGTTTCTAGTGGTAGAGATTCAGTGAAGTACGACCTCGTAGTTTTGTTTGAGCATCCCGAGTGGCAGAAACCACTGTGGTCGGCGCTGGACCGCCGGGGCATCAACTATTCGGCTTTCGATTTGAAGCGTGCAGCATTCGATCCGGACGCGGTCCCGGAATCGGCGCTCTATTTCAACCAGGCGAGCCCGAGCGCGTACGTTCGGAACAATACCCGGGCGGTGCCGCTGGCCTTGTCGCTGATGCGCTCGCTGGAACTCGGCGGCGCAAGGGTTTTGAATGGGTCCCGCGCGTTTCAACTGGAGCTCAGCAAATCGGCACAAGCGGCTTTGTTGGGAAAATTGGGATTTCCCCATCCGCGTTCGCTGGCATTCAACGACCCTGAAGCCGCACTGGATTCATGGGCGGGCGGATGGCCTGCGTTGTTGAAGCCCGAGCAGGGCGGAAGCGGAGCGCGGATGTTTCTGTTGTATTCGCCGGATGAATTGCGCACGCTGCTGCGGGATCAACCCTCCCTTTGGCTGCCCGACAATCTGCTGCTGTTACAGGAATATTTCCCTGTGGATCCTGCGCGCGGCATCGTGCGCATGGAATTTCTGGGAGGCAGTCTGTTATACGCCATGCGTGTGGTTTCGCACGGCGCCTTCAACCTTTGCCCATCGGAGGCATGCAACCCGGAAGGCGAAGGACAATCCCACTGCGACGTGCCGGCCGCGAAGCCGGTGGAATTTTTCCCATACGGGGAGGTCCCCGCGGCGGCAGTTGAGATGGGCGAAATGATCATGTCCTCCGGCGGACTCGACGTCGGCGGCATTGAATATCTGGAAGCAGCCGACGGGCGACTGATCTTCTACGATGTGAATGCGAATTCCAACCTTCGCGCCCCGATTGGGCAGGCATTCGGCTTCGATCCCTTCGAACGGGTGGTCGACTATCTGCAACAGCAGATTGCCTAGGGACTGTTGCGGATGTCTTTCGAAATGGTATCCCTGGCAGCGGCAATTCAGGGGATGTCGTCGGTCTGGCAAAATAAGAACGTGGACCTTGTGCTACACGTGCGCGTGATTTCGGGATCTCCAGGTTCCGCAACGGGGGTCGACAGGCATGGTTAGTAGGAAAGCGATTCGGTTTGCGGCATTTCTATTGGGCATCGCGCTTTACGGACAAACTTCGGAAGATGCCTTCCGCCGCGCGCTGACACTGCATCAATCCGGCGATCTGCGGGGAGCGATAGATGCCTACCAGGAGTGCCTCCGGCTTGATCCACGACGCTACGACGCACAGTCCAATGCCGGAGCCGTGCTGGCTGCTCTAGGCCGCTATCGCGAGGCAGTCGAGCAATACCGGCAGGCGCTCGTCACTGCGCCAGCGCAGTTTGCCCCTCGCCTGCGTCAGAACCTCGCACTCGCTTTTTACAAGTCAGGCCAGTATGGCGAAGCCATCGCCACTTTGAAAGAGAACGGTCAATCGGGCTTGCAAGCCGACCTCCTTCTCGCCGACTGCTACTTACAAAACGGGGAACCGGCGAAGGCCGCCGATACGCTCAGCCCCTACGAGACAAGCAACCCGGACGACAAAGGCGTTGCTTACGTTTTGGGAACCGCACTGATCCGCAGCGGCCAGGTTCCACACGGGCAGAAAGTAATTGACCGCATCCTGCGCGACGGCGATTCCGCTGAATCCCGCTTCCTTGTGGGCGTAACTGCGTTCGTCGCGGCAGACTATCCCGGAGCCGTCAAACAACTATCCGCAGCCTTGGCGTTGAATGCCGATCTGCCGTCGCTTCATTCCTACTACGGCCAGGCACTGCTCGCGACAGGCGATCCTAATGGCGCCGCGGAAGCATTTCGAAAGGAACTGGAGCATAACCCAAACGACTTCGATTCCAGTCTTCGTCTGGGCGAGATCTACAAGCAGCGGCGTTCCTTCAGCGAGGCGCAACCGCTGTTGGAGCGGGCCGCCATGCAGCGTCCCCAGTCTCTGGAAGCTCAGGCGGATCTGGCGGGTCTCGAACTGGACCAGCACAACTATACGCGGGCTGCTTCCCTGCTGGAGTCCGTCACCGGCCGGTGGCCCGACAGCCCCAACGCACACGCGCAGCTTGCGGATGCCTATACCGCTCTCGGCCGGAAGACGGAAGCCGCAAAGCAGCGTCAGCTTGCAGCGAAGCTGCTGGCTTCCGTTCAACCGGTGGACGATGGTGGACCGAAACCGGGTGTCGCCGCGCCCGAATTTTCGCTACCGCGAATCGGTGACACTTCCCCGATTTCACTTTCGCAGTTCCGGGCCGGGAAACCGGCGGTGCTTCTCTTCGGCAGCTACACTTGTCCCAATTTCCGGGAACAGGCTGCGGCGCTTAACGCTCTTGCCGGCAAGTATCAGTTGAAGGTTCCATTCCTCCTTGTCTACATCCGCGAGGCCCACACCGGCGACACCTGGCAAAGCACCATCAATCAACGCCAGGGTATCGACTGGCAGCCTGCCAAAAATGGCGCAGAGATGCAGGCGCACGCTTCCCTGTGCGTTCGCAAACTCAAGATGAATTTTCCCGCCGTTGTGGACAGCGTGGCCGGCGGAGTCGAATCGAAGTATGCCGCCTGGCCGAGCCGCTTGTACGTCGTTGGAAAGGACGGCCGCGTTCTTTATAAGACGCGCCTCAGCGAATTGGACTTCCATCCCGCCGAAGTGGAATCGGCCATTCGCGCGGCTATCCTTCCCTGACCGTCATGTATCGATCGATTGCAGGATTCTCGATCTTCTGCACTTTGGAACTTGGCTTGGGCCAGGTGATCTCTACCCAGTCCATTTTTTCCGCCTTCCCAATTCCCAATACTTCCCGCGGGTCGGAACTCGACAGGTAACTACCGCCGCTATTTTTTAAACGCGACCGGACTACGCCACCAGCAGACCAGCGGACCTTCGCACCGATCGCGTCGCGATTGCACGAGGCGCCTTGCAGCTTCAACCCCAGCCAATGATGGTTCGCTGCTACCTGGTTCCGGAGCAAGGTCGGCGCACCTCCGTTGGAAGCAATCAAAACGTCGATGAGGCCATCGTTGTTGAAGTCGCCGACTGCCAGGCCGCGCGCAGGGTACGACTTACTAAACGCCGGACCCGCTTCTCCGCTAACGTTGCGGAGTTTTCCGCCTTCCTGGTGAAAGAGCAGAATAGGTTCTTTGTATTTCACCTGGGCCGAATAGCTTTCAATCATGTCGTCCGGATGGCCATTTGACAGGATCAAATCCACCGTGCCGTCGTTGTCGTAATCGAAAAACTTCAATCCCCATCCGCTCAGCAAACGCGTCGATTGGGCGACGTTATTGACACGAGCCACGTCCCGGAATGTTTCGTTCTTCTGATTTTTATAAAGTGAGAACATCTCCTGATCGACATTTGCCACAAACAGGTCCTGATAGCCGCTGCCGAACACATCCGCCGCGTCCACACCCATTCCCGATCGCGCTTGTCCGTTTTCGCTGTACCCAACTTCGGCGGCAAGGCCCATTTCTTCAAATTGCCACTTCCCGTTCTTATCCTTCCCGCGATTCACGAACAGAAAGTTCTGCACCGTGTCGTTGGCGACGAATAGGTCCATGAGGCCGTCGTTATTAATGTCCGTCGCCACAACTCCAAGGCCCTTGCCAAGAGCCCGCGCAATATCGGTTCCTTGCTGAACCTGCGTGAACGTTCCATCTCCGTTGTTGTGATAGAGGAAACTGGCCGTGCCCTTGAACGTCCTTGGGATGCAATAGTAATTGCGGCCCAGCTTATTGTCGCCGCAGGAAAGATGCTGCGTTGTACCGTAATCCACAAAGCTGCAGATGAATAGATCCAGCCGTCCGTCGTTGTCATAGTCGAACCACACGGCACTGGTAGTCCATCCCGGAGTTTCCAAGCCGGCCTTCTTGGTCACATCAGTAAAGGTTCCGTCGTGGTTGTTCTTGTAGAGAATGCAATTCCCATAGGAAGTGACGAAGATATCGGGCCAGCCGTCGTTGTCGTAATCGGCAACCGCTACACCCATTCCAAACGTGCCTCCGCCTACACCGGCCTTCTCGGTTACGTCGGTGAACGTGCCGTCGCGGTTGTTCTTATAGAGTGCGTTTCGAAGTGGCTTTGCGGGTTGGTAGAAATCGGACGGTCCGCTGTTTACCAGGTAGATGTCCATCCAGCCGTCGTTATCGAAGTCCAGAAACGCGCAGCCAGGACCCAGCGTCTCGGGCAGAAAACGCTTCGGCGACATGGCATTTTCATGAACCCATGTGATGCCGCTAACGGACGGTGGAACTTCCTCAAATAGCGCCGTGCTGCCCCGGAGAAGCGGCGCTGCGGCCAGCGCGAACAGTTCACGGCGGGAAATCTTCATTTCATCTTCGCTCCAGGCTCCTTCGCCTGGGCTTCCGCGTTGAGTTTCGCCACTACCGCGCGCTCCCTGTCACCATCCGCCTTACGTTTTAACCGGTAATAAGCGGTTGCCAGCGTCACATGCGCTTCAGTGAAGTTCGGCGCTTCCTTGATAATCGATTCCAGAGCCGCGCGGGCCGGTTCCAGCTTTCCCTGGCTGAAGTCGATGGACGCGAGTTGGTAGCGCACGCTCAAGTCACCCGGCCGCACTTGCAGCGCACGGCGCAAATATTTCGAGGCCTCGCCCAGGTTCTCATCCTGCTTCAACACCACGGCAAGTTGGAGGTTGGCAACGAAGTCGTTCGGATTAGCAGCCAAGGCCTTGCGAAAAGCGGCCGCAGCGCCTACCGGATCGCCGGTGCTCAACAAAGCCTGGCCGTAGTAGGAATTCACGTCCGGTAATTTTGGATTCAGCTCCGCCGCCTTGGCAAGCTCCACCAGCGCTCCGGCATAATCGCGAACGCTCAATTTCGTGGTACCGATCAGCAGCCGCGCTTCCGCGGAATCTCCGTTGCGCAGGATGCGCTCGATCACCACTTGCCCACGAAGCAACTGATTATCACGCACCAGGGCGGTTCCCAGCACATAAGCGATTGCGAGGTCATCCGGCTGGCGCTCGCCGAACGGAGTCATCAGTTCCACCACCGCTTTGTTCTTCCCCATCGACAGCCAGCAATCCGCCAACAGCAGCACGGGCTGTAACTGCTCCGGCGCCGCCTTATGAATCCTCTCCAGAATCGCGGCTGCTTGTTCGGCTTGGCCCAGCTTATAGTGCGCGAGGGCCAGATTCAGTTCCACGGGCGTATTCGCCGGCTGCAATTTCAACGCCAGCCGGTATTGAGTGATGGCATCTTCAAACCGGCCGGCGCGCGCGTATGCTGCGCCCAGATTCGAAATCGCCATGGGCGAATCCGGCTTGAGAGCGATATATTTCTTGTAGGCGCCAATGGCCCCCTCAATGTCACCGGCCTGATGCATGGTGAGCGCCTGCCGCAGAATCTGTTCGGCGGAACCTGGTTGTCCGTTGGCGCGAAGGGAACAAAACAGCAAAACGATTGCGGAGACTGCACTACATCGCATCTATCTTGACCGCGATCTTGGATTGAGCCGCGCCATCGCCTTGTCTCACCGTAGCGAAGACCTCGTACTGGCCGGGCGGGATGGAGCCGGCTGGAATCGTCATCACGTAAGGAATTCTACCCTGCGCGTCGGCGTCAGGCAACGGGAGCGGCACCTTGCTGAGGCTTTTGCCGTTCTGCACAAAGTTAATTACCACCGCCGGCTTTGCTGGAATGGACGAATCCTGATAAACGGTAAAGAATACACGAAGCACCGCATTCTTAGTTCTCTGAATAGCGGTGTCGAGTGTCGGTGTGATGCTGCCGCCCTGAAACTGAAACGGATCCTCGGGATCCAGATCCTTGACGTTTGGAGTGTAGGAACGCACGAGAGCCAGCGAGGAAATCGCGACACCTTTGGACTTATCCGCGATCGCAAACTCCGATCGGCTCATTCCCACTTTTGCGCTTTCCAGGTCCATCACCGCGCTCTCGATCTTATATTTACCCGGCGCCAGTGTGATGGTCATTTTGTCAAGGAAATGTCCCATCTTCAGCTGATCTGCGGTGACTTTGAAAGACCGGTCACGGCTGAATTTCTCTACGACCTCTCCTCCGGAATTCTTCACCAGCACCAGAACGGTAAAGTGAACATTCAGCGTATTGCCCGGACCACCTTTTGACCGCAATCCGCTGAGCGGCAGTTCCACAAGGACAGACACCTCCGTTCCGTCCTTGTTCGGCTGCATGGCCACAACCCCGGCGTGGTAGGCGACGTCGCTGGATAATTTTCCACTGGAGATCGCCTCCAAAAGCGGTACTTCGAACGTTTGCAGCCCGGAAGCGCGCGCCTCCGGCGGAAGCGCGAAATATCCATTGCGCGCATGGATCACCAGCCCCTTGCGCCCCGATTCCACGCCTATCTTGCGGAACGTTCCGTCATACTTCTCAATCGCCGGACTGAACGTAACCTCGTAGTAGCTATTGATCTCCTCGTTGATGTGGCGCAGCGGCGCGCGCAGGTCATTACTGTCGGAGATGAGAAAGCCGCCTGTGGATTCGGCAAGGTCGCGAAGCGGAATCTGCACGTTCGCGCGGGCGGAGACTTCGGCGTCGTCGGACGCGGTCATCTCTTCCTTGGTAACTGCGCCTTCCGTGCGAAGGATCGTGATGGCGCTCGCCCTGGCTGCTCCGTTCAACCGCATTGACGCCAGCGCGTTCTGAGACTGCGTCATTACGCCGCGCGTGTCCACGGCGTAAAACGTAACATTCGTCCGGTTCGCCATGCTCATCAAGTTCCGGAACAGCACGTCCAGCTCCGGCGTGACGAACAAGCCTTGGGCGAAATAGAGAACCGACTTCCGTCCGGGCATGGCCTGCTGGCCTCGCACCAGCGCGGCCAGCGCCGAAATCGACATGCGGGAGTTGCGGCTCGCCACGGCGTCGTCCAGGCGAAGCATGTCGAGTAGAACCTTGGTCAGCACGGCTTTGGTGGGATCGGAAGGAGGACCATTCGAAGAAGTCTGGCCCGCCGCCGCAGCCCCGTCCGCAAGAAGATTTGCATCCTGCCCTTGACCAATCGTTCTGCGCAGTTCGGCCTTAATGGAATCCGATTCGGAAACCAACTGCGTCAGCGCCCGCCCAGTCGTTGCATGTTCGATTGCCGCCGTCAGGGCGGCCTTATCCTTGGTAAACGGCTGGAGGACCAGAAGGCGAGTATTCAGCATCACTACCGAATAAAAGACATTCGCTCCCTGCTCACCCGAAATCAGGTCGAGCGCCGCCGTCTGCGCCATCTTGCGCTGATCGGGTTCGGTGATCCCCTCGAAGGCCAGGGTCACCAGCCGAAGCTGCCGCAACGGATCCAGTTTTGTCGCTTCGCCCGCCTGGGTGATCGCTTCCGCGCCACGGACCAGGCGGAAGCTGGTTATTTTCTGTTTGACGCCGTTGTCGATCACCGACACTTCATCCGGCTTCAAATCGGTAATGGGTTTTCCCTTCTTGTCCCGGACAACGAGATCAAGCAGGACTTCGTCCACACTGCCTTTGATGACCGGCGGCTGCACTTGTGCCGATGAGGGGATAACGGGGAACGTCGAGAGCAGGGCTACGAGGACCAGTCTGCTACTGAAATTCTTGCTGCTCAGTTTCACTCCATTTCAGGCTATCAAAAATAAGGGCGTCCCTTTCCCGGGACGCCCGTCTGTCTATCTACGCGCGGGTTAAGTAGCCCCGGGGAATCGCACCCCGAGGCCCTCCCAGAACTGTACGTGAGC
>JBDUEM010000184.1:0-15285 GCA_040002435.1 Bryobacteraceae bacterium
CTCGAAGAAGCGCCAGAACGCTGTCCGGCGGTCCCTGAACAGGACGAGTTCCCGTTGGAGATTCGGCAGCTCCTTTACTTTTCACACCGGGTCATCTTTCGCGTTGAACGTGAATCCCGTCGAGTGGTGGTCTACCGCGTGTACCATGGCGGCAGGCAACGCCTTACTCACACGGAGTTACTTTGACTCCGGTTTTGTTTCCACCAGCAGAGCAGCGACGACACTGCATCTTTATCAGGTTAGACTCACCATTCTTGAGTTCGTGCCAGCCAATTTGCCGGGCAAACTCGATATCGTGACCGACGAGGGCTTCGCACAATGGGATAGGCATACCGTTGTCAAAAAGAACCCGCATCCGCCTGCGCCTTGCTGAACTGCGTATGTTGACTTTCAATTCGAAGTTGCGTGCTGCAACTCTCGTGATTTGTTCGTTTCAAGAGCGGAGAGAGGTTTGTGCGAATTATGGGGTCGAAAGATCGATTGGTGTTTGGAGCGTACCGGCTTCAAATGACGACGATGGCTGTCTTGGCCAGGTTGATCCACTCTTTGGCGCGCCGGCCACAACACGCATATGGAACACAATACTTTGCGTGCCGCGGATTCTGAAAGCTCACGAATCGGCACGAAACGAATCCCCCGGCGCACGGCACAATTGAGTAGCTGTAGCAGAGGCAACCATCCAAGATGACGGCCGAGTGTACACTCATTTGAGTGATGTTCACCAAGCGACTTCGCGATGGAATTCGTCGTGGAGAAATTACCTGCAGTATTCGGATGTGGATACACCCCCGCGTCAGCTGGTAAGCGCTACCGTATGGAAGAAGGTGAGATCGAAGTGGATTCTATCGAGCAGATTGGTTTTCCAGATATTACGCCCGCATTGGCAAGCGAGTCTGGATTCCTGGGCCTGATTGACCTGCTCAAGGTTGCGAAGCACGGTAAAGGCGAGAATATTTATCTGGTTCGGTTTCACTACGTCGATTCGAGGACTACAACGAGCGCAGAGTGAAGCAAATGGAATTCTGGAAAGGCTACAACGGCCAGCAGTCCGGCGCCTTGCGAGTCAGGAAAAGCCGCCTCGACGTTTCATTGCCGGCGCAGATGCCGTGGGCACGGCCGAACAGGTGGCTACAACGCTTCAGCAGCAGACCGAAGATATCGTGGGCTGTCCTCTTCCCTCGCGTACGATAAATCGCAGCAATGAACTATCGCGGCTGCCCGGATCCCAGCCGGGCAATGCTGGTCTAAAGGGTCGCCAGGCTTGGAAGTGTGTTGGAGCGATTGAAGCCGACCTGCGTTGCGAGACGGCGTGGGCACCAATATCCCGCATTCTGCCGGAGGCTCGAGTCGAAGATACGGGCTCGTCCGACCAACTCCAATCCTGGTGCTTACGGCTTTGAAGATGGATTGTTGCGCACTCTATAGTTTGGAAGAGTCGGCAAGTCATATGTGATCGCAAGGGCGTTCAAATCGCTTCTAAGTAATTGCCAGTCCCGATCCGTGTCTGCGTCAAAGCGGCGATATAGCATGATGCGATTAACACCTGACGCGATTGCCAACAGGGTGTTCACACGCTGCTCCATGTCGCGGATCTGTCTCTTGCTTTGATCGTCTTTGAGATGATCCAGCATGTCCTCAAGATCCTGTGTCCACCGGCGCAAACGATCCTCACGATCCGTGTCGTCCAGAGCACTCCGATCCAGCGCTTTCTCAAAATGTTTTCTGAAAGAGTCACTGTGGCGTTCCATCCGCTGCACCACGTCGCGAACATCCGTTTTCGTATAAATGACGGTTTCACGGGTCTGCCCTATACCGGAGGAGGTTGAAGCAACCAGGAGCAGGAGCGCGCCTGCCATTGTCTTGTTTATGGTTTTCATAGGTTTTTTCCAGTAGTTTGGTTTTACATTTATCGAGGCTTCACGCGGTGGCTTCCGTGGGGACGCTGTGGTCCTCAGCTTACAAACTCGCCACTTACGTGGTCGAGATCGGAATCTCGATTTGGGCGTCTCCGTGTAATGGTGCACGTCGCTTGCCAAAAGCATGTCCTCACCGATCACGGCGTGAGAAAAGAGTTTGTTTTGATGGCTAGGGGCGCGATTGGTTGCGCGCGTGCAAGGTCCTTTGTAACGGTGTCAGCATTCCTATGTCGGTGCGTCTGCCGGCTACCAGCGGAATTTTATTCCGACACCCCTTTGCAACCGTGGCTAGTGGATTAGCGGAAAGGCCGCGACATAGTTGCCCTTCTTTGAGAACCGCTCGGTGCCTGGCAATCGACGCAGTAAGTGCCAGGGGGGAAAACAAATGCTAACCAATGCGACGTATTTAAAGGGTCTTGTAATCCGGGCTACGGATGGTGAGCTCGGAACAGTCGATGAGTTCTATTTCGACGACCAAACATGGGGAATTCGATATCTTTCGGTGAATACCGGCAGTTGGCTTAATAGCCGCAACGTCCTGATCCCGCCGGTCGCTATTGTTCGTACGGACTGGCCGGCAAGGCGGCTGGATGTTGCACTTACAACAAAGCAGGTTGAACAGAGTCCCCCGATCGATACGCAAAAACCGGTTTCCCGGCAGCATGAGGCTGCCTACCTTGGTTATTACGGATATGCCCCTTATTGGGGCGGAGCTTTCCTGGGGGGACCACTGCCCCTCCCGGCAGGCGGGACTCCGGATTCGGCAGTGGCCTCGCGAGCAGAAGCCGTGGAGAGTGCCAAGCTTGAGTCGGGGGACTCGCATCTGCGCAGTTCCGAGGCTGTTTCGGGCTATTACATTGAAGCGACTGATGGCGAGATCGGCCATTTGGAAGGGTTTGTCGTTGATGATGAAACGTGGGCCATCCGTTACATCGAGGTCGCAACACGGAATTGGTTACCGGGCAAGAAGGTACTAATTTCACCCTCGTGGATTGAACGGGTGAGTTGGTATGACTCTAAAGTCCGCGTCGGCGTTTCACGGGAGACTATTAAGGACGCTCCGAAATACGTCGAAACGACTCCGATTACCCGCGAATATGAAAACCGCCTGTTTGCTACTTATGGCCGGCCTTCCTATTGGAGCCAGGAAGCTGAGAAACATCCGCACTAAACTGTAGCGGCAGTTACGATACATCGGGAAGTGCGAGAGGATCAGGAAGCTGGGCGATTGCCTGAGGAATTCTTTTCGGCGCGCGCTTAGGGCTTTCGAGTCAGTCCACGATAAACAGTTTGGCGCCGGTGGGCGCGTGGCTGCGGTGAGCTTCCATACCGTCACCGACCTGGTAGCTCATGCCGGGACGAAGGATATCCTCGCGGCCATCCTTCAAGGTGACGTGAAGGGCACCTTCCAGACACAGGAGCACGTGTCCTTTTTCGCACCAGTGATCGGCGCGATAGCCCGGGGAGTAGTCGACGATCCGAACGCGGATGTCGCCGAAGTGGCGGGTGCGCCAGTGAGCTGTGCCTTGTTCTCCGTGATGAGTCGTTGGTTCTATTGTTGCCCAATCTGTGGTTTGGAACGGGATGTCCGGGAGGCGCATTTGCTCCATTGTGGCATCGGGCGCTGGGTTAGAAGTCGCGAGGATGGGTCCCTCGCAGGCGCAGGACCAGCCAGCGTGGCCAGCCTGCACGACTCGAACACGGACGACGATGCAGATTGATGCCGAATGCACGATCGTCAGCGATCCGTACGCGCGGGAACAAAGCGTGTTTGAGAAACTCGACCCGGCATAGATTTTCCCGCGCTAATTTCCGCGCGGAATCCCGCTTTTAGTTATTGAGGGGCAGTGGGCATAAACGATGCCCAGGAGATCCCATTCAAAGGACAAGACTATGACGATAACTATAAAGACGGTGATGTATTGTGCGCTGCTGGGCACTGTGGCTGGGACTCTTCCCGCCGCGGACGACCAGGCGCATGCGGGCCACAAGAATGCGGCTCCGGCGAAGCTGGTTGAGATTGTGAAAAGCGCGACGCAGCAGTACATTGATGTAAACTCCGCCAGAGCGGCGAAGTATATGCCGGCGTTTGGCTGCGTGAGCGGGCCGGATCATGGGGCGATGGGCATTCACTACATCAATGGTGATCTGGTGGGCGACGGTGAGGTGGATGCTACGCACCCGGAAGCGCTGATCTATGAGCCGACGGAAGATGGGTTGCGGCTGGTAGGTGTAGAGTATATCGTCGACGCGGCCACGTGGATGAAGAAGCATGACGCTCCGCCGATGCTGGAGGGCCAGGCGTTCCAGCTTGTGGGCAGCCCGAACCGCTATGGCTTGCCGGCATTCTTCGAGTTGCATGTGTGGGCCTGGCGGGACAATCCCAACGGCGCATTTGCGGATTGGAACACACATGTGACCTGCGAAGGTCAGTAGGGGAGTGTGTCGAGGATCGCGCTGACGTCACCGGCGGGTATCCGGTTCGTCAGCCGATCCTCTTCGATTCGGAAGGTGCCTTTCGAGTAAAGGCAAGTTTGCTTTGGTGACCTTTCAGGAAGGTTCCTGTGAAGGTCGACCTGGGGGTCGAGTGCGGACCGGGGTCCGCCCTCCTGGTGTTGACAAGGACCGGGGTCAATGGCTTTACTGTAAATTGACCTCTTTTCTGCTTGGGCATCGCACGCTCATCCTCCGTCTGGCTTGGATCTGCGCACTCATTACTGTTCTCGTGGGGAGTTTGCTGCCCGGCGATTCCACCCCTATCGAAATGCTTGGCGCGCTTCACGTGAATGACAAAGTGGAGCATGCGCTGGCCTATTTGGTTCTGGCGCTCCTGCCGGTTCTTCATGAACGCGTGCGGCATGCCGCAGTGATTGTGGCTGCGGTTGCGGCGCTCGGCGTGTTGCTGGAGTTCGGACAATTGTATTCTCCGGGACGCAGCTTCGACACACATGACATGATCGCCGACTTCGTGGGCGTCGCGGTCGGGACGGTCATAGGCCTTGGTCTTCGACCGATGGTTTCGCGCCTCTGATTGCGAGGTAGAGAAAGCCGATGACCATCCAGGCAAAGCCGACGAGGATGGCTTCGCGGCTGAGGCTGATCCATACGTAGCCGCAGACGATCGCGCCTAACAGCGGGAACAGCAGGTTCGTCAAGAGCGCGATGCCTCGCCGCTGCTTGCCGCGGATGTAGAAGTGGCGGATGACGCTGAGGTTCACGAGGATGAAGCCGACGAAGGCTCCGAAGTTGAGAAGTTCCACGGCCATTTGAAATTGCAGCAGAAGTGCGCCGGCGAGCGAGATTGCCGCCATGAGGTAGATGCTGCGGGTTGGCGTGTTGTGAACGGGGTCCACGTAGGCGAAAATGCCCCGTGAAATGACGCCGTCCGAGCCCATACCGTAGAGCAGGCGGGAGGCGCCCGCCTGTCCGGTGAGGGCGCTGGCCAGTCCTGCGACGAGCAGTACGAAGGTGAGCGCCGCCTCCATGAGATTGCCTCCGACTAATTTACCGATGTCGAGAATGACGGTTTCGGTGTGCGGGAAGGAATGGAAGTCCGGCCAAACCAGGGCTGCCAGATAGACCGTGACTACGCAGAATACCGTTTGCAGGATGCAGACGAGCAGCGTGGCGATGCTGATGTCGCGCTGCGGGTCAATGGCATCTTCCGCCAGCGTGGATATGGCGTCGAAGCCTATGTAGGAAAGTGTGGCAACGCTGGCGCCCATCATCAGCGGATGAACGGAGAACAGACGGTGGTCGAAGATGCCTCGCCATTGGAACAGTGCCGTGAATCCGCCGGCCATGACGATCCACCGGGCGGCGAAGAAGAGGAAAAGGACGGCGCTGGCCGACATCACGACCATGAAGAAAGTGCCGGCGCGCGCGGTGACGTGAATCCCGCGAACATTGATGATCGCTATGGCGGCGGTGAATACGATGGCCCACACCGAATAGGGTACGGCGGGCACTATCCGCTCCGCCGTGAGTGCGGCGTAGATGATGCTGAGAAGCGGAATGAGGAAGTAATCGAGGATCATGGCCCAGCCGGCGAGGAAGCCGATTTGGGGGTTGAGGGCGCGCAGGGCATAGGTGTAGGTGGATCCGGCGGAGGGGAACGCGCCGGCCATCTTCCCATAACTGGCGGCTGTGAACAGCATGGCGACCAAGGCCACCAAGTAGCTTAGCGCCGCGTGTCCGTTGGAAAGCGTCTGTACGATGCCATAGACCGGATACGGGGCCGTGGGCGTGAGGATCACGAGGCCATAGATGATGAGGTCGCGGCGGGTCAGCGTCCGCTGGAACTGCTTGGCGGGCATCAGTTCATTTGAGGACGTTCGCCGGTGGTGAAGAGGCTGGTGAAGGGGAGCGTGGTTGCGCCGATCAATGCGGCATCACCGGCGAGGCCGGATTTGCGGATGACCAGGTGGCGGAAATTCGGGAGGTCGCGGCTGTCCGGAAATTGCTCGCGGAGCATGGGTTCGACCAGGGGCCAGGCGTCGCAGATGACTCCGTCTATGATGACGACATCGGCGTCGAGCCCCCAGATGATGTTTGAAATTCCAACGCCGAGATAGCGGCTGACGTCCTCGACCGTTTTCCGTGCGGCGGGATCGCCGGCCAGGGCGAGTTGTGCGATTTTGCGGATGCGGGCAGTCGCGTCGCCTGGAGAGGATTGGCGTTTTGATCCGGAGAGCGCTACGTACAGATCGCAGATGGCAGCGTTGCAGACGAGGCGTTCCAGGCAGCCGGGGCGGTCGTGTCGCTCCGGGCCAGGCGAGGCGGCGATGACCATCTGGCCGAATTCACCGGCGGCCATATGGGTGCCGAGGTATGGTTTGCCATCCAGCAGAATGCCGGTGCCTACGCCCTCGTCGATCTTGATGAAGAGAAAACAGCGGCTGCTGTGGACTTCGGCTACGCCGTAGTTGTATTCGGCCAGGGCGGCGGCGCGGACGTTGTTCTGCACGAACACGGGTACCTTAAGGCGCTGTTCGAGGATTTCCTTCACGGGCACTTTCACCCATTCCGGGCGGCTGCCTAATTGCAAGACTCCGGTTTCGCTATTCACTATGCCGCGTACACTGATGCCGAGGCCCTCGACGTGGTCGGCGCCGAAGCGCTTGCGGAAATCTATAAACGCTTCGGCGATTTGATCAAGGGCTTCCGGAAGGCTTGTGGGAGTTGGAAAGCGGCGTGTTTCCACAAGGCGGCCGCGCATGGTGGCCATCGAGCAGCGGATCTCGCGGTTCTGGATGTCGGCTCCGAAGGCTACACGCCTGGGCTCCAATTGGAGACGGGTGCCGGGACGGCCACCGGTGGAGTTCTCAGCGCCGTCTTCCGAGACGAGGCGCTCGTCGACCAACTCGGCAACGATGCGGGATACCGTGCCTTCCGAGAGACCACTCTGGCGTGCAATTTCGGCACGGGACATGCGCTCCTGGTGGCGAAGGAACTGGAGGACGACTGCCCGATTAGCGCCACGAACTTGAGGGGGGCGCAGGATTCGCCTGGTGGCGGTGCCTGAATGATGCGTCATTGGCGGTGTTTTCGATCTTTGGTATAGTATCATGCAAACTGCAAGATAGGTGGCCGATGAAATCAATTCTCTGCATATTGCTGTTTTCTCCCGCTCTTTCAGCGGCTACCGTATCTCCCTTGCTGGCGCGCGGATTTACAGTGATGCCTGCGCCGCAATCGGTAGAGCTTGGCAGCGCTAACTTCACTTTTGGGCGAACGTGGGGTCTGGATTTGCAGGGCGTTGCCGCCGGGGATGTTGCTGTTACGGCGTTCGACGAAGAGTTGGCGCGACGGTACGATTTCCGCAGGGCCGGTTCGGGAGGCGGCACGCTGCGACTTCGGATTGCGGCTGGTTCCGTTGCGGTTGGGGCCGCTCAGGATAAAGATAAGAGCGCGCTGGCCGAGCAGGCTTACCGGATCGAACTGAGTAAAGACCTGGTGACCGTCACGGCCAATTCCGCAGCCGGTTTGTTTTATGGCACCACTACACTGGCGCAGTTATTGAAGCCTAAGAACGGCGAACTGGTGTTTCCCGAAGGACGGATTGAGGACTGGCCGGACCTGCAACTACGGTTTATCTACTGGGACGATGCCCATCATCTGGACCGGATGGAGACCTTCAAGGAGGCCATACGGCGCGCCGCGTTTTTCAAGATCAACGGAATTGCGCTGAAACTGGAAGGCCACTTTCAGTTCAAGAGCGCTCCGGCAGTGGTGGAACCGCAGGCTATGTCCGCGGCGGAGTATCAGGAGCTTACCAATTACGGACTTCGCTATCACGTGCAGTTGATTCCATTTCTTGACGGCCCATCGCACATCGCCTTCATCCTGAAGCATCCGGAATACGCGAAGCTGCGACAGTTTCCCAACAGCAACTACGAGGCGTGCGCCACGAATCCGGAATACTACCAGTTGCTGGAAGGGATGCTGCAGGATCTTCTCGACGCGAATCGGGGTGGGAAGTATGTGTATTTATCCACGGATGAGGCTTATTACATCGGCCTGGCCGACAACGAGCAGTGCCGGGAGGCTGCGCGCGCGAAAGAATTGGGCAGCGTCGGTAAGCTCTTGGCGGAGTTTGTGACCAGGACGGCGAATTATCTGCACGCACGCGGACGTACGGTTATGTTCTGGGGCGAGTATCCGCTGAAGGTTACCGACATTGCCGCGCTGCCTTCGCACGTGGTGAACGGTGAGGTATATGGGCCGGAATTTGACCGGGAGTTCCGCAAACATGGAATTCGCGAAATGATTTATACGTCGTCGCAGGGAGAGGAGAAGTTCTTTCCCAATTATTTTCCGCGGCGGGCCGGCGAGCGGCGGGTGGAAGACACCTTCCGCAGGACCTCGTTCGATACGGCGCGGCGGGACGCGGATCTGTTGGGGACGATTAACGCGGCGTGGGGCGACATGGGGCTGCATCCTGAAACATTTTGGCTGGGATATGCGACTGCCGGCGCGGTGGCCTGGCATCCGGGCGCACCTAGTCCAGCAGAAAGCACTGCGGCGTTTTTCCCGCTTTTCTATGGCGGGCGGCAGAGCGAGATGGATAGTTTGTACCGGCTGATGAGTACCCAGGCGCAGTTTTGGATGGAGAGTTGGGAGACTGGTCCGTCAAAGGCGCGGACGCCGATCTGGGGAAGGTCGGATCAGATCTATACGGAGCCGCGGCCGGCCAAGGATCAGTTCCTGGCGCTGCCGCCTGTACCCGGACCGCAGCTGGCGTATTCAGGTGAATGGGCGAAGCAAAATGCGAAGCGGTCGGAGCAGGCGTCGGAAGCATTGGCGGAAAACGACCGGTTGCTGGGGTTGCTTCACCGGAATCTGCAGACGGTGGAATTCAGCAGCTACAACCTGGAGGTTTTTCTGTCCATCGCTCATCTTTACCGGCAGAATTTGGAGATGCTGCGGGGGCTGGGGCAGATCGACGAAGCATTCCGTGCGGCTTCCACCGCTACCGATGCGTCACAAGCCGTGAGGGCGCTGGATCGCGCGTTGGAGTTTGTGGCGCTGATGCGGTCGTCCCGTAACAGCGCTCTCGCCGATGCGACGGAGACCTGGTACAAGTCGTGGATGCCGCGCTTGACGGAGGGGAATGGCCGGCGTTATCTGCATCAAGTGGACGACGTGAAGGATCATCTTCCCGACCGGACTAGCGATATGAGCTATCTGGTCTATCGCGAACTGCTGCTGCCAGTTGGCGAATGGGCGGAGCAACTGCGCGCAGTGCGGAATGCGTACGCGCAGGCGCATGGCATTCCGCTGCGGAACGGGCGATTCGATTGGAAGGATCTGAAGTCTTTGACTGCGTCGGAGACGGCCGAGATTTCACTGGAGTAAATTATGGATCGACGAAACTTTCTGCTGGCTGCCCCGTTAATTACCGGGGCTGTCAGGGGCGCGAACGACCGCATCGCCGCGGCGTTTATCGGCGTTGGCGTGATGGGCAGCGACAACCTGCGGGCAGCCATGGCACAGCCTGGAGTGCAAGCCGTGGCGGTGTGCGATGTGTATCAACCAAATCTGGAAAAGGCTGCGGCCATCGCGCGCCAACAGGGGCATCAGGCGCGTGAGGTGAAGGATTTCCGCGAGATTCTGGCCGATAAATCCATCGATGTTGTCTGCATCTCCACGCCGGATCACTGGCACCCCTACATGACGGTGGAGGCTTGCAAGGCGGGCAAGGACGTCTATGTAGAAAAGCCGGTCTGTCTCTCGTTGAACGAGGGAAAGACGATGATTGAGGCGGTTCGTAAGTACAAGCGCGTGGTGCAGGCGGGGACCTGGCAGCGGTCGGGCGCGCATTTCCAGAAGGCATGCGAGATGGTGCGGAATGGGACGCTGGGAAAGGTAGCTTTTGCGCGCACGTGGATTTATAACAATATGCCGGCGGAAGGAATCGGAAATCCTGCGGATGGCGCGGTTCCGGCGGGCCTGGATTGGGATCTCTGGCTTGGTCCTTCGCCGCAGCGGGCTTTCAACCCGAATCGCTTTGGCGTCTATCCGAAGGCTTATTCGTACTTCCGCTATTTTTGGGATTATGCGGGCGGCCAGGTGACGGATTCGGGCGTGCACATGATCGATATTGTGCAGATGGCGTTTGGCGAGGTGATGCCGAAGGCAGTGACGGCGCTGGGCGGAAAATACTGGCTGCGCGACGACAGCGAGACACCGGATACTTTGCAGATTGCGTTTGATTATGGTGGTTTTCTGGGATCGTGGGAGCACCGGTGCAATAACACCGACGGCAATCAGGCACGGCTGATGGGCATTACGTTCCATGGGACAAATGGCACGCTGTATGTGGACCGGACGCGGTATCATTTCACACCGGAGAAGGGATCTGGTGTTCCCGAGTCAGAGATGAAGCGGGTCTCCGATCCGCATCCTCTGCATTGGGCGAACTTTATTGACTGCGTGCGGACGCGACAGAAACCGAATAGTGATATCGAGACCTGCGTGCGGTCTTCGGAGAGCTGCCTGCTGGGTAATGTTTCCTACCGAGCGAAGACGCGCGTGGATTGGAATGATGCCAACGGCACTGTGCTGCAACCGGAAGCACAGAAGTATTTGTACCGCGAGTACCGGAAGCCCTGGAAGCTGGAGGCTTGACTACCTGGGCAAGCTTTCGAAGATGAGCGCCTCGTTGGTGATGGTGCTTGCCGCCGCGGTTGAGACGGAGTAGGTTCTGGGACTGGTAAGGTCTTCCGTGTGCTCCTTCGCCTCGCCGTTCTCGCGCCAGCGGTGCGTGATGCGTAGCACCTTCTGTGAACTCGCGGGTGTGATCGCCGCCAAGCGGAAATCATCTATCGCCATTCCGCGAATCTGGTATTTGACGTAAATTCGCCCGGTGCCGGCAGGAAGGCCGCGGACGGAACGATCTACTTCAGGCCAGCGCAGCGTCCTCGGAGCAACTTTTGGATCGTGGGCCCAGAGCACTTTGTAGGGTCCTTCGAGATTGCGCGACCAGGAGATGGAGGCCGTGGGCGCTGCTGCGTCTTTTGCCGGCCATGGGGCAACCTTGCGAACTTCGGCTGTGAGTTTGTCGGGCGCCAGGCCGTCACGCAGATCGAGGAAGCGTCCGCCTGCGTCGAAGCCTGTGAGCGGCTGCCCATCGAGTTCGAAGATCAGCTCCCCGGCCTGCTGTGATCTATTGATGACGTAGCCTTGGGCGGCGTCTCCGGCGTAGGTGATGTTGACCGTTTTGGAAGCGGATGCTTCGACTTTATCCGCGCGCACCGGAATGACGGTTCTCTTCTCTGAGCCGGAGGAGTATTGCAATTCATTGTTACCCGGCGTCAATTCCGGCAGCGTTCTCGGGTTTAGTTGAAAGCGCGTGGTCAGGATTAGTGAAGATATTTTGGCCCCGAGCGGTTGAAAGCGGATGAGGTAGCCGTACGATCCGGCTACCGCTGATGTGCCTTTGGTCCAGGTTCGCCCGCCGTCGGTGGAGGTCTCCGCTGTAACGGGGTCGCCATCCGCTCTAAATTTGGCGTCGATGATTACGTAGGGGGACGGTATCTGGTAGACGTCCTGAAGGGCCGGTGGCCTGTATTCGATGACGCCTGTGGCCCAAAGGCGCTGGTCCTTCTGGCTGCGGGGACCGTCCTTGGTTCGGATGTTGTATTGAGCGATTTCCTGCGGGAAGTCCGTCCATGATGTGCCATCGAACTTCTTTGGCAGATAGTACGATTCCGTAGTTTCCGGTTGATAGTAGCGGATCATGCGCTCGCCGGGGCGCAGCACGAAATCCATGGTGTGGCCGTGAGGGGAGCGTTCGAATGGAAAGATCCAGTTGTCTTCCGTAGTAGTGAAAAGGTCCGCGAGTCCTTTCATTGCGTTCGCGCGGACATCGGCAGGGTACCAGGGGTCGGCACGGGGAACGCTGGGTTTGCCCAGCATGATGCCGGAGTCGAGTTCGAGTTGATGCACGGAGGCCACGGAGCGGTCCGGCAGAGTGTTATAGCCCATCATGTCGGAATCGAAGTAGTGGTAGGCGCCATCATAGAAGACTTCCGCTACGGTGTGGCCGGTGAGAAACCACACGCGGGCAGGCCCGACGCCGCCTGCTTCCCAAAGGTCGGCGAGCAGCGGAGCGATCTGGTAGCAGAGGCCGAAGCCGTAGCTGTTCATCAGCTTGATGGGGTCGAGGACTTCGCCGCGGGGCTCCTCATAGGCCCATCCGGCGATGTGATACCAGAAGCCCGGCTTCACGAAGCGGCCGTCCGTTAAGAAGAAACGCCAGATGGCCTCCGCTTTCGCACGCGGTGTGACCGCGCCAGATTGAGCGATGATGCCCCGTGCCATGGCTTTGAGATTGGTGGGGTCGGGCTGGCCCTTCTTCAGCACTAGCGGCGAGTAAACCTGCGCCTGCGCGAAGACGGCGAACATCATGGCGATGGCGGATTTCTTCATCTGTCAGTTCACCTGAAGGGGAATGATTTTCGTTTGCCCAGTGAGAATATCGCGCACTTTCAGCTTCCAGGCGCCGGAGGGATCGTTGCAGGCTAGCGGCAGGAGCTTGAAGGCGGCGAAGTTTCCAGAATAGTGCGGGATGGTTTTACCCTGGGGATTTTCGACGTCCAGATGCACGATGTGCTCGCCTTCGATGGCGATGCTGACGCTGGCGCCGCGGGTGACATTGACCGGCACGGTTACGTGGAGATCAGGCTGGGGCTCCGGTGAGACAGCGAAGATGGTTGGTTCATACGGGTCGATTGTGACGGCGACGGTCTTTTGTTGGCCCATCGGCTGGCCTTTCCGCACGTCGTAGATGTATTGGAGTGAAGG
The DNA here is from genome assembly GCA_040002435.1 of Bryobacteraceae bacterium. Taxonomy (GTDB): domain Bacteria; phylum Acidobacteriota; class Terriglobia; order Bryobacterales; family Bryobacteraceae; genus JANXXV01. Next base: position 13,224 of record JBDUEM010000184.1, read on the forward strand.
CAGTGTCAGCGTCACCGTTACCGGTGTTTCGAACCTCTCGTTCGAGCGAAAGTCCGGCGGCCCCAGTTCATCTACTCGCAGTTGAGGGTTGGACTGAAGCGCTATCAAGTGCGTGCCCCCGTTGCGGAACACATGGACTTCTACTCCGACCACCGGATGTCCAGCGGAATCGGTGACCGCGAATTGCGGCTTGAGGTGGAGAAGATCGCCCATTGCTTTGTGGACCGGTCCTTCTTTGTGAGTGAGGCGATCCTGGTGGTAATCTAATGTCCGGGCGTTGATTGGTGTGATATTGGCGAGCTGAGATTTCTCCAACCGGCGGCTGCGTTCGTTGAAGGTGCCGGGCGCGCCGTCCGCGATGACGCGACCACCGTGCGCGGCGAAGTCGCGGATCGCTTCTGCTTCCGCGGCGGAGAGCGCACTGGAACGCGGGAGGACCAATACGCGATAACCGCGCTGCAGCAATTCTCCCTGCTCAAGCTGGGCGCTGGAGACGAAGTTGTATTGCAGTCCCTGATCTTCAATGAGGCGGCACCAGGATTCGCGGAGACGCATGAAGTCGTTGTCGGTTCGCTCGATTTTGGCGAGGCGTTTGGTCCAGGCATCGCCTTCGGAGCGGCGGGCAAGCATCCATTCGGTGCGCATGCTGGCTTGGGAATAGTGAATGGCGATGGGGTCCGTCACGCGGGTGCTGTTGATGATGAGAGCTCCGATGCCTTCCCGGATTTCGTTGTAGTATTTCGCGGCCTCTTCTCCGCGCGCACCGGTGTACTCGTGCTTTTCGTCCCAGAGAATCAGGCCGCGATTGCCATGGAGCAGTTCCCGCCAGACACGGTGCTTTTCCCACGGGCCATTGGCGAAGCCGGTGGTCAACATGGGCATGCGCGGGTTGAGGGAGCGGATGATCTCGACGTTGTTGCCGATGTCATAAGGCTCAATCGCGGTCAGCGATTGGGTGAGGCGGGAGTAGTCGTAGCCGCCCCAACCCGGCATCTGCCCGCCGCCGATGGAGACATAGGCATCCTTGTCCACTTCATGGATGGCGTCCGTACCCATTTTCAAAGCGTCCGCGAAAGAGATGTCCATCCATTCCTTGAAGTCGGCCCAGGCAGAGAAATTGTCGTCCTTGCGCTGCATGGCTTCGTGGGTGGTGGGCGGAGTTACCAGATCCCATGAGGCGAATGCGCTGCCCCATTCCTTGTTCAGCGCGGCGAGGGACGGATATTGTGCGGCGAGCCAGCGGCGCATCGGCACCAGCGATTCGTCTGAGAAGTCGAAGTCCCAGAACGCGGCTAGATCGGCGATGCCTGATTCGTCGGCCAGGCTGTAGAACCACGGGCGGTATGGGGCGTTTTTTCTGGCTACCGCTACCAGGCGATCGTGAATTTTGGCTCGCCAGACGGGATCCCAGAGGCTGGGGTGGCGCTTGAACGCTTCTTTGCTGGTGGGGTCTTTCGCGTAGAGTTCCTTCGCCTGGAGGAACGACCAGTTTTGGGTGCGGTCCGGGCGGTAGCGGTGATATTCAGCATAGAAATCGGTGCCGATGTTTTCGGAGTACCAGCGGAGGTTGTTTTCGATTAACGCTTCGGGCAGGGATCCGTTTCGCCCGTTGTGCTGGCCGCCGTTGATGCCTACTTTCTGGAGCGCGGGCAACTGGTTGCTTGGATAGGGCTGCCACATGATGATGGCGTAGTCCTGCCAGGCTTGTTCCGGGGGCCTTGCGATGAAGGTGGCTTGTGCGTCTTCGTCTTTGCGGTTATCCAGCGTGAGATGAACCTGGAGCTGGTTTTTCATTGCCAGGGCTCGGCGGAGGTCGAGGGAGAAGCGAGCTTCGGATTCGTCTTGCAGTTGGATGGAGTCGGTGCGTTGTTCTACTACGCGGCCCAGGGTGTCGGTCCAGAGGATGTTTAGTTTTCCATGCCCCGTTGCGGGTTGGGGCAGGCGGTAGATGATTTGCGTGAGGCCGGTGCGGTCGAGGGCTGGGGAGGGGAGGATCAGTTCTGCCGCTGTTAGGGGGGCCAGCGTGAAGAGCACAAAGATTGTGGGATTTGTTTTGAACATT
>JBDUEM010000185.1:0-15266 GCA_040002435.1 Bryobacteraceae bacterium
GGCTACCATGGCTTTCACGTCGTGCGCGTGCGACTTGGACAGCGGAACTTTGATAGTCCGTGCGCCGGCAAAAGCGGCTGAGCGATAGCCCGCCTCATACCCCGGGTCGCCCGCTACAAAGCTCCTGGCAGGCGACGTGTAAGCAAGGACCGCGCGGTGCAGCGGATCGCTGGAACCGGCGTAGGGAATCACATAGCTCGATTTGAGTCCTTCCTGCGATGCAAGCAAATCCACAAAGCGGAAGGTTTCTTCGTACTGATAGCGGCCGCCATTTTGCGCGACCCTATGCAGCTCATCCAATGCCTGGGGGCAGGGTCCGAGCGGATTCTCGTTGGCATTGATCTTGACGGCGTCCGCAGGGATTGGTCCCACATCGGAGAGTGAAGACTGCGCCAGTGCGTGCTCACTATAGAAGGAAATCCCGGCTCCGCCTGCGATCAGGCCGGCAAACTTCCCAAACGCCCTCCGTGAATAATTCATGTCGGTTGATACTTTGTCCATACTCTCAAAGCGAAATCCCGTCAAGGTTTTGGCAAAAGACTCCTGTGTTCGTGCTAAATGTTGATCCCAATCGCGCTTCTAGAAATAGGAGAGAAGCCGCATGTCCGAAAACTATACTGCCCAGCCCGGAGACTACATGGAGCTGATCGCGGAGAAATTCGGATTTCGCGACTACCGCATTATCTACGATCACCCGAATAACAGCCACATCAAGAAGTTCCGTCCGAATCCGCACATCCTCTATCCGGGCGACAGCATCTTCATTCCCGACATGGATCCCGGGCACGAGCCGGCAGATACCGACAAGAAGCACAAGTTTGTCCTGAAGAGCCATAAGATCAAGCTCATTCTTTATATCAGGCGAAACGGGAAACCCTTTGCGAACCAATCGTACAAGTTAACTGTGGGTTTGCAGACGCAGGCCGGGAAGACTGCTGCCGATGGGCTGATTGAAAAAGATATTCCTGTTGGAGAGCCGGTGGGCGTGTTGACCTTCACCGGGTCGCCGCCGTACACGCGCAAGCTGAACCTGGGGTTCCTTCATCCGATCAGCAAGAGGAGCGGACGTCAGATGCGCCTCAACAATCTCGGTTTCGGCTGCGGTGCACCGAGCGGTGACGAGAGCGACGCTTATACCGCCGCCATTCGTGCCTTCCAGCGTAGATATCAACTGACCGTCACGGGAAGTTTCAACCAGCACACCCTCGACAAGCTCAGGTCAGAGTATGAACTCGACATACCGAGCTGACTAGGAACGCATGCCTGATCCCGCACCCGTTTCGGTCGACACGCCTAACGTACTCGACCTTCGATCCATCCTGGTCACCGTCCGCACAGATTTTCTGTGGCGGAATGCCGATGGCAGCTTCGACTTTCATTGGATCTCCGGGGCAGGAGGACACGTGGCCACGAACCCCGGTAACGGTGAGCCCATTGCCGGCGCGACTGTGGAACTTTTGCGCCTGCACAGCGGAGCGATTCTGGATACCGCGATCACAGACGCCAGCGGCCAGGCGTTCCTCGAAACCAGCCAGTTACCGGACGGTAACTACACGGTCCAAATCACTCCCAAGAACTGGCGGAACCAGCTTGCCGGGCCTGAAATTGCGGAGGATGACCCGGCACCGTTACCTGACAGGATGTACCATCCGCTGGAAGTAGCGGTAAGCCTCGCGGGCGGGCTGATCGATATCGCTGTAATTGATGCGGACGTCGCCTATGCCAGCCTGGGTAATCGGATCCAGCCGCTGTGGCCGGCACCCGTTATGCCTGCCGATCACCTTCCGATCGACCTGAAGCCGATCTGGATGCGGAAGGTTCGTCCGACTCGTTCCCGGACCGGCGACAAGATTCAGATGATCGTTGTGCACAACACCGATGGCAGCATCATCACCGGGACCATCAATACTTTTACAGGGTCCCTGGCGAACGGCGCTCAGTACGTGATCGATTTGAACGGACACGTCATCAAGTTCGTCAAGGACCACGATATCGCCGTGCATGCCGGCGGCAGTTGGCATGGCAAATCCCCGAATGACATCGGTATCGGAATCGAAGTTGTACATAAGGAGGGGGAGACCGAATATTCGCGGCAGCAGTACGCATCGTTGATCGATTTGCTGAATCGCCTGGTCAATGCTTACTCTATCGATCCGACACAGATCACGGGCCATAGCGACGTGGGCACCCGCGGTGTGGTGACCCAGGATTTCACGGCGCCAGACGCCACGGTTCTGGACGGCCATCGAGACAACGATCCGGGACAGGTATTTCAGTGGGAGCGCCTGGAACAAAAAGGACTTGGCATGATCCCGCAGAGCGTCATGCTCGGAGATGCCTACGGCAAACTCTTCAATGGTGCGGAGAGCGTCGCATTGAAACGGAAAGACAACGATGCCTCACACACGTTTGAGGGAAAAATCCGTGCCGGAACCCCCGGGAAACCCATCAGGGAAGTGCAGCAGGACCTGGCCGGAATCGGCTATTCCGTGAACGTGAACGGCATCTACGACGAGTCGACCGAGCTCGCCGTCAAGGCGTTTCAGCGCCATTTCTTCTCAGGCACGCGGCGACGAGCGGCAGATGGCCGTTTGGATAAGGAAACCGCACAGATGATCAAAAACGTCAAAGGCGCGCCATAAAGGGCTTATGATAATCAGTCACAAACAGATGACATCTCTGGCTAAGATCTGGGGAAGGAGATTTGAAGACGCCATGGCGGAACATCTGAACCGCTGCTTCGCGGCCCAATGCCGGCAGCTGGGTGAGAAGGGTGTTCAGGATGAAATCCGGTACGGCATCAAGCAGGCGGCTGGTTACGGTATCAGCCTGGAGCGGGATGTCTGCAAATACATTGATCTGATGTTTGCTTTCGGGCGGGACTTTGACCGCGACCTCAAACTTCCGTGGGCCGCCCAAATCCTCAGAGACAACAGTTTCGACGAAGCGACCGTGAAGGTCGAACGCCTGTTCGCTACCGCAAAGTCGCAGACGATGCCGATGATCTGGAACCCGCAACAATGACGGATCTGGAGCTGGTCGAAAACGACGCTGAAGGAATGTTCTGGTACGAACCGGTGGGAGACCCTGTAAAGCCCTGTTCGACTGCTTCTTCAAAGCGGATTGTCTCCGCGGATAAAAAGCACTGGATCGAAATCGCCTTGGTTGACGAGAACGGAAATCCCGTTGCGGGACAAGCTTATAAGGTCAGACTGCCAAATGGTCAGGAATTCATTGGAACATTGGATTCAAGGGGCCAGGCCAGAATCGACGGCATCGATCCCGGAACCTGTAAAGTGTCGTTTCCGGACCTCGACGAAAGATCCTGGAACCGGTTCAGCAATCGGGCGGTTGGATCTTAGTCCGAAGATATCGATAGTAGCCGCTTCGAGCAACGCGCGCCAGTTTACACATCGTCTCCGCGCTTAGGCCGCCTTTCCTGCGGGTCAGCATCTCAATAGTTTCGAAGATGCTGTTCCGCCAATCGCGATGGTTCTGCGTTGTCTCCGCCGTTCGCTGCAAGGCATAACTCAGAAAATCGATGATGAGGGCGTGTTGCACGGCGGCCTGTTCGAGTGCGGAGATCTGTTGGGGCAGGGTCTCCGATGCTCTGACTGCCGTGTCGATTTTACGGGGACGGCCGCGGTCGCGGAGGTTCGATTCACCTCCCTCACTCACCTGGCGCATCCAGGTGTATAGCAGCTTGCGATGGATGCCGAGCTCCCGCGAGAGTGCGGGCACTTTCTCTCCGCTAAGAATCCGTCGCACCACCTCCATCCGAAACTCGCGGCTATAGTCTCGCATGTCCCGGATAGGGGCCGTTCCCGAACGCTCTCATGGTTCCTCCAGACGAATCAATGAGGGCAGTCAAGGCCCTCCAAATGATTCAGCGTATTCCGCGACGGGATTTAGCAAACCCCCGCCTGCCCGAACCCTAGGTCCATCGCAGCTGCGGTACTGAAGTCCGCGGGAATTATGTCTTAGATCTGGAATGCGCTTCTGGCGCGCGATAATTGTTACCGTTTTCGCTGTCTCCCTGGAGAGACGAAAGGTTGCAGGCCGGGCACAGATCGTCAGGACTCAACCATCCAGCCGCGGCGCATGTGGAGTGCGAAAAGCGTCTCCAGCGACCATTACTAATCACTGGAATAACAGTTATTTTTGTATCTAAAGCTGCTTCCTTCCCGAGACCGCAATAATGAATCACACTCCGGGACACCCCACGCGAAGCCTGATATTTCATCGTTGACAGGGGCCTGGGCCCCTCTTAACATGGTGAAGCCGTCGTTTTGAAATGGCCGAAAATCAGTGAGATACGAGTGGCAAATGCGGCTATATTTTAATCTGAGATACGGAAAAGTAATTAATTTGCATTAGTAGCAGGAGGAGAAGCGCGACATGAACACGCAAGCTTTCCGGATTGTGCTGGCAGCGCTGGCCGTATCGGCATTGCATGCTGATACCACGGCCGTATTTCAAAATGGCTTGAACGGGTATTCGGCCGCCAAGGACTTTTCCATCAACACGCAATATGCCCAATACAACGGCGGCAACGGAATCCCATGGACCGGCGATCCCGAACTTGGCTGTTACACCACGACGGGCACCGGCTCATACTCGGTCAGGTATCTCCTCAAGTTTGGCGGTCTCACGATCCCCCCCGGCTCGGCAGTCGTTTCGGCAACATTGACCATTTCCCTCGATTCCTGGAATTCGGGCAGCGGAAATATCAGCGGTTTCTATTTGAAAAGCGCTTGGAATGCGGCTTCGAGCAAACTCGGCTGGGTGCATCGGGACGACTCCCAGGACTGGGCCGCCGCCGGAGCATCTCTGGCCGGGTCAGACACCGTCGCGGGCAAGAGCTTTCAGGTTCCGCCGCTGCGCCCGGTAGGACCCCAAACCGTTTCGATACCGTTGGACCGGAACCAGGTGCAAGCCTGGATCGATTCTCCGGCCGCTAACCAGGGAATCATTCTGGTCAACAACAATCCGGGTGAGATCGTGCGGCCGGTCAGTACAGCCGGTACGCAGAGCATGCGGCCGAAACTAACAGTCGTCATTGCAGGCGCCTCGGCCGTTCAGATCAGCGTCTCTCCTTCAAGCTCCCTGCTACAGCCCGGCGGGCAGCAGGCCTTTACAGCCACGGTCAGTGGTTCTCAGAATACTGCTGTCACCTGGAAGGCGACGGGCGGAACCATTTCCACCTCAGGCGTCTATACCGCTGGTAGCGTCCCCGGCACTTACACGGTTACAGCCACCTCTGCCGCCGATCCGTCAAAGTCTGCGACCGCTAGTGTCACCGTGCAGCCGGTGCAGGTGACGCTATCTCCCGCGAATGTCACTCTGCAACCGGGACAGACGCAGCAGTTTATGGCGACGGTAACCGGAAGCGCTAATACGGCTGTTAGCTGGACAGCAACCGGAGGGACCGTCTCCGGCACCGGACTGTTTACGGCAGGCGCGACAGCTGGTACGACGTTTACGGTTACCGCAACCTCGGTTGCCGATTCCACAAAGGCCGCGGTTGCGCATGTGACGATTCAGGTTCCAGCGGTCGTTTCCATCACGATCTCACCCACCAGTGCAATTCTGCAGCCGGGGCAAACGCAGCAATTTGCGGCCGCCGTTACCGGCAGTGCCAACGTAGCCGTCGCTTGGACGGCGACGGGAGGGATCGTCTCCAGCACCGGATTGTTCACGGCGGGCACGACAGCGGGCACCACCTTTACAGTTACCGCGACATCGGTTGCCGATTCCACAAAGGCAGCAGTTGCGCATCTAACGATTCAGCCCCCGCCAGCGGTTTCCGTCACGATCTCACCAACCAGTGCAACGCTGCAGCCGGGGCAGACGCAGCAATTTGCGGCGGCCGTCACCGGCAGTGCCAACGCCGCCGTCACGTGGACCGCGACGGGAGGGATCGTCTCCAGTACCGGGCTATTCACGGCGGGCGCCAACGCAGGGAATGCATTCGCCGTCACCGCGACATCGGTTGCCGATATAACGAAGGCTGCGTCGGCACAGATTACCGTGCAGCCCGTCCAGACAGTGCAGATCTCGCTGTCCCCAAACTCCACCACATTACAGCCCGGTAAAACGCAACAGTTTACGGCGGCGGTGACCGGGACTTCCAATACAGCAGTGACTTGGACAGCCACCGGCGGCACGATATCCTCAGCCGGACTCTACTCGGCAGGTTTGGCCACTGGAAGCTTCGCGGTTACGGCGACCGCGGCGGCGGATGCAACCAAGAAAGCAACGGCAGCGGTACAAATCGCCAGCGACCCGTCTCTCCCGCCCGTTCCCCGCCAAATCGACGGGCCCTATGTGGTGATCCAGAGTCCCGTTTCAGGGATGCACTTCAGCGCTCCGGCCATGATTCGCATTTACGCGGATCCCTTTGACGGCTCAGCCCCCGACCCCGATGCCTTGACGGTCAGTTTCCTGCTGAACGGGCAATCCGTTGGAACATACACGGGTAGCGGAGCGCAGAACGGATACTTTGCACTCACTGTAAATAACCTTGCGGCGGGCGCCTACGTTATAACCGCGCAAATCACCGCTATTGGAAAGGGTACGGTCACCAGCACACCGGTGACGGTCTTCGTCGATAATCCCCCGGCGTCGTCCGGACCAGTCTTCAATTTGGCCGCGGACGTTGTGCTTTCCGGATCGCAGAGCATGACTTATGCGGGGACAGCAGGCAATCATTGCATGCTCAATGGGAACGGGTTCCAAATCCGCGCGGCAGCAGGCTTCACTGGCTCCCTCAACATCGACAACTGCGACGTTCGCTATCTGGGCACGGCTACAAAGCCGGCAATCGACGTCACAGTCAACAGTGCGGGCTCCGTTCGATTGACCGGCAACGTTTTCGAAAGGTTCGGAACCGTCGCCATTGGCGCGAACGATCAGGCCCAGGTCGTTGTGCGCAACAACGAATTCCGCGAGAACACCCTGGTGCCCGTCACCTCACTCCCAACGGAATATTCTTCAGCTACACTTCCGGTCTTCCGTGCGACCGGTAACTCCTCTGCTCAACAATTCTTCCAGGGCAATAATGTTGGGCTGTCCACCGTGGTGTTTGAGAGCACCAGGAACTGGCTGATTGGCGGGAATACCGACGCCGAAAGCAACGTCTTGATGGGTGTGCGATGCGGGTTCACCATCCACGGATCTTCGAACATGGTGCTGCGTGGAAACTACAGCCAGCACAACTATCCCCACCGATTTTCACAGGGGGAGAACTTCGAACTGCAGGGCGATGGGTTCCTTGCCGAACACAATGTGATCCGCAGTTCGTCGTGGCCAGTGCGCGGGATGGGCGGCGAACTGCGCTACAACCTGATTGATGCAAGCGGGAATTCCGACCAGGTTTTCCAGGCGCCCATGAGTAATGCCAACATCCACCACAACATCTTTACTTTCACCGTGAGTCAAACGTTTTACGGCCCGGGAACCGGAATCAGTCTCATCTATAACGTGGACAATGTTCAGTTCCATAACAACGTCATGGATGGCGGCGGCAAGTTCATGGCATTCTACGGAAATCCTGTGGCGGTTACCGCAGGTGCATTCCTCGGGAGCTTGCGAAACAATGTGTTTTACAATTTCGCCAGCCAGGTGAATTCGCCGGTTCTCTCCGGGTCGCCTGGCGAATCGACAAGCCCGCCGCTCGCGCGTCTCCGCTATTCCGATTACAACGATTTCTTCAATCCAGACGCCGCCAACCAGACAAACTACGGCTTGGCAGTGGTAGGAAAATCGCCAGGGGCCGCGGGATACGGCATGCACGACCTGGGCGGTCTCAATGGCCACGTGGATCCGAAGTTTGCCCAGCCTGCGGCGATTCCGTTTCCGTTCCTGGCTCAGGATATCTGGAGCCGCACCAAAAAGGTATCCGATGTCCTGGCAACTTATCGCGCAATGTATTCGCCGGCTGCCGGCAGTCCGCTGATTGGCTCCGGAGATCCGCAAGACGCAGCAGGAGGGAACATCGGTGCCGTAGGGAATGGCGAGTCTTCCGATCAGTTCGGCCTCTTCGGCTCCGGTAGTGTTCCATCTGTGGCCGTCACTGTGTCGCCCATCAGCACTACGGTGCTTCCGGGCGGATCCCAGCAATTCACGGCCAGCGTGACTGGCGCATCGAATAACGCAGTGACGTGGACCGCCACCGGCGGCACTATTTCCGCGGCAGGGGTTTACACTGCCGGCCCCACGGCCGGAACTTTCACGGTGACTGCGGTCAGCGTGCAGGATTCGTCCAAGAGCGCCTCGGCCACCGTCACAATTCAAGGGGCGGCGCCGGTGGGGATCAGCCTCTCTCCCAGCAGTGCGACCCTCCAGTTAGGCGGTACCCAGCAGTTCACTGCAACCGTAACCGGCGCTGCGAACAACGCGGTGACGTGGACTGCGACCGGCGGCACGATTTCCACGGCCGGACTTTATACAGCCGGTACGACGGCAGGATCTTTTACCGTGAAAGCAACCAGCGTTCAGGATGCCACCAAGAGCGCCTCAGCCATTGTCACCATCCAACCGGTGCAGATCGCCGTCAGCATCTCGCCGCTTACGTCCACTTTGCAGCCTAATGGCACGCAGCAGTTCACGGCAAGCGTAACCGGGGGCTCGAATAACGCAGTTACGTGGACCGCCACCGGCGGCACGGTTTCTTCGAGCGGTCTCTACACTGCCGGCAGCGCCACAGGTTCCTTCACAGTGACGGCGGCCAGCGTCCAGAACACGAGTATGAGCGCCTCCGCGGCGGTCACTATCTTCACGGCGAGCACGGGCGCGCGTCCACGCATCATTCTCGACGCTCCAACACTGGCCACGCTCCGCTCCCGTGCGCAGGCAAAGACACAGGAATGGACAGCGCTCAAGGCTTTCTGCGATTCATTTACTGGAGGGGGCACGGTCAATTTCATTGGCGAAAACGGATATCCTAACCGGCCGAATGTGGGCGAGGGTTACCAGGGCAGCGGCTACATTGACGTGTTGTTGCCGCTTGGGCTCTGTTATCACACGACCATTCTGTCCGATCCCGCTACCGCCGCAAAGTACGGAACAAAGGCCGTGGCCGTTCTGATGGCCATGTCCGATCCCGCGCACCAGAGCATCGGTACAACGCCGGTTTGGGATCGCGACAATGGCTACGGCATGCGCAACTTTGGCGTTGCCATGGGCGTCGGGTACGACTGGTTTCACGACCTCATGCCGCCCGCGCAGCTAACCCAATTGCAAACCGCCCTGAGTCACTGGATTACGGGTTTCGAAACGGATCCGGCCGATAATTTCGAGTATGTCCATCCGCAGGGCAATTACTTCGCCGGATACTACGCGGCAAAGTGTATGGCGGCCCTCGCCGTGCAGGGCGATAGTCCACTCGGCGATACCTGGTGGAATGACTGGTATAACCACCAGCACCTGCAGCGCGTCCAGCCGTACTACGCCGCCAACCTCGGCGGAGGAGGATGGACCGAAGGTTTCGCTCAATACGGTATCCTGTCGTCACGCAACCAGGCGCTGCCTGCGCTCGCCGTAAAGACTGCCAAAGGGATCGACCTGATCCACGGACCGCAGCCGTATGCCTTCCCGTTGGACCAGGCGCGCTACCTGATGTCGTTCACCTGGCCCACTCGCGATATCATTGACGACCGCGGCGAGCTTTATAGTACAGGCAACGCGGCGTTCTGGCCCGGTACCGGCAGCGTGGATATTTATCGCTTCTTCGCCGGCTTTCTTGCCATGTGGGGCGACCCGGCCGCGCCGATGATGCATCGGTATGCACGCGACGCCAAGACCGCTCTCGATGCGATTCATGCCGGCGGCACATCGGAGTGGATCGATTTCCTCTTCTGGGATCCCTCTGCGCCGGACGCGGCGGACTATTCGAGCCTGCCGCTTTCTTACCTCGCTCCCGGTGTCGCCGGCGTGGCGGCGCGATCCGACTGGTCGACAAGTGCGACATTCCTCTCGTTCATTTCCGGACCGTACATTAACAATCCGGGCGCAGGTCATGAAGCCTTCGAAAAAGGATCGCCGGCCATGGAGAGAAATAGAAATCCTTTACTGGTGAACCCGCCGGCATGGCTGTCTCACGAGCCCAATGGCGACCCGGGCTGGACACTGACGTACGATGACCGCTTCGGCAACTGGGACGCGGATCACACAACGGGGAACCGCGTTCTCTACAATACTTTTCAGGTCCGCCGCCTGGACGCCCAGGGCGGCATAACGGATCACTATGGCCAATGGGCGGTGACTCGCGATGACGGCGTCAGGACCAAAATCGGCCGCTATGAAGATGGCGGATCTTATGTGCTCTCGGTGGGCCAATTCCTGGAGGACATGTATCGCCCGTTCCAGACGATTTGTGCCGGCAAGTCTCCGATTACGACATGGTCCCGTCAGATTGTTTATCTTCGTCCTTCGCAATTCGTGATCTATGACCGGACTGGAATCTGCGACGCCTCGCTGGATCAATACCTGGCGTTTCATTTTCCCGCTAATCCCGTCTCAGTCGCATCTGCAGCCGCAGGTGTCAAGAGATTCGATGTTAATCCAGGGACGTTTGCCGGATCGATGACGACGATCCTTCCCGCGAATGCAACGGTAGTTACTACCGATCACCTCACCAGCGACCCCGCGGTGTGGAACAAGATGTGGCGCACCGAGGTTCGTGCGCCAGGCGCTGCCGCGGCGAATCGTCTTTGGATGAATGTCTTCGATCTGGCGCCGTCCTCCAGTCAGGTGGCAGCGGCATCCGCGGTAAGCGTGACGGCGGGGCCGGCGGTAGGAGCGCTACTGCAGTCCTCTGGGGGCAACAGCGTAGTGATTTCCGGTACCGCGGCGGTTGGGACTGCGATTTCCGGTCCGCTTGTCTACGTCGTGCCTGCAGCGCAGACGCGTCACGTCATCACTGATCTGGCGCCTTCGACCGCCTATACCATCTCTGTTGGTGTGTCGGGGGGCAATCACTCGGTCAGTATTGTTCAGGGCGGCAGCAGTAGCAGTTCAGCGAATGGTGTGCTTACGTTCCAGGTGGGCGCTGGCGGACAGGTTAGCCCGTAGGAACGCCTTCGGTTTCTGGATCCTCCGTCACCGGCAGATGCCGGTGGCGGACCTGGCATATCGAAGCGAACAGCCCGCTAGATTCGCGGCAGGAATCGGCACGTTGGATTGGAGACGGGCATCGCGGCGATCAGGAAGCCCACCCGGCAGAAATCCGCGGCTCACGAACCGCGCTCCTAATAGCCCTTGAGATCCTTGCCTGGGCTTGTGTTATCGTAGATGGTCAAAACGTCTGGGTAACCTGAGGTGACCTGAGTTGATACGATGGGCCGGTAGGACGGCATGCTTGTTTCTCGTTCTTTCGCGCTTGACCGTTTCGGCTTCCGCCGCCGAAAGCGTTGTCGGAAGCGTCAAGACGGCACAGGGCGCGGTTGTCCGCCGCGGCGCGGATACCATACCCATCCGGGAAGGGATGCACCTTTTGTTGAACGATACCCTACGAACGGCCGCCGATGGGCGCCTGGGGTTAATTCTTCAAGACGGCACTCGCATTTCCCTCGGCCCGAACACCGAATTGAGAATCGATCAGTTCGTTTACGAGCCGGTCGATGGTAAGTTCAGCCTGCTGTTGCGGCTCCGCCGGGGAGTAATGGCTTACATTTCCGGTCAGATCGCCCGGTTTTCGCCGGGATCTGTGAGCGTTGAGACGCCGACTGCTGTGCTTGGGCTGAGGGGAACCGAGTTTGCCGTCTCAATCGAGAGGAGTTAGGATATCGTTTTAATGGAAACCAAGTGGCTGAGAATCGGCTTGGCAACGATGCTCGTCCTAGGATGCGGATGCGCGCGGAAGCAAGTGAAGGCTCCTCTGCCTCCGGCTCCGCCGCCCAAGCAGAACGTCTTTGTATTGCTCCCGGACCCTGACAACAGACCAGGTGGGATCACGGTGACCAACTCTGCCGGCGCCCAAACCCTGACGCAACCTTATCAGGCGGTTCGCGTGGAACGCTCCGATACGGCTCCCACTCCTCCATTTGCAATGGGCCAGGCTGAAGTGCGGCGACTGTTCGGGCCCGTACTGGACGGCCTGCCGACGCCTGAGGCTGAGTTCACTCTGTACTTCGACGAGAGTAGCGAGGTACTGGTCCCGCAATCACAGGCTCAGTTGCCGGCCATCTTGAACACCATCCGGGAACGCCATTCGACTGCCATCAGTTTGATTGGCCATACCGACTCGACGGGTGATCCGCAGTCTAACTACCGGCTTGGCCTTCGCAGAGCCCAAGGGGTGGCGGCAAATCTTCGGGATCGGGGTGTCGAGAGCTCAAACGTCTTTGTGGAATCTCATGGCGATGCTGACCTCATTATTAAGACCGCTCGAGGTGTCGCTGAGCCTCGCAACCGCCGGGTTCAAGTGATTGTTCGTTAGGAGTCCGGGTAATGCGCGTCATTCTCACAGGCGCGGCGGTTGTGGTGTTGGTGGCCGCAATCTGCCTGATGCGCCCCGCTTGGGTGGCGAATTTGGACGACGGCGCGTGCGACGTGCTCACCGGACTGGTTAGCCGTGGCGCCCTGTCCGGACAAGTTACCATCGTCGAAATAGACGAAGCCAGCTTGGCGCAGTTCGGCCGCTGGCCGTGGCCGAGAGATTTCCTTGGACTACTCGTACGCCGCATCGTTGCTCGTGGGGCGGCAACTGTCGTGCTCGACACGATGATGGTAGAAGAGGATCGCGGAAAGCCCGCTGCACAAGCGCCTGAGGGGAGGGCCGCGTCCGGGACTGCCACAAACGACGAAGTTTTGGCGGCTATCCTGACGGGAACTCCCGTTGTCGCCGGATACGCATTTCTTTTCGACGGCGCCACTGGGAATCCTTCCAGGTGCAACCTGCAGCCCCTGCCGCTTGTTGTCACCAGTCCGGGGGAGTCCCGGGGCCGCGGATTCTTCCACGCCTCTGGCGCCCTGTGTAGTGTCCCGCAGATTTCCAAGGCCGCCGCAAGCGAGGGATTCTTGAACGCAGCGCCCGACAGCGACGGAAAGCTAAGACGCGTTCCGCTGGTGATGGAATACGGCGGTCGGCAGTACCCCAGCCTGGCCCTAGCCGCCTTTAACGTTCACCAGCGTGCGTCGGCGATGCAACTCCGTCTGGACGCGCGCGAAGCATCCCAGCTGCGCGTTGGCAACCAAGTGGTTCCTCTGGAAGGGCCCAGCCTCATGCGCTTGCGGTTTCGCGGCCCGCGCAGAACGTTTCACTATGTCTCAGTTGCCAGCGTTTTGAGCGATCGCGGGCCTTTGGAGATGCTACGGGGCAAGATTGCCATTATTGGAGGGTCCGCGTTGGGGCTGCGAAGCTCCGTAGTGACGCCGGTGGACCCGCTGTTCCCCGACGTCGAAGTTCAAGCTACCGCTATCGACAACCTCCTCAAGGGTGACTCGTTCCAGCGGCCCGCCGGGTTCCACTCTTGGGAGTTGCTCCTCGCGTTGGTTGTTGGCCTTGCGGCGACTTTCCTGATGGTGTTGGTTCGATCCTGGTGGAGTGCCCTCATCGTCCTCGGCACGGCTGCCGGAACCTGGGCGGGTTGTGTTCTGCTGCTGTCCAGAACGGGGCTCCTCTTCTCTCCGCTGCCGGTCACCGCGACCCTCGCGTGCAACCTCCCGGTCGTAGCTCTGCTCAATTACATGCTCGAGAAGCGCCGCGCCGAACGGGTGGAAATGCAACTGGTGTCGGAGCAGCAAAACACGCGGGACGTACAGCGCGTAAGTGAATCCCGGTATCAGCGGCTGGTGGAGAACATCAACGACGCAATCATCGTGGACGACGCAGAGGGACGCCTCGTGTTTGCCAACCGCCGTTTCCGTGAATGGTTCGGTCTGCAAGGCAAAGATATTCGCGAAGTGATCTTGGAAGACTGTATAGCCCCGGACTGGCGAGCCACGGTACGCAGGCAGCACAGCCGTCGCATCAGTGGTGAGCGCCTGCCCGATCATTTTGAATACGAGGGAATACGCTCTGACGGTACTCGGATCTGGATCGAGGCGCTGGTCACCAATGTAGAAGAAGATGGACGGATCATCGGAACCCAGTCGGCGTTGCGTGACATCACCGAGCGCAAGCAGATCGAGGCGCAGTACCTGCAGTCACAGAAAATGGAAAGCATCGGCAGGCTCGCCGGCGGCATCGCCCACGATTTTAATAACCTGCTTACCGTGATCAATGGCTACAGCGATCGGTTGTTAGGAGAGCGGCTGGACGACAGTGAGTACCAGGCCGATCTCAAAGAGATTCGCGCAGCCGGGGAGAGAGCCACTGAGTTGACGCGGAACCTGCTCACTTTCAGCCGGAAGCAGTTGGCGCAACCCAAGGCTTTGGATTTGAATGTTCTGGTGGCTGAGACCGAGAAGATGTTCGGGCAGCTAATCGGTGAAGATGTCGAGCTCATTGCCAATCTTAGCCCCGAGCTGGGGCAAATCCTGTCCGATTCCAGCCAATTGCATCAGATTTTAATGAACCTGCTGGTGAATGCACGCGATGCTATGCCCCGCGGGGGGAAAGTCGTAATCGAGACGAAGAACGTCGAGGCGGACGAGGATTTCTTGCGCCAGCATCCCGATTTCGAACCCGGTTCCTACGTGTACCTTGGAGTGACGGACAGCGGGACCGGGATGAGCGACCATGTCAAGCGGCACTTGTTCGAACCCTTCTTCACGACAAAGGAACCAGGGAAAGGGACAGGGCTCGGGCTGGCCACCATTTACGGAATAGTCCAGCAGAATGCCGGGAGGATCGAGGTTACGAGCAAGTTGGACGTGGGCACCACGTTCCATATCTATCTGCCACGGGTTACCGCGGAGCGGCCGGCGCAAGGGGTCCCGAACGGCCCCGTTCCGATCTTACGGGGTTCGGGAACAATACTGGTGGTGGAAGACCAGGAAGCAGTGCGGCGATATATTCGCGCCGTTCTGGAAGATTCCGGCTATCGCGTGCTGCAGGCTGCCAACGGTCCTGATGCGCTGGCCCTCGCGGAACAGTTTGCCGGGACAATCGACCTCCTGGTAACCGACATAGTGCTGCCGTTCATGAACGGACGGGAGTTGGCAGAGAAGCTTAAGGCGGCACGGCCGCGGATGAGGGTTCTCTTCACGTCCGGCTATGCCGCTGAGACGATGGGAAGCTTCGGGATTATCGCCGACGATTTGGTCTACCTGCCAAAGCCTTTCCATCCCCAAAAGCTAACGGCAAAGGTGCGTGAAGCACT
>JBDUEM010000186.1:0-15240 GCA_040002435.1 Bryobacteraceae bacterium
AGGACATTTCTATTTGGCAGAGATTAGGACATTTCTATTTGGCGTTGACAGGCTGCGCGGACGGCAAGCAGCACCATGGCGCCCGCCGCTAGAATGGACCCGGCGATTTCCACGCCGCGCGTGAAACGGCCCATGGCCTATTGCCCGGCCTTTGCCTTTTCGACCAGGGCCCAGTTGAGGTTGTTTCCCGCAAGCGAGAGCGAGGGATCCAAGGCGCGGGCCGTCTGCAGCGCCGCGATGGCCGCATCGTATTTCCGCAAAGCGATCAGTGCCGCGCCCAGGTTGCAATAGGCCAGCGCCGATTTGGGCTGCGCGGCGATCGCTTTCCGGAACTGCGCCTCCGCTCCAGGATAGTCCGCGGCGGAGAAGAGCCGGTATCCCTCGTCGTTGAAAGGATCTTTCGGAATGGGCCGGGTCTCGATGACGGCCGCAGAATTTTCGGGCTGAGGGTCGATTCTGGAATCCCACATCCAGTAGCCGGCCGCCACCAGGCAAATGCAGACCGCGATCAGGTAATCCAAATACACTCGCGGCATACTATTTGTGCATCAAGGAGCGAATTCCGTAGACGGACAACTCTTCCATACCGGAGTGCACTACCACCTTCTTAAAGGATTGATAGTCGTTGACCCCGGCCGCCACAACTGCAATGACAGCCGCGACGGCAGCGGTTTGCTGCGCCCGCCGTCCGGCAGCCTCACCGATCGCCGACAGGAGTAACCATAATCCCAAGCCGGCCAGCAGGGAATAGGATCCGGCGGCGGGACTAATGATTCGCAGGTATTGCAGATTCGGAAAAAAGGAAGCAAATGCCACAAAGCCCATCGTGAAGAATGCGATCAACGCCGGGGCGCGGCCCGGCCGCAACCATAGCACCATGCCGGCGCCCGCCAGCGCCGCCGCGGCCGTCAGCGGACCCGTAATCCAAAGCAGATAAGGGAATTGATACCAGGGGCCGGAACAGTACAACTTTGCCCAGGCGCCTGCGCCGGAGCGCGTGGAATGATCCACCGACGCCAGCGCAATCCGCGCGTCCCCCGCGAGGGCAATCCACACCAGTAGTGCCGTGCCCAATGAACCCGCACCGGCAGCCGCCACCCATACGACGCGCCCCGGCGCAGAGTCCCAAAGAGCCGCTCCCACCAGCCAAAGCAGAATCAGTCCGTAGGCGAGGACCGATGATTCCTTTGTCACTAGCGCAAAGGCGCCGGTAGCGGACAGTGCGACATAAAGCGGCCTCCTCTCCGGATGTTCGCCGATTTCGCATGCCAGGTAGACCATCAGCAGGCAACAGAACCCAAACACGCTATCCTGCCACGCACGGCGCGCCATCCCAAGTTCCCCAAACGAACACGCCATCAGTGCCGCGCCAAAGAGCGCGGCAAGAGGAGGAAAGAAGCGCACGCCGGTCCACGCCACCAGTGCGACTGAGAGAATGCTGAACATCCAGGAGGTTGCCGCGCCGGCCCGGCCGTCGCGAACCCCGGTCACGCGCATCACGCCGGCGGCCAGCAAGACGTTGCCGAAGCGGGTGGGTGAGGGATAAATCCATTGCGCCGGGCTGCGGTCGTAGGCTGCCATCAGCTCGCGATACACGCCGAACCCTTCGTCAGCCAGCCTCGCCGCATAGGCTGTATAAGTCTGCTCATCGGGGCTTCGGGAGGTGATATCGGTCATGTGCTGCGAACGAAGCAGGGTACCTGCCGCAACAATGGCCACCAGGGCCAAAGCGGTTGGCAGGCGGATCGTCAATGTTTCTCCCGGGATTTCTGCTGCAAAGCCCAGGCGAGGTTATTGCGGGCCAGTTGCATGCCAGGCATCAGATGGACGGCCTGCTGATCGGCCTGGATGGCGGGATCCCAGAGCCGCAGGGCCGCGTACGCAGCACCGATGTTGTTGTAGGCTTCGGCGTAATCCGGCTTGAGGTGCAGCGCGGTTTGCGCAGCGCCGATGGATTCCAGGTACTTTCCTTCGCTGTACAGCGTGCGCGACAGGTTAAGCCATTGCGCGGCAGTGAAGGCCGAATAGTTCAAGGTGACGCTGGAAACTGGAGCGGCCGGCCGCCTGGTTGCCGCCGCTTCGCTGTTCTGTTCTCCAAAAAAGCTGCAGGAGGTAAGCAGTGTAATTAAAAACACACAAACCACGAGGTTTCGCGCCATTTATCAAGGAGTGTGTTTGGCCTCGGATTTTTCTCATAGCGAGTTGGCCAGCTTTCCTAGACAATTGCCACTGTGCGCCGCTCGATCGCACTGCGCGTAGCGGCTTCTATCACCATCAGGCCATCGCGAGAATCGGAGGCGTCCACAGGGACCGGCGCACCCTGCTGCAAGTGCGCCGCGATTCCCGCGTAATATTCCTGGTACGCGCCGCGCATGGTGGTGATTGTCCGGCGGGTACCATCGGCCGTGGTGAGCTGGCCGTAATTTGCCGGAAGATCCTCCCCGTAGGTGGCCTCGCCAGGGCGAAGTCCCGCTTTCAGTGCTTCTTCCTGCGAATCCATCCCGTATTTCAGAAAGCTGCCCCCGTCGCCGTGGATCAGGAAGTGCGGTCCCGGTTCCCGCACCAGGTTGGCCGCGTGCAGGATGGCGCGGCGCGGCCCATAGTCGAGAATCAGATGGAAATAATCCCCCGTCACGCCCACATCGCGCTGTCCGATCACGTCCGCGAAAACGGCGCGCGGCATTCCAAACAACTGCAGAGCCTGATCAATCAGGTGCGAGCCAAGATCGTACAGCAGTCCCGCTCCCTTTACCGGCTCCTCGCGCCAGCCGCCCTTTAGCTGCGGCCGGAAGCGGTCGAAGTGCGCCTCATAGTGGTAGACACGGCCGAGCAGTCCCTCGGCGATGCATTTCCGCACCGTGAGAAAGTCGTTATCCCAACGGCGATTCTGGAAGACACTGATACAGCGGTCCTTTGATTCGGCGAGCGCAATCAGTTCCTCCGCTTCCTTGACGGATGCGGCGAAAGGTTTGTCCACCCCGACATGCTTGCCTGCGCGGAGGGCGGCACGGGCATTCTCGAAATGATTCGGGGACGGGGAAGCCACAACCACTAAATCGATGGCTTGGTCGGCGAGCATCTCGGCGACCGTGGCAACCACGCGAACCCCCGGGTGGTCCTGCTCCACCTGCGCCCGCCGGCTGGTGACCACGGACGCCAGGCGGAGATCTGGAATGGCGCAAATGAGGGGCGCGTGAAAGACCGCGCCGCCGAGTCCGTATCCGATGAGGCCCACTGTCGTCTTTTGCATCGCTCTCCAGTTTACGGGGTCTACCCGGTTCAGGGGTACTTGGGGATAGCGGTCGACGAAACCCGCGGTTGCTTGTGGCGCATCCGCGGCGTTGACGTAGAATGTTTCCATGCGAAAAACGCTTTCAGCCGTGCTGCTGCTTGCCTGTGCCTGTGCCATGGCGGCGCCGCCATCGAATCATGACGTCTCCAAAGAGACCGTGGAAAAGTGGATGACAGAGCTTTCCAATTGGGGGCGATGGGGGAAGGAAGATCAACTTGGCGCCTTAAATCTGATTACGCCTGCCAAACGGAAGGCGGCCGTGGCGCTGGTGCGCGAGGGAGTCGGAGTATCGCTGGCCCGCGACACAGAAACGGAAAAGGCGAGCGATAATCCCGATCCGTTTGAGCACAAGATGATGTGGACCGGAAAGACCAGCCCGGGACAGTTTTCGCTGGATCATTACGGCGTGTCCTATCACGGCTACGCGCATACGCACATGGACGCCCTTTGCCATATGTTCTACAAGGGCAAAATGTTCAACGGGTATTCGCAGCAGGAAGTGACGGACAAAGGCGCGCAGAAGCTGTCTATTTTGAATGAGAAGAACGGAATCATGTCGCGCGGCCTGCTGATGGACATTCCACGGTTGAAGGGCGTGCCTTATCTTGACACGTCGGTCGCCATCTATCCGGAAGATCTGGAGGCTTGGGAGAAGCAGGCCGGAATCAAAGTTGGTAGCGGCGACATCGTGTTCATCCGCACGGGTCGCTGGGCGCGGCGCGCGGCGAAGGGTCCATGGGACGCCTCGAAGAATTCGGCGGGCCTGCACGCATCGTGCGTGAAATGGTTAAAGCAGCGCGATGTGGCGATGGTGGGCAGCGACGCGGCCAGCGACGTGATGCCTTCCCTGGTGGCCGGTGTGGCGCAGCCGGTGCATCAACTGCTGTTGATCGCGATGGGCACACCGATTTTCGACAATTGCGATCTGGAACGGATCAGTGAAGAGACGAACAAGAGGAGGCGCTGGGAGTTTCTGCTGACGGCGTCGCCGTTGGCCGTCACCGGCGGCACCGGATCGCCCATCAATCCCATCGCGACTTTCTGATCAGGCTTTCTGACAGAAGCTGGCGCGCCGCGGCCCTCGACTGGCGAGAAAGCCACCTTAGAGATTTAGGTCTTGATGACTTCCGCCTGCCTATCCATGCGCGTAAATATCAACACGCGGTGAACGTGTGGGTCGGCTACCCTGATGATCATGCGGCGGCCCTGGTTCTTCAACGTTTTCAGGAGTCCGATCAGGGCATTGAGACCGGCCGAGTCGACCATATGCGCCCGTTCCAGATCGACTTCGACAGCATCCCATTCGGGCACGGAGGCGCGGTGAGCGTCAACCATCGAGCCGGCAGAGACCCGGAACTGCTCGGCGTTCGTGCTGAGGAGATCTCCGGGAACGGCGAACTGCAACATTTTGCAAACTGAATTATAGGAGTACGTCATGAGAGTAGGAGTTGAGGGCTCGATTCCTTTTGAAGATTAAAAAACAGGCGCACGGAGGCTCCGTTGCGCTCCAGTTCGGCCTTATCGGCCATGCGGTGAATCAATAGCAGGCCACGGTGTTCATCAACCAGTTCTTCGGATGCCAGTGCGGCATGCTGGCTGACATTGAATTGATGGCCCGGTCCAGGATCCGCGACGTCGATCCGTAAGCATTGCTTTTCGCGGTCCATCACAACTGTCAGGCGGCAGATGTCGGATGCAGTGCGGCAGCCATGGAGGAGACCATTGATCACGGTTTCCCGGATGCACAGGAGGATATCGAAGAGGATGTACTTCTTGATCTTCGGGAAGGCGAATTGCAGACTGCTGCGCCACCGGATCTGCAGGTCATCGATCTGCGGCAACTGGGTCTTTTGATAGGTTTCGTCCAGAACAGGCATCTGATTGAGCACACTGTCCGTTCTGTCGAGAGGAATGTGCAGCAGCAGAACGTCATCCTCCGAATCGGCAAGCCATTCGGGCGTCTGGGCGGATCCCCCGGTCTCCAGCAGGCGATAGGCGAGGCTCCACGGGCTGATCTCCAACTGGTTGGCGAAATCCTCGAGACCGTCCGTCCAGACGACGAGGTGATCGCCGCACCGGGTCTCCACCTGGAGACTTGAAACGGGGTTCGGATCGAACCAGCCGAGGGGATATCCGCTTTCCAATTGAAAGGTCCAGGGCACACCATCCCGCCCGATCCGCGCCGGCAGTGGGAATCCGCTGCTGGAGAGGCTCACAGTTCCGAACTTCAAATCGACCAGGACCGAACAGACCGACAGGGACGTCACATGCGCCGGGCAGGAGACCGCGGTGCTGGATGGTTCTGTCCAGTCGTTCACGAGGAAGCTGTTGAAGTGATTCAGCACGTCACCGATCGGGACGTTCTGTTCCACCATGCCCCGCACCATGCCCTGGAAGTAGGCAGACAACAACGCCGATCGTAGATCGTGCCCGGACACGTCCGATGCCAGCACCAGCAGGCGATCGGAATCGAACGGGAAGAAGGCAACTGAATCCCCGCCTGCTTCAAACTTGGGGTGATAGCAAAGAGTTACCGGTGTTGGCAGGGCGACGGTTCCGTGAAGATTGTTCATGCGTCTTTGCAGGATGCCTGCATCGCGAACCGACATCTGAGTCGCGGCCGCCCGCCGGCGCCGCTGGGTGGAATGGATGCCTTTGGAAAGTGCCGCTTCCAGATCCGCCAAAGAGACCGGTTTCTTGACGAAATCGCTGGCGCCGCCGCGCAGCGTGCGGCCGACCAGATCCTCCTCGGACTCTCCGCTCACGACGACGCTGGCCAGCGTGAAATCGTAATCCTTCAACCATCCGAGGAGGTCCAGGCCGCTTTGCCCGGGCATATAGCAATCGGTGACAAGGCAATGCAGCGCGCTGGATTCCCGTATGAGAATGTCTTTCGCCTCTTCCGCACTACCGGCGAGGGTGACTTCGAATCCAAGCCTGGAAAGCTGCCCGGCGATCATGCGGCGCGAGGTAGCATTGTCGTCAACCGCGAGTACGCGGAAGTTACGGCGCTTCGGAGATGGCATTCCAGTCACCAAATTCGTTATCGGTGACTTTTCCGGTTTTGTTAATGGGACAGAAAGTCTAGGCGGGAGGCGCCGCCAGGACCGTAACGTCAACGAAGTGATCCTGCCGGTCATCCGCCAGATACACCACGTTCTGCAGATTCGCACCTGCTTCCACCTGCATGATGCGAATGTGGTAAACAGTCTCACGATACCGGTAATGGATCTTCAGCTCTTTCCACGCAGCAGGAAGACATGGGGAGAACGTCAGCCTGTCCACTTCCAGCTTCAGACCCAGCAAAGATTCCAGAATCAGCCGGTACATCCATCCGGCCGATCCGGTATACCACGTCCAGCCCCCGCGGCCGGTGTGGGGTGATAGTGCATAAACATCGGCCGCCACCACGTACGGTTCCACTTTATAGGTGGCCACCGCGTGCGCCGTACTGGCGTGATTCACCGGGTTGATCATCGCCAGCAGTTCCCAGGCGCGTTCCCGGTCGCCTAAGGCAGCGAACGCCATGGTCGTCCAAATTGCGGCATGGGTATACTGCCCGCCGTTCTCCCTGACTCCCGGTACATACCCCTTGATATAGCCCGGGTTCATCTTGGAATGATCGAAAGCCGGATCCAGCAACTGGATCAGGGAGTGATCCCGGCGCACCAGTCGCCGGTCGACTGCCGCCATGGCTTGGCGGGACCGTTGACTGTCGCCCGCGCCAGAGAGCACTGCCCAGCTCTGCGAAATGGAATCGATCTGGCATTCCGGGTTACTCGCCGAACCGAGCGGCGACCCGTCGTCGAAATAGGCACGGCGGTACCACTCGCCATCCCAGCCGTTTGCTTCAATATTGCTGCGGACCGTGGCGGCCTCACTATGGCAGCGGTTGCCGAAGTTCTGGTCTCCGCGGTTAATCGCGAGCTCGGCGAACTGCATCAGTACGTCATAAAGGAAGAAGCCAAGCCAAACGCTTTCGCCTCTTCCACGTTCACCAACCAGGTTCATGCCGTCGTTCCAATCGCCGGATCCCATGAGCGGCAGGCCGTGTTCGCCGAAGCGAAGGCCGTTCAAAACGGCATGGACACAGTGATCGTAGAGAGTGGCGGTCTTGTGGGAGGGGCCAGGCAGATCGTAATAGGAGTCCTCCTCCGGCTTCAGCGGACGCCCGTCAATGTAGGAGACCAATTCGTCCAGCACGCCGGTGTCTCCGGTGCAGGACACGTAGCGGCACGTGGCCAGCGCGAGCCAGAGAAAGTCATCGGAGCACGTAGTCCGCACACCACGACCCAACGGCGGATGCCACCAATGCTGGACATCGCCTTCTGGAAATTGATGGCCGGCGCAGCGTAACAGATGGGCTCGCACCAGCTCCGGCCGGGTGTGAACCAGAGCCATCGTATCCTGCAGCTGATCGCGGAATCCGTAGGCGCCGCCGGACTGATAGAAGCCGGTTCGGGCCCACAAACGGCAGGACAGCACCTGATACACGAGCCAGCCGTTCATCATGACGTTCACCGCGGGATCGGGCGTTTCCACATTGATTGCGCCCAGCGTGTGCTTCCAGTGTTGCCATACGCCTTCCAGAGCGCCGCGTGCCGCACCCGCGCCGCGGAAACGCCGCACCAGCGTTCGGGCGTCATCCAAATCGCGGCCCACGCCGAGCGTGAATACAATTTCCCGCTCCTCCCCGGCAGGCAACAGGAATGGCACCTGCATGGCCGCGCAGGGGTCCAGTGCCGCCCCCACTTTTCCGGAGAGCCTCGACCGGGACATGGAGTTCGGATTCGCAAGCGTTCCGTTACGGCCAAGAAATTCCGCACGATCCCCGGTCACGCTGCGGCTCGGGTCGTCCGTATCGAAAAAGGCGTAGCGGCCCGGCAGTTCCGTGCCATAAGGATTCTGTGCAAACAGCGCGGCGGTCTTGTTGTCCACCTCGGTTGTAATACTCATCGCCGTCTTCGAACGGAGATCGCCCAGCACCCACTCGGCATAGCCGGTGACCGAAAGACGGCGCGGCCGGCCGGACTCGTTCCACAGCTTAACCACCGTGAACTTGACCGGAGCGTCCATTGCCACATAAACCCAAACTTCGGACCGGATTTCGCTCTCCGTGTGTTCGAACACGGTGTAGCCAAATCCATGACGTGTTGTGTAGGGAAACGCGCCGCGGGCCGGCAGCGGTGTGGGTGACCAGAAGTATCCGGTCTCCTCGTCGCGGATGTAGAACGCTTCGCCGCTCGGATCGCCGATGGGGTCGTTATACCAGGGCGTCAGCCGGTACTCATGGGAATTTTCGCACCAGGTATACGCCCCGCCGCTCTCCGACACTACGGTTCCGAAGAAGGGATTGGCCAGCACGTTCACCCACGGCGCCGGCGTCACATGTCCCGGGGCCGTAGTGATGACATACTCGCGGCCATCGGGTGTGAAACCGCCAAATCCGTTAAAGAAGATCAGGTCCGGCCGGGTAAGCTTTACGGCCGGAACCTGATCCGGCCGGTACGCCCGTGCCGGAACCAGGCGCGGCACCAGTGCCTTCGCCAGATTGCGGCCCTTCAATTGGTCGGCCAGAGCACCGCGGCTATCGGAAACAATCACCCGCGCCACGGTTTGCATCAGAATGCGGTCTTCGATGGAGATCTGGTCGGCCGGCCGCACGAAGATCTCACCCGGCCGGCCCGCGGGTCTCGGTTCTGTCGAAGCGGCAATCAGACCGAGGATCTGCTCCTGCAGCAACTGGCGGTAGCCGGCATGGTCCTCGTTCCAGATCATCAGATCGACAGCCAGGCCCTTAAGACGCCAGTAAGCGTGCGCCTGAATCATCTGGCGGACCAACTCCAGGTTCTCTACATCCGCTATCTGCAGCAGCGCAATGGGGAGATCGCCGGAGATCGAATAACCCCACAGCCCGGACTGCCCGCGGCGATTCTGCAGAATGACCGAAGGCTCGGCGCGCAGCGAGGAATTTGCATAGAGGATGGAGCCGGCCAGCCGCCCATAAAGCTGCGCGTCTGCCTCGGTCGCGTTGATCTGCCGCAGGATGACTTGATTATGCGTCCATGCGAGATCGAAAACGCGGTCCGCCAGCCGTCGGTCCTGGTATTTTTCGATCAGCCCAAGGCAGGCGTCGCGGGTCTCGCTCATACCGGAAACCACGTTGACCGTCGCTGTTTGACCGGCTTCCAGGGTGATGCGGCAGCGAATGGCGACGATGGGATCCAGTACCGATCCCTGCCTGTCGGACAGCGGAATCGTGCTCTTCATGGCAGCCGGTTCGGCCACGCTGTTGCCGCGGCCGATAAACTTCGAACGGTCGGACTCGTAGGACGCATCCTCCTGCTCGTCCGCGCCATGAACCGCCATGAGGTGCAGCATCCAAGGGGACTGCTCACTTGCCGAGCGGGGACGGCGAGTACAGAGGATGGCCTGGCGGTGACGGATGATCTCGGTCTGGACAAACAGATTGCCGAATGCCGGGTGCGATGCGTCGGCTGCGGGAGGATTGATCACTACCTCGGCATAACTGGTGATATCGATGCTTCTCCGCGTCCGCGAGGAATTCGTGATGCTGATGCGCCGCAGTTCAATGTCGTCTTCCGGAGAGACGGCGATTTCGGTGTGGGTATCAATGTCAAAGTCAGAGCGCCGGAATTCAGCCCTGCCCTCTGAGAAAATGGCTTCGTATTTCTTCGGACGCTTGAGTGTTGGCTGGTACGCTGTGGACCAAAACTCGCCTGTCTGCATATCGCGGATGTAGCAGAAAGTTCCCCAGTGGTCGCGGGTGGAATCCTCGCGCCAGCGTGTGACGGCGAGATCCCGCCAACGGCTGTAGCCTCCGCCCCCACTGGTGACCATGACATGATAGCGTCCATTCGAGAGAAGCTGTACTTCCGGGACCGGCGTGTTGGGACTGGTGAGAAAGCGCACGGCAGGTTGCAACTCCGGCGCCGATTGCTGCACGCTCGATAACTCCGCGGTGTGCAGCGGAAGTACGGCGGATTTGAGAACCCTTTCCTGCAGCAGCAGGGTCGTCGCCTGAAACGACGGGTCCGATTCGAAGCGTCTCTGCATGGGCCGGTTCAACAGCAGATAGGAAAGCGACAGAAAGCTCATGCCCTGGTGGTGAGCCATGAAGGACTTCACCAGGGCGCTGGTTTGTCCGCGAGGGATGCGCGCCGGCGTATAATCAATAGCCTCGTACAACCCGTAGCGTCCTTCGAAACCCTCGGCCGAAAGACGCTGCAGGTTGAGGCATGCTTCTTCCGGAAGCACCATCAAAGCCATCACGGTGGAGTAAGGAGACACCACCAGATCCTCCGCCAGCCCGCGCTTCAGCCCCAGTCCGGGGACGCCGAAGGCGCGGTACTGGTAATTCATCTGCGCGTCGGTGATGTTGTAGGCCGATTCGGAGACCCCCCACGGTACTCCACGCTGTGCTCCGTATTCGATCTGCCGCTTCACCGCCGCTGTACAGGTTTGATCCAGCAGCGTGTTTTGATAGGTCGGCATTACCAGCATCGGCATCAGGTATTCGAACATCGAGCCGCTCCAGGACACCAGAATCGGCCCCGCGTTCGAACTCGTCAGCAGCCGTCCAAGAGCGAACCAGTTCTCTTGCGGCACCTGGCCCTGCGCAATCGCGACGAAGCTGCTTAACCTTGCTTCCGAAGCCAGCAGATCGTAGCAGCTGGGATCGGCACGGCGGTCGCCCACGTTGTAGCCGATGGACAGCAGGTTCCGGACTTTGTCGAAGAGGAATCCGTACTCCAACTGCGAGAGTTCCACCGTTTGCGCTTCCATTGCCTCCAAGGCGGCAATTCGCGCGGCCGCCCGCTGGCCTCCCAGCGTGAGGCTTTGCTGTAAATCGGCAAACCAGTTTTTCTCTTTGCGGCCGGCATTGTTTCCGATGTGCCTTTCGATGACCGGCAGCAGGCGCTCTTCCAGCCGTGCCAGTTCGCGCAGGGACGGAATCTCCTGAATCGCGGCAAATCCGTCGAAACGATCCGGCGGTTCGCGCAACGTAACCCACGGAGCGAGAAATGTCAGCTCGTCTGCCGCCGCGCGGCACTGCCGGGCCAGCGCGCGTGCCCACCAGTTTGCCTGATTCTCCTGGGCGCCGGCTACAGCAGGGGTGGGACTACCGGCGGCGAGAATGAGAATCAGTTCCGCGGCCGAAGCAGCGAGCCGGTCAATGCAAATCCAAGCGGCGTTCAACGAGGTGGGTTGGGAATCGCTGACCGCTTCCAGATATTCCTGGAGTTGGATGAGCTTCGCGCCGGCTTGGCCGTTGGCGCCGCGCGCCGTCACGCCTACCAGAATGCGTAAGGTATCGGAAATGCCGGAGTAAACGCTGGACCGGAGAATCTTTTGATTCGGAAGATCGGCCAGGCCCTGGCGCAGCGTGATCAAGTGCCCGGCCAGATTGCCGCTATCCACCGTGGAAATGTATCGCGGCTCCAGAGGCCTGAGAGTTTGCGTGTCGTACCAGTTGTAGAAGTGTCCCCGGAACCGGTCCATGGAGTCGAGCGTGCGGAGGGTATTCGCGATCCGGTCGATCAACTCGCCGCCCGAAATGTAGCCGAAGTCATACGCCGTCAGACTGGACAAGAGGTAGAGGCCGATATTGGTGGGAGAGGTGCGATGGGCGGCCACCTCCACCGGGTGTTCCTGGTAGTTATCCGGAGGCAGCCAGTTATCTTCCACGCTGACGAACTGCTCGAAAAACGCCCAGGTCTTTCTGGCGAGTTTCCGCAGAAAAATAGTCTGCCCAAACGTGAGCCTGGCTTCCGGCCGCCGGATTCGCCGGCTCACCCACCAGGCGATGGCGGGTGACGAGGCCCAGAGCCCCAGGACAGGCCAGGCGACGGAAAGGGCGTGGGGCTTCCCATAATAGAGCCCGATCCAAACCGCCGCCGCAAAGAACGGCGCAAACCACATGGACATCCATTCGCGCGACGACTGGGATCGATGCTTCCGATCGTGTCCGCTGGCCGGATTCCATTCGAGCAGCCTCCGCTTCGACAGAAGCATGCGGTACCAGGTCCGCACCACGGCATCGCCATTGAACAGCGCTTCGTATGGCAGGCAGGCGAACGTGAACGCCGATTGCAGGAACTGCTCATAAGCCGAGATGACTGAACCGGCGAGATGCTGGCCCATCGGCAAGTCGGCCGGCTTGCGCAGGATTTCCAACGAGGAAGCGATCAGCGAGGGAATCAGGATGATGCCCAGAACAGCCCACGTCCACAGCCAGGGAGGGGAAACCAGCAGCCAGCCCATCAGCAGCAGCGTAATCAGCGCGGGCGCAACCAGGCTGCGGCGGAGATTGTCGAAGATCTTCCACTTGGATAAGCCGGACAGGGGATTCCTGACTCGCTCGCCACCCAGGGTTGGAATGCGCGGCCACAGCCACCGTGCGATCTGCCAGTCTCCACGAATCCACCGGTGGCGGCGGCTCACGTCCGCGCTGTAGCGGAGCGGATATTCTTCATAGAGCTGCACGCCGCTCAGCAGGCCGGCACGGGTGTAACAGCCCTCAATCAAATCGTGGCTCAGGATCCGGTTTTCGGGAAAGCGTCCGCAAAGCGAGCGTTCGAAGGCATCGACGTCGTAAATCCCTTTCCCAATGAAAGAGCCTTCGTGAAACAGATCCTGGTAGACATCGGACACCACGCGTGTATAGGGATCGACGCCTGGGGAACTGCCGAACATCCGTGCGTAGCGGGACCGGTTTGTGTTGGGAAGGCTCACCGAGACTCTGGGCTGCAGGATGCCGTAGCCTTCGGTAACACGCCCTGCCTTCTCGTCGTAGCGAGGTTGATTCAAAGGATGCGCAATAGCGGCAACCAGCCGTTGGGCCGAATCGCGGGGCAGCTGCGTATCGGTATCGAGCGTGATGACGTATTTTGCACCCACCAGAAGATCGGTATCTCCCACCAGCAGGGAGAAGCGTTCGTCTGCATCGCCGCGCAGCAGGGCGTTCAGGTCGCCAAGTTTTCCCCGCTTCCGCTCATAGCCCATCCAGATCTTTTCCGCCGGATTCCAGCGGCGCGGACGATGCAGCAGGAAAAATTTGTCGTTCGAACCATTGCGATATTTCTCGTTAAGCAGGTCAATGGAGGCCTTTGCAAGCAGCAGAAGCGCTTCGTCGCCGGGGACTGTTTCACTGTCGGCGTCGGCAAAGTCTGTGAGCAGCACGAAGTGCAGAGACGGATCGCGGTTTGCCAGAAAGCGCACTTCCAGGGACTCTGCCAGGCTATCGATTCCCTCTTTGCTGGTGAGCATGGTGGGAATTGCCACCACCGTGCGGCATTCGCTTGGAATGCCTTTCGAGAAATCCAGCGAGGGCAGGGCGTCCGGCTTTCTCAACAGGGTGACAAGCCAGTTCACCAGAGACACCGCGAGGTGGCTCGCTGCTATCACGGCAGCCGTGATCGCCAGTGCCAACAGAGGCCCGGATAAATTCGTCCGCCACAGTAATTGGAAGGAAAACAGCCCGCTAACGAGCAGAATCCCACCGACGTAAAGCAGCAATGGAAACCGGTCCACCCTCCGGCGGAAGGCGCGCACTACCGGCAGCCGAACCTTGGCCGTCTGTTCCAGGGCCGGCCGTCCCTTATCGACGAGGAAGTACCCCACGTGGGCCTCGCGGCTCGAGGGGCCTTTGTCGGCAGCGGCCTCCTGGGTGAGCTCGATGGCGCGGCGGGAGATGGCGCCCTCCGTCAACGGGCTGGTCTTCGCCAGGCTTTCGACAATGTGCCGGTAGCGGTCGCGAGTGGCGAAATCCATGCTGGCGTATACTCCGGCCGGATCCTCGCGCAGTGTCTTTTCTACCAGGCTCATCGACTCGACGAACTCCCGCCAGTCGGTAGCGGTTAAAAAGCGGAGACTGCCAATGGTATTGCTGATGGAAACCTGATCGCCGGCCTGCTTCTGGTTTTCGAGCTGAATCACCTGCTCAATGGTCTGTCCGGACTCGGCAAGCCGCTGCTCCACCCAGGTAAGCGGCATTGCCAGAACAGGGCTCTGGCCCTGTAGACGGCGCGCGAGTTCGGCCACAAAAGCGCCGCTCATGGGAGGGCCGGAGCGCGCCATGTCGGCACTCACCAGGATGAGGCTCTTTGGATCCTTCTCGGCCACCACCGTCATCTTGTCGGCCCAATAATGAGCGACATTCCGATCGATGCGGTTGGCGGAGAGCCGCGTGGCAATGCGGCGAAGATTCTCGATCAGCGCCAGGCGGAGCATGATGGGGACTGCCCAAAGCTCGCCCAGCTTTAGCGAGCGGACGGTCTGATAGGCGGAGATGAAACGGCTGAGGATCTCCGGGTCCACCCTGCCGTCCCCATGGGCGATGGTTTCGAGGGCAATGTCATAGACCCTGGGAAAGCCGATGGACGGCCCGTTCAATAGAGACGGCAATTCGCGGCTGTAGCCCTTGGGCAGGTGACGCCTGGCCATGCGAATCTGTTCTTCTATGAGGTAAAGGTTGTCCAGCAGCCACTCGGCGGCCGGGCTGACTCGGCGGTCTGCGCGAACGGCAGCCGCCAGAAGGCTGCTGGAGTCGGACAGCACCTCCTCGTTGTCAGCCAGTCGTCGCAGCAACCGGTCCGGGGTTTGCTTTTCGCTGATTTTATGCGAGACGGCAAGGGTCTTGCCGTGCAGTTCCATTTGGCTGGAACTGAAGAGTTCCGACCGCAGTAAAGGTTCGTCTAGCGGGAGTGGTCGCGCGGGCGCGGTACCGTTTTTACGGCCGGATGGGAGATGAAATATCTTTTCAAAACGAATCTTTGCACTCGTCGACAGGGGACAGATCTCCGCTTAATTTTCTCAAATGACGCCGCGGGCTGTACGCATCGCCTTGTGCCTGGGGTCGCGGGCAATTATCTCCCGGATTTGGCCGCTGAGGTCTTGCCACTCGCGGATGAAGAAGCCGGCTTCCT
>JBDUEM010000187.1:0-15204 GCA_040002435.1 Bryobacteraceae bacterium
CAACAGGACATTTCTATTTGGCAGAGATTAGGACATTTCTATTTGGCGTTGACAGAGTGCAATGCCGGTACCGAGACCGGACTCATCCACACCACCGCCTTCCAAAGTGCACTCAGCGCAACCGATGTGAGATGCTGTGCCATGGCGTCAAAATTCACATTATCGTCACAGCGCGCAGGAAGTAGCCGCAATTGAAAGTCGCGATATTCGGCGGTACGTTCGACCCCATCCATCGTGCCCATCTGACGGTTGCCCGCGAGGCAGTCCGGAAATTCCAACTGGATCGGGTGCTTTTTGTTCCCGCCGCGCATCCCCCGCACAAGCCTGACGCCGGAACATCCTACGAAGACCGTCTGCAAATGGTCGCACTGGCCTGCGAGGGCGATCCTTCTTTTGAAGCATCGGACATTGAATCGGGCGGCGGCAAGAGTTACTCCATCGATACAATCGAGCGCCTGCGAGGCCGCCTCTCGCCCGGCGATCAGCTTTACTTCATTATCGGAACTGACGCGTTTGCGGAAATTCTAACGTGGCACCGCGCCGCCGACGTCATCCGTTCGGTGGACTTTATCGTCGTCAGCCGCCCAGGCCATGGCTTTCAGGTACCTCCAGGCGCGCGCGTACTGCGCCTCGACACACTGGTCC
Organism: Bryobacteraceae bacterium; assembly: GCA_040002435.1. Lineage (GTDB taxonomy): Bacteria > Acidobacteriota > Terriglobia > Bryobacterales > Bryobacteraceae > JANXXV01. The sequence continues at coordinate 646 of JBDUEM010000187.1, forward strand.
TCGATGTGTCCTCGTCGGCCATCCGGCGGGAACTCGCCTCAGGCGCGCATCCCGCCGAACTTCCCGATAACGTATACGCCTACATCCGCGCGAAACGGCTTTATATATAGGCGATCACGTCGATTTCCACCAGCGAGTTGCCGGGGATTCCACCGGCCGCGGCAATGGTGGTGCGCACGGGCGGAGCATCGCCGAAGCTGCCCTTGAATACCTCATTCATTTCGGCATAGTCCTTCAGGTCGTTTAAGAACACGCTGCACTTCAATACCTTGTCCATAGACGACCCGGCGTTCTCCAACTCCGCCTTCAACTCGTCCAGGACGATTTTTGTGTGAGCTTTGATATCGCCCGGAACGTGAGCTCCTTTCCCGGCGATGAATAAAAGATTGCCATACGATACAGCCCCGGAAAACAGCGGCGTGGACTTAGGTTTTCCGTTGCGGTAGTGGACCTTCTTCGTGGGGCCCGTCTGCGCTTGCGCGGCGCCGGCTGCGGCGGCCATGCCAACCGCGGTCTTCAGGAGGGTACGTCTGTTGTTGGTCATATTATGATTAAACTATCATGCAACGACGAGCTTTCCTGCAATGGTCCGCGGTGGCGCCCGCCGCTTTTGCCACCGTCACCAGCGACATTCCAAAATACCGGTCGGTCAGCAGCTACCAGCCTCACCCTTACAAGGGCTTTCCAGCGAGTGTGGTCTCCGTCCATTCGGCGAAGTCGATTGACGAAGCGACCGAGAAAGTAGATCCGCAAGCCGTTCGGCAAATGATGGAACGCGGCATGACCGCGCTGACGGGAGAATCCACCCCGGCCGCCGCCTGGAAGCGCTTCTTCAATCCTTCTGACGTCGTTGGTATCAAGGTCAACTGTTCCGGCGCGCCGAAGATCATGTCCCATCCGGTAGTAGTGGCGGATATCGTGCGCAACCTCCTTTCAGTGGGTGTGAAACCGGAACAAATCTATATCTACGAGCGCTTCCCGGATCAACTGGAATCTGTCAAATACGGAAAGTATCTGGATCAGAAAGTGAATATCCAGGCCGTGGAGATGTCACGCGGATCCATTCTGAACTACGATCCCGAGGTCTTCGTGGAAGTGAACTTCTTCGGCGAGGAAGATACGCGGTCGAACCTGGTGCGGCTGGTGAGCGAGAAGTTTACCAAGATCATCAACGTCCCCAATATGAAGGACCACGGAGCGGCCGGCGTCACAGGGTGCCTGAAGAACATCGCTTACGGAAATTTCAGCAACGTGGCGCGCTCCCATGCGCACGAGAAAACCAATACCAAGACGTTCATCGGCACACTGGCGTCTGTGGAACCGCTGAAATCCAAGACCGTCCTCAACATCATGGATGGTCTGAAGGGCATCTGGCACGGCGGACCCTTCCAGTTGAAGAACGAATTCGGCTTCTTCCCCAAGAAAATGATGTTTGGTACGGACATGGTTGCCATGGACCGCCTGTTGATCGACGTCATCGAGAACAAGCGCAAAGCCGAGCACGCTCGTTCCGTTTGGGATCGTTCCCGCGATCAGATCATCACTTCGCGCTCCAATGACCCAAATAAGAATCAGTTCATTCGCGAACCCGGCCATATTGAGTACGCGGCGGGTTTAGGTCTGGGCGAGTACGATATCAAGAAGATTCGTCTGCAAGAGTTTGAACTGTGATGGCGCCATTTCTACTGGCCACCATCCTGTTGTTTAAAGATCAGGATGTGACTGGTGCGGTTAAGCTGCCGGTCCCTTCGGTACAGTACAGAATGAACGTCGCTTCGGCCACAACCGCCCCTTGGGTTAACGCCAACGGCTGGTTGATCCAGCGCAACGCCGGAAAGCAAGTGTTTTATGATTTGCCGAAGGGCGGAGCCGAGCTGGCCATGGCCGAAGCGCATGCCTATAACGCTGACGCCTTAGTGAAGATCGCACCCGAAGACGCTGATGCCTATGCGAAGATGAACGCCTTCCTGCAGCAGTTGGGGCCGGCCGGTCCGCAAATCGGAAACGTCGCCGTTGTGGACGATGGTTCCGCACAGGCCGGCGAAGGCCTGAATCTGCTGCATCGCAAAAATCTTCTGTATCGCATGGTGAGCTCGCCTGACCCGAAGGCGGACCTGAATATCAAAGTAGACAAGTCCATTACGAATCCGCTGGATTTCGCGGCGGAGGTCCGGGAGAAGCTCACCGACGACAAACGTCTCGTTCGCATCTATGGCAGTGCGGTGGTGTTGGCCAATCTCACCGGTGATGCCCGCGGACGAATGCAGCTTCACCTCATCAACTATGGCAGGCGGCCGGTGGACGGATTGCGTATCCGCTTGCGGGGTTCGTACGTGGTGCGGCGCGCCAATATCTATGAGTCGGCCGATGCGAAGGTTACCGAATTTATTAATCGTGATGGCGGTACCGAGTTTAGTATTCCGCGCGTCGGACTGTACTCGGTGATCGATTTGGAAGCGAAGTGAGACGCTGTTAACAACCGAAAGTTACAACTATTCGCGATCGTTCTGCAAGAAAATAAATCTCTAACTGATTGTCTCCCAAATAGATCCAGATGCGGCACGGCTGACGTACTCATGGTCAGCAGCGGTTGTGGTAATGGCCCCGCTACATCTCTACTGGAGGCAATCATGGCAAATCATAAAGTTCTAGACGAAGCAATTGCGGAGGCGCCGAATCGGCGTGCCTTCATCACGAAGCTGGCAATGGCTGGTGCGGCGGTAACCGCCGCCGGAGCGGGAGCGCGGATCGCAAACGCGCAGAGCGCTACAATCACCGACGCAGACATTCTCAATTTCGCCCTCAACCTGGAATACCTGGAGGCCGAGTTCTATACGGTCGCCACCACCGGCAAAACAATCGACCAGATGGGAATCAAGATCGACGGCAGCGGTACTGCGGGCGCAACTACCGGCGGGCAGTTGGTCAATCTGGATAACGCGACCCTGTTCACGAAAGACATCGCGAACCAGATCGCAGCCGACGAGCGTGCGCATGTCACCCTCATTCGCGGAGCACTCTCCGCGGCAGGCGCGCAGCCGGTGGCGAAACCCGCCATTAACCTTGGGGCGCTTGGTTTCGGCTTCGGCACAACAACTGAATTCCTGCAACTGGCCAGAGCTTTCGAAGACATTGGCGTAACTGCATATGCCGGCGCAGCGCCGCTTATTTCCAGCAAAGATGTTCTCGGTTACGCAGCCCGCATCGCCGAAGTGGAAGCCGAGCACTCGGCCAATATTCGGCTGCAGGTAGCCAAGCTAGGCATCTCCACGTCGCTTCTGGACGGCGCCGACGTGCTGCCTCCGCCATCCGGAACCAGGTTCTTTCCGGTGGACAGCAACGGGTTGACGCAGACCCGCACGCCCGGACAGGTGCTGTTTATCGCCTACGGATTCAAAGCCAATGCGAAGTCCGGCGGATTCTTCCCGACCGGCTTCAACGGGGTGCTCAACACATCTTCCGACGGTGTCTCCACTGCCAACATCACCAATGCCTCAGTGAATCCAACCACCACGACCACTAATCAATCGATGATCACCCTCGATGCCAGCGGCTCCACCAGCGCGTCGGGCAAGCTTACCTATCTGTTCATGGTGAAGCCGGGCGGCAAGGTGCCCGCCATCCTGCAGACCTCCGACAATCCCAAGGCGACCATTCAGTTCGTCAACGGCCCCGGAGCCTATCCGCTCCAACTGACGGTGACCGACGGAACGGGTAAGACATCCTCGGTGGACGTCATGCTTGTTTACCAGCCGTAGCTGTCGTCATCGGCTAAGCTGACAAGGTGGGCAGAGACATCCTGGACCTTCCGGCGCCTGCCGCCGACGCACGCTTCGCATACGGAAAGGACCCCAACCAATTTGGTGAGCTGCGCTTGCCCAAATCGGCGGGCCCCTTTCCGGTCCTTGTCTCCATTCACGGCGGGTTCTGGCGCGCCTCGTATGGCCTTGATCATATGGGCCATGCGTGCGCAGCGCTTGCACAATCAGGCATAGCCAGTTGGAATTTCGAATACCGGCGCGTTGGCCAGCCCGGCGGCGGCTATCCCGGTACGCAGGACGATGGACTGGCGGCGCTGCAGTATCTGGCAACCCTCGCCGCTTCACATCCTCTCGATCTTAAGCGAGTCGCTGTTTTCGGCTTCTCGGCCGGCGGACATCTTGCGTTGTGGCTTGCCTCAAGGCCGAGGCCCATTGCACTGCAGGGCGCTGTGTCGCTGGCCGGAGTCGCGGACCTTCGCCGAGCCTGGGAGATGAGGCTCGGTAGCGGAGCGGTGGATGACTACATCGGTGGACCGCCCGCGCAGTACCCGGATCGGTATCGCGCAGCATCTCCCATCGAATTGTTGCCCGGTGGCGGGAAGACCCGGCTGGTACACGGCACCAAAGATACTACCGTTCCCATCGAGATCAGTGAACGATTCGCCAAAGGAGCTTCTGCCGCGGGGCTGGACGCGAAGTTACTGACATTGCCCGGCGCGGACCACTTTCCCGGTATGGACCCCCGCGACCCGGAATGGAAAATCACCGAAGGCGCGATTCTCGAAATTCTCGGCGTTCAGCGGAAGTAGATCATCATCTCCGTGGCCAATAACAATCCCATTGCTCCGCCTCGCGGATCTTCGCCCAGGATCGCCGTGCGATCCAGATAATCCTGCAGCGATTTCTGCTTGCCTGTGCCCGTGCAAACGTCCACCAGTTTGCCGTCCGCCGCCATTCTCGATTTCGCGGCGGTCCAAGCCTTGCGAATCATCGGATCATACGCCGCACGATCGAGCCAGCCCAACCTTACGCCGCGAGCCATGGCGAAGGCAATCATGCAGGTCGCCGTCAACTCTCGATAGCTGCCGGGAACATCGATCACCTCGTGCCATGCGCCACCCGGGTCCTGATGCCGGGCCAGGGCCTCCATGTGCGCGCGGAATGCCGCAAGAAGCTTTGCGAATCCGGGATGACCGTCGGGCAGTTCGGAAAGACTCAACGCAATTCCCAGGGCAGGGAAGCCGTTGCCGCGCCCCCATGCGGCCGCGTTCAGCGGGGAGTGCCGGTGCAATCCATCGGGGCGCAGATTGAGCTTCAGCATGAACTCGATATGCCGCACGCACATATCGAAATACTTTTCATCGCCCGTCAACGTGCCGGCCTGCGCCAGAATCGGACCGCCCATAAACACCGCGTCGCTCATTTCGTTGTGCAGCGGCATGGCTTCCAATGGATTTCCCTTTTGATCGAAGGCAAAATCAGCAGCGCGGCGCACCAGATCGACGTAGCGTGGGTCATGCGTCACATGCGCCAGTTCGCCAAAAACGAGGTGCCCCGGAAAATGACTGCTCGTCGGCTTGTCCAGTGTTGGCTTTGCCCCGCTCGCGTAGGGCTCGACGATGCGCTGCACATCTTTCACCTCTCCCAGGCGGATGCGTCCGATCAACGCCACCGCTGGAATATAAACTACCTCGTCCAGACTATGTCCGTATTTCAAGCCCAACTGCGTAGCAACTTCCAATGGAGTCCGCGCCACTCTGCGCTGCAGTTCGAGGCGCGCCGGCGATGGAGGTTTTCCGGCGGCCGCCGCCACTAGTTTCACGACAAACTGTTCCGGATTTTCCTGCGCCGCCATGGAGACTGCCGGGATGCTTCCAGTCATGGATGGCGCGCCGTGTGACAACGCATCCCCCAGTCCCGCAGCGCCTCCATCAATCACAACCGCCAGGTCCGGCGCATGCATTCCAATCCAGCGCCAGATGTATTGCGTCTCCGAATTTGCTCCTCCGTATGCATCGCCGGTTGGCGGGAATCCCTTCGACAGATCCACAGGTACGTCCGGAATCGCGGAGAGCGCAAAGCGGTCGCGATACCGGGCGGCTTTTGGCGATTCGTAAAGCCAGCGCATCGCCGCCGCAGTGCTCTTTCCGCCGCCCACAACGAGGACGCGGGTCTTCGGCGTCGCGTAATCGAAATCGTCGCTGGTAATCAGGCATCGTATGTCCGCACCGGCGCGTGTCGTCCCAACGGCCGACTCCAAAACCCGAAGAGATTCGGCGCCGTAAAGCAGCGAAGCAGGGAGCAAGAGCAGGATAAATTTCTTCATGGAAGCGGCTATGATTTCTAATGTACCCGAAGGAGGTTTCGAAGATGCTCACTCGACGAAAGTGGCTTAGCACTTCCGCTGCCTTGGCCGCTTCTTCCGCCGCGCCTTTAGCCAATGCTGCGGCTCCGAAAAACCTGGTGATCGCGAGCGCCAACGGACTGGTCGCTTGTGCGCGCGCCATGCAGATGCTGAAGGCCGGGCACGACACACTCGATGCCGTGGTGGCCGGCGTGAATCTTGTCGAGCTTGATCCAGAAGACGATTCGGTCGGCTATGGTGGCTTGCCGAACGAGGACGGTGTGGTGGAACTCGATGCCTGCGTGATGCACGGCCCGACTCGACGCTGCGGGTCGGTTGCGTCCCTTCGCGGTATCAAGACACCGTCGAGAATTGCAAAGCTGGTGATGGAGCAAACCGACCATGTGATGCTGGCGGGGGACGGCGCACTTCGTTTCGCCAAGGCCTGGGGATTCAAGGAAGAAGACTTACTGACAGAAAAATCGCGCCTCGCCTGGCTGGTGTGGAAGCAGTCCTTGCGGGACAAGGCAGGCCACAACAACTGGACCGATGGAACTGATGCGCCGCCCAAGAAGCCGGGTGCCGCCCTCCGCGAAGCGTTCCCCCATGTGGATGAGGCGATGCTTGCCTATGCGCAGGACCGCGCATTACACCGTATCACCGGAACAATCAATTGCCTCGGCCTGAATGCGAAAGGTGAGATTTCCGGCGTCACCACCACCAGCGGTCTCTCCTGGAAGATCCCTGGACGCGTCGGCGATTCTCCCATCATTGGAGCCGGCCTCTACGTGGACCAGGAAGTCGGCGGCGCAGGTTCCACCGGCCGGGGCGAAGAAAACATTCGCATCGCCGGAGCGCATACCATCGTGGAGAACATGCGTCACGGCATGACGCCGAAGGAAGCTATTCTGGATGCACTAAAACGCGTCGCTCGAAATTACGACAACGACCCGGTGCGTCTGGCCTCGTTCGACATTCACTTCTACGCACTGCGCAAGGATAGCGAATACTCAAGCGGTACGCTTTGGAGCGGCGGGAAGAAGATGTTCGCCGTCAATGACGGGGCGCCGCAGAGCCGCCTGGAACCCTGCGTTACCCTGCTCGACAATCGCCCCAAGGTCTAACAGCCCCTGGGCCGACCCGCGCGCTACAAACCGTCCACAATCTTGCGTATCTCGTCGACCGCGAGACGCAACTCCTCGTCTGTCGAGTAGAAGTGCGGCGCAATTCGAATCCCCGCTCCGGGCCGGTAATCCACCAGTATTTCCCGCCGCCCCAGTTCCGCCGTCACGGCCTTGCCCTCCGGCACATCCAAGGTCACCGTCCCACCCCGCATGCGCGCATCGCGTGGACAGTTCACGCGCAATCCAGCCTCATCGGCCAGGGCAATCAGCAACTCCGTTTGGCGGACCGACTTTTGCCGGATATTCGCAACCCCTACCTCACCGACAATCTCATACCCTGACTTGGCCGCATACATCCCCGGCACGTTGGGCGTTCCCGTCGAGAAACGCATGACGTCCGGCGCATATTCCATCGGTCCCCGATCGAATGCGAACGGATTCCGGTGCGCCGCCCATCCCGTCACTTTCGGCCGCAGCGCCGGCCACAAATCCCGCCGCACGTAGAGATATCCGGCACCTGGCCCGCCGCACAGCCACTTCACTGATCCGCCCGTGGCGAAGTCCAGGCCCAGCGCCTGAACATCGACCGGTACCGTGCCCGCTGATTGATAAAGGTCTGCCATCACCTTGGCCCCTACTGCGTGCGCCTTGTCCACTATGGCGCGCAGGTCCTGAATGGCAGAGCTCCGGAACAGTACATGCGACACCGACACCAACTGCGTCTCCTCGTCTATGGCGGCCAGCAGCGCCTCCAGGGGCACAGTCAGAGCGTCCTCTGATTCCACAGTCACCACTCGCCCCAGACCCTGAAACAGATAAAGGTTTGAAGGGAAATTCAGGCTTTCCGTAACCAGCTTGTTCCGCTTGCCGGTCCAATCGAAACAGGAATGCACGAGCGACTGGCATATGGAAACATTCTGATGCATCACCACTTCCCCAGACCCCGCGCCGATGATCTTTCCCACCAAATCGCCCACGGTGACCGGCATCTGCCACCAGCCCTCTTCCCAGGCTCGAATTCCGCGGCTGGCCCACGTATCGGCGTACTCCATCAGGCAGTCTCGCGTTCGCCGCGGCATTGCCCCGAGGGAATGGCTGATCAGGTACACCGTATTCGCCAGAATCGGGAATTCCGCTCTCCAGTGGAAGAGGTCATCCATATCCGCCTAGCGTAACGCGGCTTTATAGTAGACCGATTTGTTGTGCAAGTGAATTGTACCGGGGTCGCCTCGAAGGGATGCCAGATCACACAATCCGCACGTCCAGATACTGATACGATCCGTTCCGCATCAGCCCTCCGGTTCACCTTTGCGTAGCTGTGCCAGGAAATGCAAGATTGTTGGGCAACCGGTTGCGCATTAAATTGTCGCCGCCGCAAACTGGAAGGAATCGCACTCGGCGTAACCGTGGATTGGAGCAGCCTGAAATAAACTCACTCCTACCCGAATGCGGGTATTCCTGCTGGTACCGCTAGACCTGTAATTCTGATCTGTTCGATGTTATGCTTTGGGCAATTCAATCGAATTACATCGATCAATTGTGTCGGAACTGTTACAAATCGTCATGAAAAGAGGAGCAAAAATGCGTCGTAACTGCCTCATCGCCCTCCTGGCTGCCGAACTCCTTGTTGCCCCCTCCGCCCACGCACAACTGTTTGCAAAGAAAGAAGCAAAAAGCGATCCGCGGACACGTTCGCAGGAACTGGTTGTGCAGGCCGATGCCCTGGTCCAGGAGCAAAAAGTGGTCGAGGCATTAAAGCTCTATGACGATGCAATCCGCATCGACTCGCGCAATGAAGAAGCTCTGCTGCAGCGCGGCTATGCCAATCTGAAAGCGCGGCGTCTCAAGAATGCACAATCGGATTGCGATCAGGCCCTCCGCATGCGGCCGGAATTTGCCGCCGCATACCACTGCCGCGGCCTCTCGTCAGCCTATTTGGGCGATGCAAAGGGTGCGATGAAAGATCTAAGCCAGTCCGTCCGCCTGGACCCGTCATTTGTAGCGGCTTACGAGAGCCGCGCGGGGCTCAGCCAGGGGAAGGGAAACCTGGAAGAGGCGCTGAAGGACTATGACGAGATCGTAAAGCTGAAGTCCGGCGATTCCAATGCATTCTATAAGCGCGCGGCCGTTGAATTGAGTCTGAACAAGTTGGACCTCGCAAACAGAGATTTGGATCAGGCCATCCAGCTGAATCCTGAGAACGCAGCCGCTTATCAGGAGCGCGCCAGATTACACAACAAAGTGGGAAAGCTGGATAAGGCTGTAGCGGATTATGGAGAAACCATTCGTTTGCGTCCAGACTCGGCCGACGCCCTGCTGAACCGGGGCAACGCCTATCTGCAGCTCGGAAACAGAGCAAAAGCGCAAATCGATTTTGACGAAGCGGTAAAGATCAATCCCGCCTTCAGTGAGGTGGCCGCCCACCTGCTCAACGCGACGGCCGTCGCTGCCGCTACCAAGCCAGTGGTGAAGAAGCCGGAATTCGACCAGGCTGCGCTAAAGGCATCGGTTCCGGGAGTCGCTGAAGGCGCAAAGCCGGTTGTGAGCCAGGTTGCCACCAAAACTATTCTGATCGCCGGGAATAACAACGAGTCTGTTCCGTCGAAGAAGACCGTGCCCGCAATCGCAATTGCAACCCAGCCGAAGACGGAAATTGCGGTTGTGGAAACACCGGCGCCGGCTTTGCAACCCGCTGATGAATTGGCCGCGGCGTTGCAGAGGGCCTCCGAATTCGAAAAACAGCAGCAGCCGGCCAAGGCAATCGACGCATACACAAGGGCGCTCGCCATGAAACCGGATCAATTCTCCGCTTATATCAGCCGTGCCCGCCTTTACACGGCGCAGAAGCAACCGGCGCTGGCTATTGCCGATTACAGTGCTGCTCTGAAAGTAAAACCCGATTCAAAAGACGCGTACCTGCTCCGCTGCAAGGCCGATCTGGAGACGGGCAATGCAAAGGAGGCAATTGAAGATTGCGCAAAAACAATTCAGTTAGACCCCAAGGCCGCCGAAGCTTACTACTATCGCGCCGCGGGATACTCGGCGATTCGCGACTTGGAAAAGGCCGCCGCAGACTACTCCGAAGCCATTCGCAAACAAAATCGATATCCCGAGGCTCACTACAATCTCGGCCGCATCTACCAGGACAGCGAGAAACTCATCCTAGCCCTGAGCGAATATACCAGAGCCATTCAAGAGCGGCCCGACTTTCGCGACGCCTACAAGCAACGCGCCGCCACCCGGCTGACGCTCGGCGATCAGCTAGGCTCCAACGACGACGACCGGAGATCGAGACAGAACAGGTAAATCCGCGGCCTTCGCTTGGGGGAGCAAATCGGGGATCGTCTAAGCCTTCCGCGGCTTGGCGATCCCCGTTTTTGTTGTGGCGCGACTAAGACTACGGCGCTACCGCGCCATAGATGTCCTGGTCAATCCCGCCGTCGTGCGGGCACTGGTCGCTACTCCACAAACCAGTGGCTGCATTCAGTGTGCGGCACTGTTTCACGTCGGCCCCATCGGCGGAGCCGGGCTCGCGCGGATCTGTCCCCGGAACCGTGTTCCGCCAGTCGGTCCAGGTTCCATAAGCAAACGAACCGATCGATGATACCCAAAGGTAATCGCCCCCGAAAGGCACCGTGCGGTCACTGAACTGTTCGAAGTTCGGATTGCTGGGCACCGTGTTCAGCTTGACCGGGGCGGTCCAGCTGATCCCGCCATTAGTTGATTTGGCTCCGTAGACATCGAGTGCCTTACCGGTCGCCCCGGAGGCATCGTTACCCACCGGGCGCGCCGCTGAATAGCTTTTATCATTGCGGCTGTCCCACCAGATTGCGTGTAACACGCCGCCATCGGCTGAGATGTCGGGAAAGATCTGGTGCCCCATCGTCACGTCCTCAATCAGCGCCGGGCTCGCCGCCGTCCCAGCCGCACCGTCATAGCGCATAAAATAGGCACCCGACTGGCTGCCGGTGCCGGACCGGATCGATCCGAACGTCGTGCCCGTAGCTACTTCGGTTCCCGGCTTGGATGCGCCGTAGACGATGTAGATCCACTCGTGGGCGGCATCCGATTGATCCGCGGTCGATCGCGTGGACGTCCCGTGCCGGAAGAACGTATAGCCGGACTGGCATGAGTTCTGGAAGTCGCCGCAGTCGCGGGCAGACGATCCGGCGGCTTCTTCCCCGGATTCCGCATCGTCGGGAGCACTGGGCGCCGGTGGGCGCTGGGCGCTGATATCGTGCGCTTCATAGCTTGTGTAGGTTACGGCAACCCGCGGCTTGGCGAACGAACGGCCGCAATCAGAGGACTTGGCTATTCCTACACCGTTCGGCTGTCCGCTGTTGGTCGCTCCCATGTCAAAGGTTACGTACACGTGTCCATTCCCTGTCACGGAAATGTCGGGATCCTGCACATTCGAAATATTCTGGGTCAGCAACATCGGCGCCGACCAGGTAACGCCATGATCAGTGGAACGGGAGAAATAGATGTTTGAGATACCGATGCCTGTGAAGCGCGTCCAGGAGAAATAAACGTTGCCGTCGCAGGCGCCGCCAGTGCGGTCGGCCTCGATGGCTGTCTTGTCGTGGAACTTGCCCAGCAGGTTGGGGGCGGAAGAACCGCTGGCAACAATCGCTGATCCTTTAAAAAACTTTCCGTCATTGAGGGTGTTGCCGGTTTCTCCCCCCGGGTTTTCGAAGCGCGCCACCCAGACATCGCCGAATGTTTTCTTCGAGCCGGCTGGGTCCTCCGAGCTTTCCGACCCCAGAAACACTCGTCCGTGGCCGTCCCACGCGATGACAGGATCTCCTGCGCTCGCGGTCCGGATGCGTGCCAGCGCCGCAAATGGAGATTTGTCCCCCGGATAGCCCGGCACGAGTGAACTACGGAACGACGCACCGCTATTTTCTGAGCGGTAATAGCCAAGCCAGATGGGACCAGCTGCGACAAATGACGTGGTCGATCCGGCGTAAACGCCGCAATAATCGTTCGAACTGCCGATTAGAACTGCAGTATTGCGCGGATTTATGGCAACCGACGGTTCGTTCTGACGACCGTGCGCGATAGAACACTCATTGAGGATCGCATCGGTATAGGGGATGCCTGTCGCCAGCGTGTAAGCGCTGACGTACCCACCTCCGACGTCGTTCGTGAGGCGGACGTCCGCTGCGGAAAGTGTAAGAGAAAATGCGAAGAGAAGAGCTTGTACACGAGTGGATGCACTCATTGTTTTGATACCTCGGCGTTAGTCTACCACCTAAAACTGCACATACAGCGGGCGCGGTACGCGGTTTGCCATTGGTCGCCGATTTGGTGCTGCCCCGTGAATGCAGGCACAGATTTTAACCTGGCGTATCCTTCAGAGAAAGCTATACCCAATAGCGCTCAACCTCGCTGATCTGCGTCCAATCCGCCGCTTCGGCCTAGTTACAGACTCAGTTATACTCGTTACCGCGTATGCGAATCCTGAAATGGCTGCTGCTGGTTGTAGTTTTGATTCAACTGATTCCCTTCGGCCACACTCACACCAACCCTCCGGTAACCCGTGAGCCGGCGTGGAATTCCCCGCAGACAAAAGAGTTGTTCCACAGGGCATGCTTCGACTGTCATAGCAATCAAACCACGTGGCCCTGGTACTCCTATGTGGCGCCTATGTCGTGGCTTGTCCAGCACGATGTGAATGGCGGGCGCCGCCATCTGAATTTTACGGAGTGGGACCGCAAACAACGGCATGCCAAAGACGTCTCTGAGCAAGTGAAGATAGGCGAGATGCCGCCTTGGTTTTATGTTCCCATGCATGCGGGCGCTAAACTTTCCGACGCGGAGAAACAGGCGCTGATCGATGGCGCTGCAAAGACGCTCGGGCCGCAGGAAGTGCCTGAGCAGGGTGCCGCGCATCCTTGAGGGAAACCCCGGTCAATCTCTGTGGCTGAGAATTAGTGCCCGATCATCAAACGACTGAATGCCCTTAGATCGGGATCTCCAGCCATCGCACAGGAGATTGTCTCTATAAGCCCTATCCATGGAGCTACAGTGGAAGCACATAGCCCAATATTGTTTGGAACCCATGCTCTTCTTAAGACTTGGAAAGCCCCGCTATCTCTTCAGAGGCGATGTTGATGTATGATTTAGGGACCATGGCACGCCGATGCCGGAATCGTTTCAGACGTTGGTCCTGAATCCATTAGGAAACATCTTTGCCATTCGGACTCAGTCGATCCTGTGCTTTCAAATTTGTCCTACTCTCAACGGGAGCCATCCTTGACGCACAGCAAACCTCGCTGGGGCAACCGTCCAATCAGATCAATCTTTTAAACACGAGCAGTAGGGAAAAGGTTGCTGCCGGTCCTGACGTCACATACGGCACCTATTTCGGCGGTTCAGGAGACGATTTTGGCACCGTCGTTGCGGCAGATGCGAGTGGGAACATCATTATCGGCGGAACGTCTCGATCAGACTCACTCCCCGGAACCAACGGATCTTTCCAGACCCACAGAGCACCAGGATTGCCGGGTCACGCTAACGTATTTATCGCCAAGTTCGATCCTACGGGACGGAACTTGCTCTGGAGTTCGTTTTTAGGCGGGGACGGCACCGAATCGGTTGCTGCAATCGCGGTGGACAAAGCCGGGGATATCGTCGTTACAGGCACGACTAGCTCCACGAACTTTCCCACTACGCCAAATGCCTACCAGAGACAGTCGCTTGCAAATCAGATCGCCTCCTATGTCACTAAGATTTCTGCCGATGGCCGCACACTCGTTTTCTCGACATATCTGAAAATGGTAAACGCAATGGCGATGACCACCAATGAGGCGGGTGACGTTTATGTAACCGGACAATCTTACGTGTCGTTGGGAACAACGCCTGCTCAACATGAGACTGTCGGCAGCATCGGCACGGCACAAGTTCATCAGGTCCAATCAGTTTTCTTGATTCGTTTGAGGAGTGATGGAACCGGTTTGATCTACGGAGCGAACTTAGGAGGAGGCGGCTTCGATGGGTCGGCCGGCACTTCCATCGCCCTCGATTCCTCTGGCAATTGCTATGTTTCGGGGGTGCAAAAGGGAACCACTGGGCTAGGAAACAGCATAGCCGTTTCGTCGGGAAGCTATCAGGCTGCGTATTCGAATGCTGGACTTACTAATTCGATTGGTCCCGGTGCTCTTGACAACGGATTTATCGTCAAGGTAAACGATTCGGGTACAAAGGTCATCTTCGGAACTTACTTCGGCCCGCGGTTTTACGGCACTTCGGTTCAGGGTATTGCGGTAGACCCTATAGTGGACCCAGGAATTCGGACCAGGCAATAAGTTAAGATTCGGTCGGAGTC
>JBDUEM010000188.1:0-15157 GCA_040002435.1 Bryobacteraceae bacterium
TTCCGCGTCAAAGTGGAACTGGTGGTGCTTGGCTTCACTGTCACCGATAGCAAGGGACGCTACATCAACGGTCTAAAGCACAAGGACTTCCGCATTCTGGAAGATGGCATCGTGCAGAAGATCTCTACGTTTGCCGAAGGGAATAAGCCGCCGGTGCAGATCCTGGATGACGGCAGTACCCAGCCGATCGTAACCGCGAATGCCGAAGGCGAAGGGAAGGGGCCGGATGTGCGATCCGACGCCTTCGTGGGCACCAACGTCTTCGTTCTGTTCGACACGAGTAATTATATGTATCGGGGCTTCGTTTACGCCTCCGACGCAATTGCCGATTTTGTGCGCGGACTGGATCGCGCGGATTCCATTGCCGTGTACACCTATAGCCGGAACCTCTCCCGCGCATCGGGATTGAGCAAGGACAGGGGTGATGCGATTCTGGGACTGCGGAAAGCGGTCGCCGGCGACGATTCGGCGCTCTACAACGCACTGCTTCTAACGCTGCGCGATGCGGCGAAAGTGCCTGGCCGCAAGGTGGTAATTGTCTTCTCCAATGGACCTGACAACGCGAGCATGGTGGCTCCGGACGACGTAAGAGCGGTCGCCGAAGATGAGGGAATTCCCATCTACGTCATCTCGACGAACGAGGTGAACAAGGATCAGATCTCCAGCGGCGTCTTCCGGCGGATTTCCAGCCGAACCGGCGGGAAGGCCTATTTTGCCAAAACGTGGCAGAAGCAGGTGGAAGCGTTCGAGAACATTCGCGAGGATCTTGGCAATTCCTACTCGGTGACCTACTATCCGCAGACTAACCCGAACGAAGGCTTCCGGAAGATTGAAGTGCAGATTGCGTCAGACGTCGGGAAGAAGTATCGCGTCCGGGCACGTCCCGGCTACCGGCCGCGCGGCGGGTTCTAGCTTAGAACGAATAGCTCTGAAAAACGTAGAAGTACAGGGTGTGCGGATTCGGCGTGGTCTTGTTAAGAAATTCGCCAGGTACCAGCTTTGCCACGCCGGTACCGAATAGCAGGCCTTTCACAAACTGAAAGGTGCCGAAAACATCGAACTCCTGGCCCACATGCCTGCCGGCAGTTCCGTTGGCTGAGCGGATAATCCCCCGTCCGGCGCCGTCGTAGAGAAAATCCGTGGCGCTGGCGAGCCACCAGTTGTCATACATGAAATTCGCGGTCACGTGCTTATTGACGGGCATGGTTAGCAGCGACCGGAAATCCTGCATGTTACGCCAGCCGAACAAATCGGCGTGACCGAACTTGTCGTGATTGGCAGCGTAGAGCTGATCGAACGTAGTCTCCCTTCCGCTATTCTTGCCGTTGTCCCCGGAGGCATAGATATATTCCACGGAAACGCTCAGCTTGCCAAACGTTTTTCCAATGTCTCCGAAAGCACCGAAGCCGCGGTGTTCTTTGGCGCTGTTGTGGCCCGTCTGAAACACTTCCTCCGTCTTGTAGCGGAAACCGCCAGGCAGTGAACCCACCACGTTCCCGCCGAATGTGTTGATGGCCAGCGTTCCGGGCAGCGTGAAGCCGCCGGGACGATTCTGGTCGCGGCGGAGGATATACATGTCCACGGTCGCCTTGGGAACGGCGCGCAGAAAAGTATTGTAGATTCCCCAGACCCGGTCACCCAGGCGCGGCTTATTGAAGGCGTCGGGCTTCACATCCACCACTGAAACAAATAGGAATTCCAGCCGCGCGAAGTCCGAGCGATGGTAGAGGCGCGCCGTATCGTACGTGCGTGAGGTATTCCGCCACTGCGGCACGCCAATGATTCGCCCTTCGCCCAGGCTGACGCTCTGCCGGCCGACGATGGCTCCGAATCCTTTTGCTCCCGGAAGAAACTCGGCGTAGGCTTCGTGGAGATCGAGTGTGTCGCGCGCGGAGTTCGGTGCGGGTCCGCCATAATCGGGCGCGCGGCTGTCCTGGCCCACCGCGGTCAGCTTCAGCCAGTCCGTCGCCTTGAATTGCGCCCCGATCCGGGTGCGGAAGAGGGGGTTCTCCAAATTTGCCGATCTGCCGAAATTATTGTCCTGCCGCGTCTCGAACCGGGTGCGAAATTCAAACGTCAGCTTGAAGCGGTTGTCGGTTTCCCGGGCGAGAAATTTGTTTACTTCGGTCCCTGGATCCTGGGCGCGGGCGATGGACAGGACCGCAAGTGCAATGACGGGAGCGAACCTCATTTCCTCGATGCTATCTCATCTCTTCTTCAGCAACGCGATTTGGCCGGCATGATAGAGATTGTGCTGTGCCACGCCGTGCAGCAGGAAGTAGAGCGAATAATCCTTTCCCGGAGTGATCTCCTCCAGCCGTTGGTCGCTCAACGCCGCAGCGATGCTTGCAAGGGCCTCCTGCTTCTTTAGCAGTGACCGTACATCGGCCTTCCAGGACTCTTCCGTGGCGCCCGTGACGGCGGGAAAATCTTCCGCGGGATCCAGCTCTACGATTTCCCCCTGGATGCGGCGCACCGCCACCTCAGCCCACGCGGAGATGTGGAGAATCAGTTCCCGGATACTATGTGCGCCGGCAACCGGCTTGGCGCCCGCCTGTTCGACATCTACCCCATTGAGTAGTTCCATCACCGAAGGCCCGTGCCAGGCCTCGCCATGGATGCTTCTGCGCAGCTGGTCCGCAATGCGGCTTGATTCCATTCGTGTATTGTCGCAAAGATACAATGGACCACAAATGAAGCGCTTCGCCATCTGCGCACTTTTGCTTATGAATCCAATTCCCGCTATCCCGCAAAGCCGTTCGCACGGCCGGTCCATGGTGATCGGCACTTCCGGCATTGTAGCCACCAGCCAGCCTTTGGCGTCCCAGGCAGGGGCGCAAGTGCTGGCCCGTGGCGGCAGCGCGGTGGATGCGGCGATTGCGGCAAATGCCGTCCTGGGCGTGACTGAACCGATGATGGACGGAATCGGCGGCGACCTGTTTGCCATCTATTGGGAGGCAAAGACCGGCAAGCTAACGGCGATTAACGCCAGCGGTCCTTCGCCGGCTAAGCTGACGCTGGCCTACCTGAAGGCGAAAGGAAACAGCCGCATGCCGGACGCAGGCATCCATAGCGTCACCGTACCCGGCGCGGTGGACGGCTGGGACAAGATGCATCGCAAGTTCGGCCGGCTGCCGTGGAGCGAATTGTTCGACGCCGCCATTTACCATGCGGCTAACGGTTTTCCCGTAACGGAAACCATCCAGGGGCATTGGCAGGATGTCCGTTCCCAGCAATCCATTCGCGCCGATGAGAATGGCCGCAAGGTATATCTTCCGGGTGATGCCGCACCGCTGGTGGGCGAACTGTTCAAGAACCCCGGGCTGGCGCGCGCCTTTCACCTGATTGCCAAGGACGGCGCCCGCACCTTCTATCAAGGGGAGATTGCGAAGGCCATTCTGGCGACGTCGCAGCGGCTCGGCGGCTCCCTGCAGAGTTCCGATCTCTCCAAGTTTTCCTCTGAATGGGTGACGCCGATTTCGACTACGTACCGCGGTTGGACGGTGTATGAGATGCCGCCCAACGGACAGGGAATTGCCGCGCTGCAGATGCTGAATGTGCTGGAGAATTTCCGAACCGACGATCACGAGCTGCTGACCGCGGAAACGTTTCATACGCGGATTGAAGCGATGAAACTGGCCTACGCCGACCTCGGCTTCATTGCCGACCAACGCTTTGGCAAGGTTCCCGTAGGCGGACTCCTCTCGAAGGATTATGCAAAGCAGAGGGCGGCGCTGCTCGACCCGGAACGCGCCCGCTGCTACGTGGATGCGGGGGATCCACCGACGGCATCCAATACAACGTACCTGGCGGTGATAGACAAAGAAGGCAACATCGCCTCGTGGATTCAGAGTATCGCCAGCCTTTGGGGATCTGGTGTCGTGGTGGACGGCATGGGTTTTGCGCTGCAGAATCGAGGTTCCTACTTTGATTTCGATGAAACTCATCCGAACCGGTTGGAGCCTGGAAAGCGACCGCGCCACAGTATTATTCCCGCCTTCATGGAGAAGGGGGACATCCACATAGGCTTCGGCATTATGGGCGGGTCGAATCAACCCATGGCCCACGCGCAGTTCGTCTCGAACTTCGTGGATTATGGAATGAATATTCAAGCGGCGCTGGAAGCTCCGCGGTTCACCAAAGTCTTCACGGGGGGATGCGATTTGATGGTCGAAGGCCGCGTTCCAGCGGCGGTTCGGGAAGGGCTGGCGCAAAAAGGTCACGACCTGACCGTGCTCGGCGACTACTCCACGGGCATGGGCCGCGGTCAGGTGATCCTGCGCGATAACAAGGCGAAGGTGAATTACGCGGCATCCTCTCCCCGCGGCGACGGCGCGGCGATTCCAGAACCTGTGATGCCTGTTTTGCCGTCGAGGCCCAAAAGTAAGAGACAATAGAGGAATCCAATGAGATATCCAGAACAGTTGATTATCCCCATGCGGCAGGACCTGACCCGTCACGGAATTCAGGAAACACGGACGCCGGAAGAAGTAGATCAGATCCTGGGCCCGAACAGCGGCACAGTGATGATGGTGGTGAACTCGGTCTGTGGCTGCGCCGCGGGCAAGGCTCGTCCAGGCGTCGTTGCTTCGCTGCAGCATTCCGTTTTGCCGGATAAGGTCGCGACCGTTTTCGCCGGCGGTGATGTGGAAGCCGTGGCGCGTGTCCGCGAGTTGTCCGCGGGATTGCCGCCTTCCTCTCCCTCCGTGCTGTTATTCCGCGATGGAAAGCCAGTGTACATGATGCACCGCCATCAGATTGAAGGAAGACAGGCTCCGGAGATCGCGCAGCTTCTGACGCAAGCGTTCGACCAGCACTGCGCCAAGCAGAACGCCTGATGCGTCCGGAACTCGATGCCGTCGAGGCCAGGGTTCTGGGCGCCCTGGTTGAGAAGGAAATCACGACTCCGGAATACTATCCGCTAACGTTAAACGCCCTGGTAAACGCTTGCAATCAAAAATCGAATCGTGAGCCCACGGTCTCCTACGATGAGGAACTCGTGGCGGATGCCCTCGCTTCTCTCAAAGAAAAAAAACTTTCCTTCACGCTGACGGGCGTTGGCATGCGTGTACCCAAGTTCGGCCATCGCATGGTGGAGACGATGAGTCTCGGCCGGCGCGAAATGGCAATCCTCTGCGAACTGTTGAACCGCGGGCCGCAGACGGTGGGCGAACTGCGCACGCGCGGGGAACGGATGCACAAGTTCAGCGATCTGGACGAGGTGGAATCGTGCCTGCGCGGTTTGTCGGAGCGCGAACCCCCGTTCGTAATGCGGCTGGAGCGGCAGGCGGGAATGAAGGAGCCGCGCTGGGCGCATCTGTTTTCCGGCGAGGTGCACGAGTTTCCTGCGGCAGCCAGTGAGCCCATCCGTGGCGATCGCGCGGCGGCGCTGGAGTACGAATTGAGCCAGTTGCGGGACCGCATCCAGTTTTTGGAACAGCAGTTTCACGATTTTCAGAAGAAGTTCGAATGACCGGAGCCATTCTACTCACACACGGCGCTGGATCGAATCGCGATTCCCCACTGTTGCTTACGCTGGACAAGGCCTTTAGCGAGGCCGGACTGAAGGTGATCCGGTATAACCTCCCCTACCGCCAAAAGCGCGCCACGGGTCCTCCCATGCGCGGCAGCGCCGAAGTGGACCGGGCGGGACTAGCGGAAGCAATGGGTGCTCTTCGCGCCGAGACGCAGGGCCCGGTATTTCTCGGCGGGCACTCCTATGGCGGCAGGCAGTCTACTATGCTGGCGGCCGAACAACCCACGGTCGCAGACGGACTGCTGCTGCTCTCGTATCCCTTGCATCCCCCGAAAAAGCCGCAGGAGTTACGGACTGCGCACTTTCCTCAACTGCGTACGAAGGCGTTGTTTATTCACGGCACTCGGGATCCCTTCGGTTCTATTGAAGAAATGGAAACGGCGCTGCAACTGGTTCCGGCCGAACATCATTTGGTCCCCTTGGAACGCGCCGGGCACGAGTTAAAGAACCCTGTTATCGTTGTCCCGGCATTCCTATCATTTTTCTCCGGATTGCACTGAACGGGCCGTTGCAGAATAATAGTGGCTACATGTTGAGACGAGAATTCCTCGCGGCTGCCTGCGCCGCACCTCTGCTGGCCGCCGCTAAGAACCACATCGGCCGGTCCAGGTTCAGCTTTATCACCGACGAAGCAGCGGCCAATCCAGCCGACGCCATCGCTTTTGCCCACAAGTATGAACTGCAGTACGTGGAACTGCGCGATGTGCCCGGCGCCAAGATTCACTACTGCAAACTTCCTGAGGCCGAGCTGAAGGCGGCGTCCCGGGAATTCAAGGACGCCGGGCTGAAGGTTTCCTTCTTCAATACGCCTTACCTGAAGATCACTCTTCCCGGCACGGAGCCGGTGCGTCGAAAGGCGGAGCTTCCGGAAGCGCGTGAGAAGCGGATGGCGCGGGACCTTGCCGAGTATGACCGCCGCGTCGAAGATCTGAAGCAGGGGATTCGCGCGGCACAAATCCTGGGCGCGACGCAAATGCGCCTGTTCACGTTCCTACGCGTGCAGGAGCCGGCAAAAGTGGAACAGCGTGTTGCCGGGATCCTTGGCGAGATGGCTCAGGTGGCGGAGAAGGAAGGCATGAGAATTCTCGTCGAAAACGAGGGTTCGTGCAATGTGGCCACCAGTCCGGAACTGGCGTCCATGGTGAAACTGCTGCCGGAAAAGACCGTGGGGCTCAACTGGGATCCACACAATGCGTTTGGCGCCCCGTTCAAGGAAATTGCGTTTCCTGATGGTTACCAGGCTCTGCCCAAGAAGCGAATTGGAAACCTGCAAACCAAAGGTAAGAGTCTACTGGAGCCCACCGAGAAAATCGACTGGACCAGCATCTTTCATGCTTTGGAGAAAGACGGCTACCAGGGAAAGATCGGCCTCGAAACGCATTACTTCGATGGGACCAAGATTGAAAAGTCGCACCTCTCCATGCAGGAAATGCTCAGGATTTCGGAGACCTCATAGTGAATCGGGGAACGCTGATTGCCGCGCTGATCGCAGTGGCTATCGTGGGTTCCATGATCGGCGGCGGTCTCTACTGGACCAGGAACAATCACCTTGAGCTAAAGGGCAAGGTGCTGAAAGTCCGCAGTTATTCCATTGATCAGGATTACACCGTGGCGGTGATTGATTTCCGCGTCACCAATCCATCTACTTCCCAATTCGTGGTGAAGGATATCGATGTCACGCTCGATACCAGACAAGGCAAGACTCTCGACGGGTCGATATTTTCTGAGATTGAGGCGCGCCGCCTGTTCGATTACTACAAAGTGCTCGGGGCTAAATTTAACGAGACCCTGGTTACGAAGGATAAGATCGAATCCGGCGCCACCATGGACAAGATGCTGGCCGTACGGTTCACGGCTACGGACGCGGATATTCAGAACCGCAAAGCGCTCCACATTTTGATTCACGACATCGACGGCCCGGTAACTGAGATCGTGGAGGTTCGGCCCTGATAGACTTTGCGTAGCCCATGTACCGCAAAATCCTCCCCCTTTTTCTATTTGCCGCCGGTCTGTTCGCACAGGGTTCCTTCTTCCTGAAAAGCGGCGACACGGTGGTCTTCTACGGCGACAGCATCACCGATCAGCGGCTCTACACTACCTTCGCGGAAACCTACGCGGTGACGCGCTTTCCCAATCTGGATCTGAAATTCGTTCATTCCGGCTGGGGCGGCGATCGCGTCAACGGCGGCGGTGGCGGGCCGGTTGACGTTCGGCTGAATCGCGATGTCTATCCCTACAAGCCGACGGTGATGACAATCATGCTGGGCATGAATGACGGCCGCTATCGCGCTTTCGATCAGGATCTGTTTGATGCCTATTCCGCCGGGATCAAGAGCATCGTGAAGAACGTAAAGAGTACGGTCCCCGGCATTCGTATCACGCTGATTGAGCCGTCTCCTTACGATGATGTGACCAGGCCTCCACTCTTTTCGGACGGATACAACGCCGTGCTGGTGCGCTATGGGAAATTCCTGCGGGACTTTGCCCGCGCGGAGAATTTGGGCATCGCCGATCTGAACTCGTCCGTCGTCGAGGAACTGGCGAAAGCAAATGCCATCGACCCGGAAGGCGCCCGGAAAATGTTGCCGGATCGCGTCCATCCAGGCCCGGGCGGCCATCTGCTGATGGCCAAAGCGCTATTGAAGGCTTGGAACGCCCCGGCCACCGTCACCATAGTGGAAATAGACATAGCGTCGGGAATCGCCGCCCGCAGTGAGAACACAAATGTCAGCGGTCTCAAAATCGACGGCGTGGTTTCCTGGGATCAGATGGACAAGGCTCTGCCGATGCCCCTCGATATGAGAGACGCCGGCATTGCACTGGCGGTCCGGAGTTCGGACGTGATGCAGTCATTGAACCAGGAATTGCTGCGTCTCAACTCGCTTCCGGCTAGCCGTTACCGGTTGAGGATCGACGGAGAAGATGTAGGCGTTTTTTCCAGAGAGCAGCTTTCGGACGGCATCAACCTGGCGGCCCTCCCCGCGACACCGATGCTGAAGCAGGCAGCCGAGGTGCATGCCATTACGCTTCGCCATAACAACATTCACTTCGTGCGCTGGCGTCAGATCCAAGTGCCGCTGGAACCAACCCTCGCCCACAGGCAGGCGGCGATGGATGCGATGGATGCGCTTGATAGCGACCTCAGACAGCAGCAGCACACCACCGCCCAGCCTAAGCCGCATCACTACGAAATGTTGCCGGAAGCAAACTAGATATCTACCGGGGTGTCGAGGATGCGCACTCCCAACTCGGCGCTCAACGCGCGCATCGTTTCCAGCATTTCCGAGGACGGTGGACCAGAAAGCTCGGGCAAGTCGAAACTGCGCGCTCGTGTCCCGATGGTCTGGAACCATCTTTCAAAACCAGACGGCGTTATCACTCCCAGTAGGTGAGCCACCGGAGACTTAATACGAAAGGTGTGAGGAATGCCGCGCGGCAAAAACATGGTGTCTCCCGGCCCAAGTTTGTGTGCCTTGCCCCCAACCAGAACGTTAACCTCTCCCTTTAAAACATAGAAAAATTCATCCTCGCGCTCATGGACGTGCAAAGGCGGCTCGCTTCCAGGAATCTGCACTGTTTCAATCAGTGAGAATGCGCCCCCTGTCTCTTGCCCGTTGGCCAGAATGCTGACCGTCCCACCGCCATAGGCATACGTGTTCTCTAACGACCTACGGCGGGTGAATGGCGCTATTGCTTCAGCTAACATGTAAAATGTCCTCTACTGAAGCTATGCGTAAGCTGACGGCTGATTAGCTCAGCGCGCCAGTACATTTTACTGGTTAGTGCAAATGATTGAACAGAAACCAGATCACAATCAACCCTCCGGGTATACCAAGCATCCAGGCGAATAGATATTTCATGAGAAGCCTCCTTTTCCAGATAAGGCTTAGCAATTCGTGGGCCGCGATTGCCATCCTCTGCGCCGCCATCCCAGCTTCCGCCGCTGTTCAAAATCTATTTGCGATTGACAACCGCGGTTTAAGCGCTACCCGCGCGAAGGAGTTTCTCGCAATCGTCTGTCCTGGCCACGTGGCTGGGGCCGGGCATGAATACGGCTGCGACACATGTCCCGACGGCGAAGCAAGCGCCGACGCGGGCAAGCCCTCGTGGACGATTCAATCAAGCATCACGGGACACTTCACCGAAGCAGAGGCGGAGAACATTGTTCTCAGCATGGAGGGTTGTGAGCCGCATGCGACCAACTTCGGCGGCAGTGTGTTGCTCGCCAAGCGGGGTGGACGGTGGGAAAGAAACTGGTATCAGCCAGGTGCGCTTACCGCGAGGTGCCGCAAAATTCCGCTGGCCGATCACCGCGAGATTTTGTTTTGCGAAGGCTCCTATACCGGCAGCGGCACCGCTTCGCAGAGCCTGTACACGATGGATCTGAGCATGCCGGAAGCCAGGCGTTTCACGAGGCTACTGTTGGTAGAGGATACGATGGCTGCCTGCTTTGCCGGAACGTCACTGCGAAGGGTGTTCCTCGAAAAGGTCGAGTTTCCGGATTTAAATGCTGACGGCATGCCGGATCTTCGCGTGTCCATACAAACTGGCAACACGAAGAAATTCACGGAAGCGGAAATCTCGAAGCTTTGTCCGGATTCGCTTCCCCGGCCAGCCACACGCCGTTCCACGATGGAGTTCCTGTTTCAAGCTACGCCGCCGCACGTCTTCAGACGGTACCATTGAGCAGGAGCGCTCCGCGGGCTGATATGAAACCGCGCCTGCTGGCCCACATTCCCGAGGAACTGACCGCCGGCCGCCTGGTACGCCTGGGGGAAGGAATCGGAAAAATTGTCTATGCGTCGCCGCATTGGGTGGTAAAGCGGGAGCGGTCTCCGTCGGAAATTGTAGCGCTCATCCTCTTGTGGAAGGTGCTGAGAAAATTCGCCAGGATCATGCCTGGGCATTTGGGAGAGCGCCTGCTGCAGCGGCCGTCCAGGCTCATTCGTTTCCTGCGGGTGGTGATGCAAGCGGTGATGCAAGTGGTTCCCAGGAGTGTTTGGTTCACCACCCACATCGCACACGTGTGGAAGGTCTACCACTTTCGTGACCGTCGCGGCACCCGCCTCGCTCGAACCCATCTCGCCGGAACCGGCCTCATGCCGGAGCGGGTGTGCTTCCCGCCTGCGCGAATCCAGGTGGGAGGGTGGCCCGGCTGGCTCACGGTATCGGAGGCGACGGAGCGCGTGGACGACACGCTGCACCATCGCTTGAAGCAACTGGCTAACGAAGATGCCTTTGCTGAGGTGGAAGCCTGGCTGGGAAGGCTTCTGGACTTGCGGCAGCGGGGATGGCGCCGGGGCCTTTTCTCACTCGACGCGCACTTGAAGAACTTCGGCGTGATTGGCGATCGTATCGTTTTGCTCGACCCCGGCGGCCTGACAGATCGCCTGGAGGATGTGGAGGAGCATCTTAGCGAATTGGAAGAAGCCACCGCAGAACCGCATACCCGGTTAGGGCTGGGGACGATGCTGGGGAGCCGTCCGGATATCGCCGAACGTTTCAATAGCCGCTGGAAAGAGGTGGTCAGCCTTTCGCAGGTTTTGGAACACTGGCCAGATGAGCAAGACGCGTCTTAATCGCTAAAGCAGACCGGGCGCGGCCAATTGTTTCATCCAAAGCTTTTTCTTCTCGGCGAGAAGATCCGAGACAGCCAATGGGAGCACTTCCTCGTCGAGTAGCTCCAGCACCTCGTACTGGAAGGCCGTCTCTCCGTGGGCATTCCACTCCTGCTGAAGCGGCGGCTCGCGGTGGCTTCCATTGCGCAGGCCGAACCAGGTGCCGTTTCTGGTGGCATCCAGGTTCCGCGATGAGCCGACCCATACCTTACCGCTCAGCACACATCGCACGGCAAAAACGCCCACGCGCGGCTTCCGTTCTTTGAACTGGTGAATCGCTTCTTTCTTCTGTTCCTTGGACAACATCGCTGCTTATCTCCTGGTCAGCCGCCGGCGAATGCGTTTGCGGCAAGCTTCTTTGCGTGATCCCGGACATCCGCCGGCCACGGTTCAATGATGGAATGGAAGGCCGTTTGCCGGCCTCCAAAGAGTGCCCGGATTGCTTCCTCAAAGAGAGGCTCGTTGCCCGCCATCGCAGACAGGAAGCGATAGGTAGCCTCTCGCGCACGGCGTAAACTATCTTCAGTCCGGTTTGCTTTGATTCCGTGCTCGACTAGTTTCCGCAAGGCGACCGAAGCGCCTCCAGGCTGGGACGCAAGCCATTCCCAATGCCGGGGGAGAAGAGTCACTTCGCGAGCGACGACTCCCAACTTCGGACGGCCGGGCCTTCTGACTCCCTCGCCGGGGGCTGGCGATTCGCTACCTTCCGTATCGGCCTGCGCGGGGGGCACCCGGAAATCCAGATCGATCATCTCACTTGTGAGGTCGTCGAATATCAAAACCTGCGCGGTAGTGTCCCGGTTCAAGAGTTCCTTGGCTTTGACGACAACTTCTCCCAGACTTCCGGAGGCGAAGCAATTGGTGCCATGGAATGCGATGCAGGATGGAGTGCGCTCAATCATTAATTTACCCGGATAAAAACAATATTACCCGGATGAAAAGCAAGAGTCAAGCCAGTGCCAGTTTTACGGTTTCTTTCTCAGATAGGTATCGAACCACCCCAGAGTCATTCCTGGCCAATCCATCTTCCGCGTATTGCCCGGAAAGTCCGAACCATGATCACCTCCTGGCACGCGGACCAGCTTTACCGGCACTCCCGCCTTCTTTAACGCAGCCTCCATCGCCTCGGACTGGCTGTAAGGCACAGTTCTGTCACCGTCGCCGTGAATGAGGAGGAATGGGGGGTCGTCCGGGCTAACGTGAGTCACCGGAGCTGCCTCGCGGAAGCGCTTCGGGTCGTAGCGAGGGGGCATGCCCATGAAGGAAGTAACAGCCTGCAATCCGGACAGAGTATCCACTTTTGCCGGATCCGTCACCGGATAGAGCGCAACCACGCACTGCACTTTTGCGCTTTCCTGCTCCACCGGATCCGGACTATCCGCGGCGCCGTTCCCGCCAAGCGTACCGAGCATGCTCACCAGGTGCCCACCCGAGGACGCCCCAAGTGCACCGATGCGTACCTTGTCGATGCCATAGCGACTCGCGTTGTGCCGGACGTAGCGAACCGCGCGCTGCGCATCATCGACGGCGTCAGGAAAATGGAACCGCGGCGCCGCGCGATGCGTGATCACGAAGACGGTATAACCAGCCGCGCTGAGCCTTGGATGTAAAGCGAAAACTCCTGCGACTGTTTCAAAAGGTTCGCATTGTAGGGCAGCGGCGTGTGCCAGCCGCTTCCGGGAATCACGACAATGCCATAACCGTTGGGGGAAGCAGGCTTGTAGACGTCCATCAACAGCGCAAGGCCCGAGTAAGTCCCGAAAATCACATTCGATTCCGTCGATTGGGCAAGGAGGGTGGACGGTAGGAGCAGAGCAACAGCAAGAAGTGGTCGCATGCTTTGTCATAGACTACACCGCTAAAATGAAGTGCACAAGACTGGGATGCCAATCACCATTGAAGACCTGCGGCGCTTTGCCGTTGCCCGCAGCCTCTCCGCGCCTACCACGCTCAAGCGAGCCCTCCACCGAATGGGTTTTGTGCAGGCTGATCCGATCCGGGCACCCGCCCGCGCTCAGGACCTGACTTTGCGACATCGGGTGAAGGAGTACCGTGCCGGAGATCTCGAACGCCGTTACGGGAAGCTCGGCGTGGAGGAAGATTTTTTTGTAAACTACGGCTTCGTCACCGACTCGCTGCATTCGCTGATGCATCCACGCCCCGATGCGGAATGGCCTGATGGGCATCGGGAGCGGTCGGAGATGCTGCTGCAGTTTGTTCGCGAACGCGGTGCCGTTCACCCCCGCCAGGTCGACGACCATTTTTCTCACGGCAGAGTAAAGAATTACTGGGGCGGGTCGTCGAATGCCACCACCCACCTCCTCTCCGCCATGCACTACCGCGGAATACTTCGAGTGGCGCGCCGAGACGCCGGCATCCGAATCTACAGCGCGCACCAGCATGGAATGGGACCAACCGATGCCGCCGAACGCCAGGCCCGAATCGATGCCCTGGCCGACGTGGCCGTTGGCATCTATGCCCCGTTGCCCGCCGCGAGCCTGTCTTACCTTGTGCGCCGCCTCCGGTATGCCGCGCCCCAGTGGCAGGACGAGTTGAAGAGCGCCTTGCAGCGAGCCAAACAGCGGCTTCGTCACGTGCGTATTGACGGGATTGACTGGTATTGGCCGGCAGGCGAGGCTCCGGCGAGCGCGACCCCGCCAGAAGTGGTTCGTTTGCTGACGCCCTTCGATCCGGTGGTCTGGGATCGCGACCGCTTCGAGCTACTGTGGGGCTGGACGTACCGCTTTGAGGCTTACACGCCGGAGCCCAAACGCAAGCTCGGCTACTACGCGTTGCCTCTGCTGTGGCGGGACCGCGTGATCGGCTGGGCTAACCTCTCGGTCAGGAGCGGCGAGCTTCACTCGGAGTTCGGTTACATCGATGGAAGCGCACCGCGCGACCGAGCCTTCCGGCGCGAGCTGGCAGCGGAGCTGGATCGGATGCGCGGTTTCCTTGGCCGGGAATTGTGAGTGCGAATTGCACTACTCTGAATAACAGCTTTGGGAGGCTAGACCAATGCCCGTGCAGCACGCTCCAATTGACTTCATTGCGTACGACGCCGACGGAGCAGTCGTTTTGTTACTGGAAGCAAAGAGCCGACACGGGATCTCGGACTCCTGGGCCGCAAAACTTCGACGTAATATTCTCGCGCATGGCGGTCTCCCGAATGCTATGTACTTCCTCATTGCGACTCCGGAGCGGATGTACGGCTGGAAGCTGGAAGCAGCAGAACTCTCTCCCCATGAGGTTCCGCCGGATTTCACGGTGGATGCGCAGAAGGTTCTAGCTCCCTATTTTGCGAAGTTTAACCAGGATCCGGCGAATATAGGCCCCAGAGCGTTTGAGTTACTTGTCCTAACATGGCTGACCGACATGGCAAAATCGCCCGAAAACCGGCTCGAACTCGACCCCTCGCTGAGCTACCTGTCCGAGTCCGGCTTGCTTTCATCCCTGCGGCACGCTGAAATCGAGATGAACCCGGCGAGATGAATGTCTACGTCGAGTCCAACTTCGTTCTCGAGCGTGCCCTGGAGCAAGAGGAGTGTGACAGTTGTATTGAAATCATTCGACTTGCATCCGATAGTCGCTTGAAACTTGTCATCCCCGCATTTTCACTTGCAGAGCCGCATCAGGCTATTTTCGGAAAAGCAAGCCACGCGCGCGGCTTGGTGAAGACCTGCGCATTCATCTCGGTGAGCTCGGACGATCGAAGCCGCACCGAGAGATTCCGGCGACTTTCGACGCACTGGCTGCCGCGTTGATTGCGAGCTCAGAATTTGAGCGTGAGGTGTGCGGCGAACAGTCTCGGATCTCATCCAGATGGCAGAGGTCATCCCGCTGGATTCCATGATCCTGCGTTCGGCGGCGGCAGTGGAGATGGCTCACGGCCTTTCTGGGCAGGACGCCATCGTACTCGCGTCCGTCCTCGCCCACCTGGAGCGGAGTGTCGCAGTTGAAAGTTGTTTCCTAAACCGGAACGCCAGAGACTTCGATGACCCTGATA
>JBDUEM010000189.1:0-15154 GCA_040002435.1 Bryobacteraceae bacterium
GCGGGTGTGATCGATTCCGAGGCAATGCAGAATAGTAGCCTGCAGATCGTGAACGTGAATAGGATCTTCCTCGATGCTTAGGCCAAGTTCACCCTTACGTCCGATCACCTGAGCCGTACGAATGCCGCCGCCGGCGATACGCAGGACCAAGGGACTGTCGGCGCTGTGTCCGGGATTGATCACAGGGCCGGACATCCCTACTCGGAGCGCCGCGTTTCCATCGTCTAGCCGCAGGCTACTCATCTGCATTCCTGCGCCGTGGCCAGCGTAACAGCGGCTGCGGAAGAGCGGAGCTATATCGGTGGCGAAATCCACTTTTCGATTAGCTGGGTTAGGTAGTGACGAGGGCTGCGCCAGGAGCGTGAATGACGATAAGGCTGTTGCGAGGAGAAGGCGCCCGGTCATGCTGCCATCATCAGATATGGAAGGCGCATGGGTCAAGGGGTTATGGGTGACCAAGTTTTTGTCTCGTTGAATGAGACAATGGAGATGCAGGAGTAAAGCGGACGCACGCCTCTCCTGCCATAGTTAGGTACACGGCCTGGCGGCGCGATTTGCAGTGCCTCGTTTTGTATGCCCGTTTGCGTTTGTTGCATCTTATGAGACGGTCTCAAGGCGAAAACCCTAAAAACAGTGCGGTGCTTCGAGCTTGTGAGATCCTTCGATGCTTCAGGTCTCAAAGCGAAATCCTGCGCGTTCGTGATGTCAGCCGGACCGGACTGCACAAAGCAGGCCGGCATCCCGATGATTGCCATCGACATCCCACATCCGGGCGCCTTTACTTTGGTGGGAACAACTATGAGGCCGGGATGATTGCAGGTCGCGCACTTGGTCGCTGGGCCTCCCGTAAATGGAACGGCGACGTAACCCATGTGCTTCTGGTCGAATTATCCGCGGCGGGCCGCCTGCCGCAACTGCGTCTCACCGGGTCGCTGGCCGGATTACGCGAGAACCCGCCCGGCAATTCCGATGATCAAGTCTTTCGAGTGGAAGGCTGCGACACTCTGCGGCGAAGTATCGCGGCAGTAAGAAAGTTTGTGCGACTCGTCCGGCCGCGCAGGGTGTTGATTACGGCCATCAACGATGCTTGCGCGGTCGGCGCCCTGCGCGCTTTCGAGGAGGCCGGCCTAAGTGCACAATGCGCGGCTCTGGGACGCGGCGCCGTAAAAGATGCCCGGATGGAAATGCGCAGAGCCAACTCACGATTGATTGGGTCGGTTGCATTCTTTCCGGAACGGTATGAAGCGGCTATTATCAAACTGGCAAATGCCATGCTGAAGAACGAGAACGTATCTCCTGCGGTGTTTACGGCTCACCGTTTGATCACGCCGGATGATGTGGACCGCTTTTACGGAAATGATCTTATCTGAACCCGTCGCCACAATACTCCAGAAACGGAATCAGCGCGTTGCCGTGTCAGGTACCGGGTGGACGGTACTTCTTGTTGTCGTTCTGTTCGTTTCCTCGATGTGCATCCGGAAGGCTGTTGCCCAGATGGCTTCCACTGGCGCGAGGGAAAGACCTGGCCTTGCTCTGCCTTCCGGAGTGAAGGCGCCCCTCGCCGATTTCCGCGATCTGGCCGAACAGGCCGGGCTAAAGGCGGTTGTGGTCTCCGGTGAATTCACGCAGACGTACCTGGTGGAGGGCACAGGCACCGGTGTGGCGCTTTTCGACTACGACAACGACGGCCTCCTGGATATCTTCCTTGTCAACGCCGACCACCTCAAGCCCCTATCTCCGCCGCCGACTGTGCATCTCTACCACAATCTAGGCGGTCTGAGATTCGAAGATGTGACGGCAAAGGCGGGCCTTGGACACACTGGTTGGGGACAAGGCGTGTGTGCGGGCGATTTCGACAATGATGGCTTTGTCGATCTCTTTATCGGGCAGTGGGGACACAATGTGCTGTTGCACAACCTCCGCAATGGCAAGTTCCGCGATGAGGCCAAGGAGCGCGGTCTGGACGGACCTGACTCACGCTGGAGCACGGGCTGCGCTTTCATCGACTACGACCGCGATGGTCAACTGGATCTCGTCGTGGCCAATTACATCGATTTCCGTCCCGACGAAGTCGCGAAAATGGGGGTACCCGAACCGTGCGACTGGAGAGGATTGCCGGTGCCCTGCGGCCCGCGAGGACAGAAGGGCGAAGCGATGTTGCTGTACCACAACGACGGTCGCGGTCACTTCACCGATGTGTCCCGGCAGGCTGGCGTTGCAGGCCCGCGACAGTACTATGGCTTCACGGTCCTGACGGGCGACTTCGATAATGACGGCTGGCCCGATTTCTACGTCACTTGCGATTCCAGCCCAAGCCTGCTGTTCCTGAATAAGCATGACGGAACGTTCGAAGAGACTGGCGTCGCGGCCGGAGTTGCCTTGGACGAGAATGGCCGGGAGCAGGCAGGCATGGGAGCAACCGCAGCCGATTACAACGGCGATGGCTATCTGGACATTTTTAAAACGAATTTCTCGAACGATACTTCCACGCTATATCGCGGCACGAAGGATGGTGGATTCCTGGACGTCACCGCCGGATCGGGTCTTGGCGTGCACACGCGCGATGTAAAGTGGGGCGCCGGATTCTTCGACTTCGACCAGGACGGTTGGAAGGACCTCTTCGTCGCGGCCGGGCACATCTACCCGGCGGTGGACGAATCGAAGGTTGGGCAAACATTCAAGGAGCCTCGCGAACTCTTTTGGAATCGCCGCGACGGAAAGTTCTTCGATATGTCGTCGATCAGCGGGCCCGGCATCGCCGCCAAACATTCGTCCCGTGGCATTGCAATGGGAGATCTGGATAACGACGGCGAGATGGAAATCGTAGTTGTGAATCTGTTCGAGCCGCCATCCTTGCTCAAAAATTTTGGCCCGAAAGGAAGGTCACTGCTGGTTCGGGCTCTGGCGGCTTCCGGCCGGGATGCCATTGGGGCGCGGGTGAGCGTCACGACGGACCACAAACAGATCGATGAAGTACGAAGCGGCGGCTATCATATCTCGCAAGGTGATTTTCGGGTACATTTCGGATTGGGCAGCGCGACTAAGGCCGACGTATCTATCCGGTGGGTTGACGGCAAAACGGCTACGTTCCCCGCCGTTGCCGCGGGTCAACGCATCGTGATCAGGGAGGGGAAAGGAATTGTTGAATCGCGCAATTTCGTGAAGGTCATGCCTCGCGATCCAGTGAGCGGAGTGGCTTCGCAAGCGGGCAGCCGATAGCCGAGACGCTGTCATTTACGCAAGGCGTTGAACAATATCTAAAAGATGTCCGGTTAAGGCTTCGGGCGCCGACAGGAACGGTGAGTGGCTGGTGCAAAGGGAATAAACGCCATCGCAAGGACTCTCTGTGTACATCCATCGCTGGCATCGCGGACCCAGCGCCTTGTCCTTCAGACATTCAATATAGAATCTGGGTACGCGAACCGGTGCGTCATCGATCCCTATCCCGGTGGAGGCCGTTCCGGCCGGGATGAGAGGCTCAGGCTGCAACTGGCTTATAGCCCAGGCCGCATCTTCTTCGCTGCAATCCTCGTAGAATACGCTCCTGGCGCACTGGGTCTTTATAAGAGACACGCCCTTCGTACTATTAATCTCAATGCACCCGGGAAGCATGGATTCGCTGTCCATCTTCATTGCCTCTCGAGGCGTTTTTCCGGGAGAGAGCAGGAACGCCGACAAATAGACCAGGCCTTTGATGCGATCGCCCATCTGACGGCTGGCTTCCGTGATGATCATGCCGCCGGAACTGTGTCCAACCAAAATCGCGCGATCTTCGAGGTTTTCGACCAGTGCGCAGACCGTTGGCACGTACATTTCATACGGCTTGGAGCGCACGGCTGTGGAGTCGGATCCGTGGCCTGGAAGATCTGGAGCAATCACGCGATGACCTTGCTTCTCCAACATTGCAACCACCTTGTGCCAACACCATGCACCGTGCCAGCCCCCGTGAATCAGGACGATCGTACTCACGACCTCCATGCTACCTGGGATCGGAATGGCCTGACAGGCGCCGCCGGTAGAGGTAGGATCTACTCATGTTCAGCCGGCCCATCGCTTTGATCATTTCACTCATGTGGGCGTGGAATGTGTTCGCGCAGCAGTCGCGCTATGAATCGGCTTACTTGCGTGTGGATGTCGCCGGCGATCGAAGCGGTTTCGCGGTGCTGGCCGTGGACTCGTTAGGTAAAGGCAAACTCGACGTCAACACTATCCTTCCACCTGAGACACCCGACTTGACCAATCATCCGCCGCCAGCCGCAAATGGCACTGATAACCCGGGATGGACCTTCAACTTCAGTGAGCGGGATATCACCATTCACTCTTGGTATTCGCCCACCGCAGCACCACTGGTCCTGAGCCTGGATCCGATTCTTTGCCACCCCACGCTGATCGGTCTCTTCAAGGACGACGGCAACATGGCACTTCCCGCGCTGCTTCATTTTCCCGATCATGGAACTCTGCGCATTACCAGTGACAGAACCGGCCGCTCGCTGGGTTACGATGCGTTGCGAGGCACGGGCAATTTCGTGCGCGTTACGTTTCCTCCGGCTACCCCTGAGCAGCCGTCGGTCGAGTACGGGCTCGAGGTGGTCGCCATCTACCCCGATTCCCAAGACCTCGCTGATGACAATCGCTATGACGGCCTTCGGCGGAACTTCCTGAGCATTTTCCAGCTCAACCCGCGGCGTCACGTGCTGGCAAACCACGCCGCGAGCGATCCGTGTGCTTTCACGGTCTATATGTACGCCGCAATGGCTGCGCGAATGCCGCCACTCGCTGACGGTCTGAGCGCGATGGACATTTTGCGCCAGACACTCGATCGGTACATCGGCGGCATGAAAGCTTACGGCATGGCACTCTACGACGGCAATGAGCAACTCGCCTACGACTTCCTAGACACGTATCCCTCGCTGGTCATGGCTGCCGCGGATTATGCTGTGTCGAGTCACGATAGGCCGTGGATCGATCGAAACTACGCGGCGGTCAAGTCCTGGGCGGACAAGATGGTCGAGTTCGATCGCGATGACGACGGTCTGATGGAGTATCCGGTAAGCGGGAACTCAGGTTCGTGGAGCGCCGACCTGACAGTTCGACCTTCCAATTGGTGGGACACAATCGGTTTCGGTCACAAGGATGCATATGCGAACGCCTTGGCTTACGGCGCTTTTTTAAAAATGGCGAATCTGGCCCGGATGGCCAGTCAGCACGAGGACGCGCTGTATTACCGGAACCGCGCGCGTAAGCTAAAACAAGCTTATTACCACACCTTTTATAATCCAGCGACCGGTGTTCTGGCCGGTTGGAAGAGCGCCGACGGCAGGCTGCATGATTACTACTTCCTCTTCGTGAATGGCGCTGCCGTGACATACGGAGTCATCACGCGGGCGCAGGGCGAAAAGATATGGGACCGCCTCATGAAGAAGATGGATGAGGTCGGGTATCGGCGGTTCGATTTCGGCCTGCCGGGCAATCTCATTCCGATTCGGCGGGAGGACTACGTTGCCGCGGAAAAACGCTGGGGCGGGCCGCAGCTGGAGGACGGTTCGGACGGCTTCGAGATCTACGAGAATGGCGGAGCGACTCCGTCCCACGCCTATTTCACGATCCAGGCACTTCGAATTCTCGGACGCGACGAAGACTCTGACGCGATCCTCTACCCGATGCTGAGGGCGTTCGAGGAAGGCGGTTTTCAAGGTCGGGGCCCGAATGGCATGACCTATGACTGGAAAGCGTGGGATGGGACTCCATGGGGTTACGAAGGGCTGCTGGTGGACGGCTACATGTCGTTGCTCGCCGCGATACCGGGCCCGCCAAAGCGGCCTGTGAACCGGCGGTGACCTTTTCGAGCATTTGGGTCCGTGGCGCTTGGCAACGTAGGCCCGGAGGTTGGTCTCCGAGCCGATTCTTGTTAAGCCTTTTTGCGTCTCTTCGGCTGCAAGACTTCGAGATTCACCGCGTCAAGCTTGTGTTATACTGTCCTCGCCCTGAAGGCCGCATTCGGCGCTTGCTCTCGGAAGCGTGAGTTGGTGCTGTATGGAAGTTCCTTGCGTTGAGATTGACTAACGCGGGCGGTCTTTAACGGGGTCTTTTGAAACGATTAAGGGAGCCAAAAAGATGCCACGTCTTCGCATTCGACTGCCGCTGATCCAGACAGTGCTTACTTTCGGACTGTTCGTTGGTCTGGCCAACGCCCAGAGCGCTTCGTCCACTATCAACGGATTGGTGGTTGACAACACAGGGGGAGTCATCCCCGACGCGAAAGTGACAATTACGAACCAGGGAACCGGCGGCAAGGTCGAGACTCTCACGAATAATCAAGGATCGTTCTCGATGACGGGCCTTGCAAGCGGTACGTACGAGGTCACCGCAGGTAAGGACGGCTTCACCCGATACACGGAAAAGGATATTTTCGTCGGTCCTACGGTGGTCCGTTCCGTTAACGCCACGCTTTCTGTCGGCTCCGTTGCTTCGACGGTAGTCGTAGAAGCATCGGCCGCGCAGGTTCAGACCACGACTTCGACCGTCTCGAACTACGTGGCTCAACAGCAGATACAGGAGTTGCCGCTCAACGGCAGGAATTATCAGAGCCTTTCCGCCTTGATGCCAGGCGTTTTGAACTTGCAAGTGGGGAATGCTGGAGCCCAGGGGACGGGTGGATTCGGCACCAGCAACCTGATGTCGATCAATGGAATGGGACAAAGCGGGACACTCTACGAGTTGGACGGCGTGTGGAATATGAACACCGGGAACATGACCCAGACCACGATTACACCGAATCCGGACTCCATCCAGGAAGTACGGACCCTGCAAAACAACATCAGCCCGAAGTACACGCTGATGGGCGCTTCCATCGTTCTTGTTCAGACCCGAAGCGGTTCATCTGATTTCCACGGCGCATTGTGGGAATATCTTCGGAATGACGCCTTCGACGCCAGAAACTTCTTCAGCCCCAGGGTGCTGCCGTTGAAGCAGAATATCTTCGGCGGCACGATCGGTGGTCCTGTGTTCATCCCGGGGTTATACGGCAGGGACAAGAGCAAGACGTTCTTCTTCTTCAGCGAGTCAGCGGTCAATAAGCATATCTCCAGCACGGTGTTCGGAGCTACGCCAACCCAGGATATGAGGAACGGAATTTTCAACACCAAAATTGTTGATCCGGTGACCTCGCAGCCGTTCCCGCAAAATGCTGCGGGCCAATACGTGATTCCGCCGAACCGGCTAAACCAGAACTCGCTGGTCTATCTGAACACGATGGCTCTACTCCCGAATTACAACAGTGGGAGTTTCAACAACTACCTTAATGCGAATCCGGAAATCTTGAAACAGAACGATATACAGATCAAGGTCGACCATAACATCGGTGAGAAGTTTCACCTGATGGGAGAATACTTCGACTTGCGCCAGGACGACAATCTGCCGAACCAGACGTTCCTTCCCAGCCCGTTTACAAATCAGACTCAAACATATTTCACACGCAGTAAACTGGCGGAGGCTCAATTCACGTGGATCATTTCACCGCAGATGGTCAACCAGGTCTCGCTCGGTTCAAATATCTACACGGTTTCGCTCGCGCTCGATGGTCTGGTGTATAAGGATCAGGTTCCGAACTTCAAATCGACGCTGCCGTACAATGGCTTCCTCTCGGAGAGGTTACCTTTGGTCCAGTTCTCCGGAGGTTGGTCCAGCCTGGGTGTCGTCCAGTCGTTGCCGCTGACGCACGCCTCTGACCTGGAGGACACTCTGACGGATGACTGGAGTTGGGTCAAGGGAAAGCACAACATCGAGGGCGGCATCAACGTGGTCTTCAGCACCAAACGGCAGAATATCTTTTCGCAGAGCAACGGTGCCTGGCTGTTCAGCGGTAAGTTTACCGGCGACCCGATTGCGGATTTCCTGCTGGGCCAGTCGGCTAGTTTTAACCAGACCAACGGTGAACGCCGGCCGTATATCCATGGAACGATGGTGTCCCCGTATTTTCAGGATACGTTCAGAATCTCGAATCGGCTGACCTTGAACCTCGGTTTGCGCATCATGAACATGCCGCTGCCCCACGATCAGGTCGGCTACGGCACAGCTTTCGACCCGAGGAAATATAGCGCCTCGAAGGCCCCGATTGTAAACCCAAATGGGACGCTTACACTCACTCCAAACTACGATCCGCTCAACGGCTTGGTATTTAACGGCGTGAACGGTGTGCCGATAAACTACACGAACGAGCATTCGTGGTTCTTCCTTCCGACGGCTGGCTTCGCCTGGGATCCCTTCGGCCGCGGTACAACGTCATTGCGAGGCGGCTTCGGCATTACTCGTACGCGGGTCTTTACCGGCAACGATTGCACCTACGCCTGTCCCAACAACCCGCCATTCCTTCAGAACCTGACCTTGCAGGACCCATTGTTTCCGAGTCCGATTGGCACCGGGACACAGAATCCGCCACCCGCGCTGAATCTGTCTACCCTGGACTTCAACAACCAAGCCCCTGCCGTCTACACTTACAGCCTCAGTCTGGAACACCAGATCGGAAGCTGGATATTGAGCCTTGGGGGCGCCGGTAATCAGGTGCGCCATCGGGGCATCGGGCTCAACTGGAATCAACCGAAACCAGTGGGCGGGTTCGATTATCCTCCCGATATCAACACCGGCACCTACCCGTACGTCTACGGCCCGTTCTACGGATGGGGTTCCATCTCGTCCTTTACGACAACCGGGAACGCCGGATGGCATGGATTACTGATGTCCGCCCGCCATCAGGTCGGCCACGGTCTGTTCCTATCCGGCGCGTATACCTACTCCCACGGAGTCCAGGAGGGGTTCGGCACGGGCTTCGGTAACAACGGCGTGCAGAACTCTTATGACGTTCGTGCGGACACGGGGAACTCTAGTGTAAACGTCGGCCACGTGGCGTCGTTTAGCTGGATCTACGACATACCGTTCATGACGCACGCCAAGGGTCTCTCTCGCGTACTACTTGGCGGATGGAAGTACAACGGCATTTCAACGTTTCGAAGCGGGTTGTCCCTGAATCCGGGGCTGAGTGTTTCCAATCAAGGTCTTGCGACGCGCCCCGATGTCGCGCCCGGACAGCAACTCACGTACCCCAAGACGATCACTCAGTGGTTCAACACTGCTGCTTACCAAAGGCCGGCGTTCGGGAAATTCGGCAATGCGGGTCCTGGCAGAATCACTGGTCCGGGTCTCATCAACTTCGACATGGGACTCTATAAGGACTTCGCGTTCACCGAGAAGAGACGGCTCCAGTTCCGATCCGAGTTCTTCAATGTGTTCAACCACACGAATTTCGGCAACCCGACGACCACGGTCGGCTCCGGCAACTACGGGCGAATCACGTCGGCTCTCGATGGCCGCATCATCGAGCTTTCGTTAAGATTTCATTTCTGATCGAAGGTCTCTCAAATCGGGAACACCCAAATGCTGCGACTGTTAAAATAGCCTCGATGGGTGTTCCCGCTTTTGTTCTGTTGTTTGTTGCTCTTCCGGCTTGGGGCGCCACCTCCACGGCGCTTGCCCGGGCGAGAGCCGAAAATCCATCGCTGCCCTACTCCGATCGCAGCAGTGCTTATGAGTACCTCATTCGGAGCACTCCTACGGATGGTTCGTTGTACGCCGGTTACGCTTCGCTCCTGATCGCCGGGCATGACTATGCAGCGGCGCTTGCCTGGACGGAGAAGGGGCTCGCCGCAGCGCCGTCCGATACAGCTTTACGCCTCCGTCAGTCGATCGCGCTGCATGCACTGGGAAGGCATGAGGACTCACTGAGGATTCTGCGGGAAGTGGCTGTCTCTGGCGAGTCCCGGTTTTACATGGGATTGAACTGTCGATCCCTGGGGGATCACAAGTCTGCGCAGAAATACTTGCTGGAAGCCCGGGACTTGGGTGTACGCGATGCCTATGCGCTCTACTCGCTGATTGAAGAGGACCACGCGCTTAGAGATAAGTCCGCGGGCCTCGAGCATTTCAAAGCCTTTTTAGCTGACTTCCCAGACTCACCCTGGCTTCATGTGTTGTATGCGAACGCGCATACGCAGAAGAACAACGATGCAGAGGCTCGCAAGGAGTATCGGGAGGCGCTCCGCCTCAAGCCCGACTTACCGGCTGTAAACTTCCGGTTGGGATTTCTCCTCTACAAGGACGGCGAATATGTTCCAGCGGCAGAGTGCTTTCGCAAAGAGCTCGCTCTGAACCCGGCCTACTCCGATGCAAACCTGTTCCTGGGACAAACACTCCGGATCCTCGGGCTCGACGAAGAGGCGACCGTCTACTTGCGGAAGGCGATTGAGCTCGATGCACGATCGGAGCTTGCGTATAAGGCGTTGGTAGCGGCCCTTGTTCAGAAAAGTAATCTCGAGGGTGCGGTGGAGATCCTTAGGCTGGCGGAGAAGGAGTTTCCCGCGGATCCCAGTTTCCCGGCCCAACTTGCCAGGATCCTCATGCGGCTGAATCGTGAGGAGGATGCCTTAAGGGAGCAGGAGAAGTTTCGGGTGCTAACGCACTCAGAAAAAGACCAGGTACAGAACCAATGACGGGTCTGCTGTTCCTCGTGTTCTTGTCGCCGGCCACCAACGATGTCAACGTTGCCGAACGCCTGATTCACTGTATAGCCACACGGGACGAATCGTGTCTCACCGCCGCGTTGAAAGCAACGGGCGACGATTCGCCCGAGTATCTGTCCGCGGCGGCTGAGGCGTACTTACTGCTCGGGCGCAATTCGGAGGCGATCGCAGCCATTGAGGCCGCAGTAAGAGCCAAGCCGGGCGACTTCGCTTTACGGACGCAGCAGGGCCGCACGTACCAGCGTTGCGGCGACCAGGTACAGGCGATCCAGTCGTTTCTGCTGGCTGCGAAAGAGCGGCAAACGTCCGAGGTCTTCTACGGCATCGGCTTGAGCTTTTTCCTGCTGCACGAGCATGAGCGTGCCGGCAAGCACTTCGCTCACGCCGTCCAGTTGAATGGACAGAATCACAAGGCGGAGTTCATGCTGGCCGTCATCGATATTGTCAAGGACAACAATGAAGCCGGAGCGAAGGTGCATTTGGAGCGTGCCTTGGCCATCGCCCCCCAGAACTCGCATTACCTGCTTCATTACGGAATCGTGCTGATGGAGCAAAACGACCGGCCGGGCGCCGCAACAGCGCTGGAAAAAGCGGCGAAGGCGGACCCGTCAAACCCATTGGTCCACTTCAACCTGGGCCGGCTTCGACGTCAGATGGGCGATATGGGGACGGCCCGGACAGAGTTGGAGACTGCTGTTCGTTTGCGCCCAGAGTTGGCTCGTGCATACTATCAGTTGG
The DNA here is from genome assembly GCA_040002435.1 of Bryobacteraceae bacterium. Classification (GTDB taxonomy): domain Bacteria; phylum Acidobacteriota; class Terriglobia; order Bryobacterales; family Bryobacteraceae; genus JANXXV01. The sequence goes on from JBDUEM010000189.1 coordinate 11,310, forward strand.
CCGCGGTGTATCGGGCGCTCGGCGAGTCGGCTAAGGCGAAACAGGCCACCGAACAGTTCGTCAAATTCAAGGATCAGGACCGGGATGATGACCCTGTGGGCGCTCCCCCGTCGTACGCGTTTAAGGACCAGCCAACGAAATGAGCCAAGCATGTTGACGCGCCGGAACCTGCTTGCCGCACTGATGGCGCCGGCGCTGAGAGGCCAAGGCATGGCCTCGCGAGGGCTTGACGCGACGCCTAAGGGCAAACCGTCGGGCTTGCCGTTTGGCTCCAGGCTGACGGATATCGCAGAAGCCGCGGGTCTAACCAAGCCAGGCATTTGTGGCGGGATTGATCGAAAGGACTACATCATCGAAGGTATTGGCTGCGGTGTGGCGTTCTTCGACTACGATAACGATGGCTGGATCGATCTCCTCACTCTGAGCGGCTCACGTCTTCACGGAAGTACCCAGGACGACACGAACCGGCTCTATCGAAACAATCGCGACGGCACGTTCACGGATGTGACTGCGCGAGCGGGTTTGGTGAGAAATGGTTGGGCTACCGGTGTCACAGTCGGGGATTACAACAACGACGGGTACGAAGATCTGTTCATTACGTACTGGGGGCAAAATGTTCTTTACCGGAACAATGGAAACGGAACGTTCACGGATGTAACCAAGGAGGCGGGATTGATCACCGCCGTCCAGGACTGGAATTCCGGTTGCACGTGGGTGGACTACGATCGCGACGGGCACTTGGATCTTTTCGTCGCCCGTTACGCCGGCTTCGATTTGGCAAAGACGCCCAAAGCCGGAGAGAGCCCCACTTGCAACTGGAAAGGTGTTCCGGTGAGTTGCGGTCCGCTCGGTCTCCCAACCACGCGACCTTCTCTGTATCGCAACAACCGCGACGGGACATTTACCGACGTCAGCGGCCCTTCCGGCGTAGGCGCCACGGCCGGCAGCTATGGGTTAACCGCGGTAACGGCCGACCTGGATAGCGACGGCTGGCCCGACATTTACATGGCTGGGGATTCAACGCCGAGTTTCTTTTTCCACAATCGGAAGGATGGTACCTTTCGCGAAGAGGCGATTCTCCGGGGCATCGCTCTCAGCGAGGACGGGGTGGCCCAAGCCGGCATGGGCATCGCTCTCGGGGACTATAACCTCGACGGAAACATCGATATTTTGAAGACGCATTTTGCCGATGACACCGCAGTGCTGTACGTCAACGACGGGAAAGGTAACTTCTCTGATTTGACTCTCCGGGCCGGATTGGGCGTGGAGACGCGGTACGTGTCGTGGGGCACGGGCATGGTCGATTTGGATAACAATGGCCTTCCCGACCTGTTCGTGGTAACTGGAAATCTCTATCCCGAACTGGAGCGTACATTGCCTCGATACCCGTACCGTACGCCCCGCCTCGTCTTCCGAAACCTGGGTGACGGCCGATTTGAGGAACTCATCAGCGAAGCCGGAACGGGCGTTTCCGCGGCCCACTCGAGCAGAGGGTGCGCATTCGGCGATTTTGATAACGATGGCGACGTCGATATTCTGGTCTGGAACATGAATGAGCCTCCCTCGTTGCTCCGTAACGATGTATCGAGCGGTGGCAACTGGCTGAAGGTTCGCCTGATCGGCGTCCAAACGAACCGGAGTGCCATCGGATCCCGCGTGACAGTCCGATATGGCGACCGGGTGCAGGCCCAGGAAGTCACTGCTCAGGCCAGTTTCCTGTCGGCGAATGACAAGAGGTTGCATTTCGGCTTGGGGAACGCGACGTCAGCGGAGGTGACGGTGCGGTGGACGAATGGCAGCACCGAGCACGCGGGCAAGGTCCCGGTGAATTGCCTCGCGGTGATTCGCGAAGGCCACGGTGTTGTCAGTGCCGACCCGCTAAGCACTAACGATCCGGCTCGAAAGTGAAACAGGTTGTAGGTTCGAATCCTACCGCGCTCACCATTCATCGTTTTTCACCCATAGCAAAAATCAGGTTCGGCCGCAGGAGATATGGCGGTACGATTCCCGCCATGTTCGACAAGGGCAGGACCTCTTCCGGTAGCGCGATTCCTAGCGTTTGTTCGAGGAAGGCTCGGCGGCATTCGATGCGGGCGGGGAAGTCCGGGTGGTCTCTTTGGATTCGGCGCCGCAGACCGGCGTCTGCGATAGCGTAGCCATCTTCGGCGCGGGTTGAAAAATACTCAGGCGACGACGGGATGACGTCGCTCTGCATCACCATTCCCGAGGGATCGGGATACGGGAGCCTTCATAGATCGGGGAGCTCACCCATTCGTCGTAGTAGATTAGGTGTCCGGCATTGAGGAAGATGCGCTGGCCGGCGTGGGCACTAAACCTTTGAGCGGCCGCCTTCTCGTAGAGGGTATCAAGTCACCTCGACTGCCGACAGATATCGACTGGTGCGGATTCCGACGAAGAAAATCGCTATTCCGATATCGGCGCGATAAAACAATGGCCGAGGACTGATTGCCCTAGTCTACGAGCGCCTCCGCCGTCAACATTATTTCGTTTCTTGATGTTACAGCGCTTTCTCCATCTCGGAATGATTGATCGCGGGAGTCGGAATCTTGATCCCCGCGATATCGGTACAATTATCGCGCTACCTCGGAATCCGCAACTGGAAACTCCTACCCTACGAAACAACCTCCTTCAACTTGCGCGCGTTCGATCCTACAGTATTGGCGCAGTTTAGGCAGCCCGACTGTCCTTCAGACCAAGTCTTAGATAGCCTCCACGAGGCGGCCGAGACAATGAAACGTTCCACGTCTTGATCCGCCCCGCGACCGCGTTCAACGACGCGGCGCGCGGCCGGAGGCGTGACGAAGGCTTAGTTAGTCCGATATTTCGGCGCATTGGCACGTTCGAATTCATCCACTCTGCTTTTCAGCAAGCCACGATGAGGCTCGGGCAACATATACAGGAACCTGTTGATCACTTCATCAAGTTCGGCGAACCTGCCTGAATAGTAATTTCGCTCCGGTCGGTCATCCGCCCAACGCGATTCGGTTAGATGGGCGAGTAGTTTATCAAGGTTCACGCGCAGCATATAGAGCCAAGTCGGCGGCTTGCGAAGGCTGTCCAGGAAAACTATATCCACTCCTTGGAGGCCCCTAAAGTGATGGGCCACAATGTCATCTTTGCCAGCTTCATCGTAGAAGAATTCCAGCAGTACCCGAAAGTGCAAAAGTGATCCATATCGAACGGCTTGAATGATAAGATCGCCTGGGCTTGGGCCTGACAAGAATTTTTCATCCAATCTCCAAAATGCTCGGAAATGATTGATCTCAAAAGCAAGATGCGGAAGGGCCAACTTTAGGTTGTCAGACGTAGGATTGAACGGTTTGCTCGTGGGGTAGGCCATGTCCAGACAGTATATGTGCCAGATCACCCCGGCCCGCGTCCGCCGCCCATCAGCGTGGCCCCCCACTCACCGCGACCGCGTTCACCGCCGCCCGTGCCCTACCGCCTGCCAACGCTCGCGTGATGCATCAACCCAGTAAACATCTGCACGACTTCGAGCCCCGCGCCGCGACCCGGCCCGACGTCGACGAGAACGCGCTCGCGAACAACTCTGCGAGGAACTTGCGCGTACCCGCCGCGTTCGCTTCCCGGCGGGCCCACGAGCGCGACGCTGGCGGCCGGGCGTCAGCTGGGGCTCCAAAAGCGTGATCTGTTGTGACATCTTTTTCATCCAAATCGGGTGAAACTTCGCCCGAATAGCGCCATCTCGAACGAGACTTTACGACCAGTTTTTGCGGCGTTTCACATCGAGCAAAGTTTTCGAAGGGCCTGGGCGCGAATGCGGCCTCGCGGCCGCGGCGATCTTGCCGGCGACAATGGCGGGC